>DATEIS010000538.1:0-4976 GCA_035278765.1 Pyrinomonadaceae bacterium | reverse complement strand
TACCTTCGTCTTCTCTTCGCCTTTCGCAGACAATACGATGATCGGGACCTGCGAGACTGCACGCAGACGACGGCACAACTCGAGACCATCGACGTTCGGCATCGCCAGATCGGTAATGACCAGATCCGGATGCCAATCGTTGAAAGCCTCGAACCCGGCCAGACCATCCGCCGCCGCACGCACATCGTAACCACGCGATTTCAGTCCGGTGCGTAGCACGCGCGTCAGTTGCGGCTCATCGTCAACAACAAGAATGCGTGGCTGATCAGTCATCGCGTCTCAACAATTGCAGCCTGATGCTGCGTTGCTTCGACTACGTCATCGTCCCCAATCGGGAGTGTAAACACGACACGTGTTCCCTTTCCGCCGCGTCCCGACTCGATCGAGATTGCTCCCTCGTGCGCTTCTACGATCCCTTTCGCAATCGCGAGGCCCATCCCAGTGCCTGTCGGCTGGTGGTTGCGAACGTCGCCATCACGCGTGGCGCGAAAGAATTTATCAAAAACCCGCTCGCGCAGATCGCTCGGAATGCCCGGTCCTTCGTCTTCCACTCCCATCTCTATCAACTCCTCACCCGCGCGTCGAGCACTGATACGGATGAGGGATCCTTTAGCTGAATACTTCGCCGCGTTGTCGATCAAGGTATAGACGACTTCACTCACAGCACGTTCATCAACGCGCACGCCCGGCAACTCTTTTTCAACGTCGAGTTCCACGCGATGTTGGCGCGTGATCGGCTCGGCTCGTGCCAAAGCAGCGGAAATGATCTCGTCGACAGCACCCCAACGCCGCCGCAGTTGCAGCTCGCCTGCTTCGATGCGCGCAAGTTCGATCAGTCCGCTAATAAACCGGCTCAGGCGATCGCTTTCTTCATCGATCACTTCCATCATCTCGACTCGCGATTCCGCATCGAGCGCGACCGGAGATTCGCCGTCAAAACGCCCGCGAACTTCATCAAGCAACGTCGTAATCGAGGCTTTGATCGACGTAAGCGGTGTGCGCAGATCGTGCGTGACGGCGTCGAGCAACGCGGATTTTAGCTTCTCGCTCTGTCGCAGAGCTTCCGCATGACTGGCACGTTCAAACGCATCGCGCAACTCGGCGTAGAGACGTTCGATCTCGCGTCTTCCTGTTTCCGCTTCTTCGGCTCGTTTCCGCGCGCGAGCGGAAAGCTGTCCGGCAGTGATGGCAGTAACAAGAAAAGCGAGGAGGGCAATCCAGTTGTCGGTCGCAGCAATCGTGAAGGTTCCGAAAGGAGGTAGAAAGAAGAAGTTGAAACAAAGCATCGCGAGGATTGAAGCCGCGAGGGCGGGCAAGCTTCCCCAGCGAGTCGCGATAAAGAGCACATTCAGCAGGAGAGCAAGCGAAACTGTGGCCGCATTGACGTGTTCGCCGATGATCTTGAGGAAGAGAGTTAACGCGCCAACACTCAACGCCGCAACCACATACCCGGCCCACTTATGGTCCAACAGCGACCGTCGCATGCTGGCTATTGTACGGTTAAGCCACTGATTTTCACGAGCCACGCAGATCTGGGGCTTTCATCATGGCAATCGAATTCTTATATTCGCCGAATTTGAGGTTTGCCCTTTCGCAACCACTTTGATGGAGCAAGTGCCCGCTGGAAGACTCCCCGGCAACCGGAAAATGATCTGTGTAAAGTTGAAGCCCGGCACGATGCGAACGTCTTCTGCGTTAATCGCGTGAACGGCGTTACTGCTGTCAGTAAGCTGGACCACAACCGTGGAAGCCGGGTCACCCGGAGCGAACGGCAGATTCGCTGTAAATATCGTAAGCCGAGTGTTTCGATCGGTTGGCGGATTGAAAAAGTTGCCACTATGAAAGACGAGGAATGGATCTCTCACAAATAATACTGAGTCGAGTGCGGCAACTAAATTATTTTCCGCCGGCGATTCTTCCAGTAACAATTGTATTTGCTCACTATCGTTGTCAGTGATATTCAGGATCGCATTTCTTGTTTGTCCAAGAGTGACGCCGATAGCAGCACTCAACACGAGATTCACCGTCTCGGTTTCTTCGAGCGCATTGTCGTTGATTATAGGAATTGAAAACGTCTTAACCGTTTCGCCGTCACCGAAGGTGAGTGTTCCTGCGCTCGTGGTGTAATCCGATCCAGCCTTTCCATTGCCATCACTCGTGGCGAAATTGACTGACACCGAACCATTCGTCGCACCCCTGCGCCGTACAGTAATAACTGCTGAGCCTCCGCCTTCGCCAACGTTGAACGACGACGCGTCAAACTCAACAAGTGAGTCGACAATCTGAACGATTCTCGCGACCGAAGGTACTCCATTGCCATTCAAAACAAACAACATGTAATGCCCCGGCGGACACAAAGCGGCACTTGCGGGAGCGGTTACGTTGAGGCCACCGCTACCTTGCGAGAATGTAAGCCGATTTATCCGCTGGCTCTCATTGAATGCATGAGTCACTGAAGCGAGACGTATCCAATTAACCTGGGTCACACCAACAGCATCAGGTGTCTGCACGGAAAACGTTTGTCCAAAAGTAACTACAGAAGGCGCACTGCTAATTGTTGGACGCGCACCTTTGAAGAGGTATGGTGGCGAATATATCTCGGCATTATTCTCCGCGTTACCTCCGATTGGATCAGGATGACCGCCACCCGCTATAAGCACACGCGCGTCCGGAAGCAACAGCGCGTTCGAATGATAGCCACGATAACGGGTGTGACCGGCTACCGGCGTCCATAATTCTGTCGCCGGGTCCCACAACTCGGCGAAGAATACCGCACCCGCCGGATCATCATGTCCTGGTGCGCTGCTGCCACCCGTAACTAAAACCTTTCCATCGGGCAGGATTGTTGTATTGAGATGGCGTCTGCCGACTGACATTTGGGAGACGTTACGCCACGACGGAGATGTAACATTCAGATCGATGACTTCGGCTGAAGCGCTCGGAAAGATCGGACGTGGAATGTTTGGATCGCAGTCGTCACGCGGATTCCCGCCGGCGTTCAAAACCTTTCCGTCGTTGTACATGACTGACGAGCCATAGTCGCGGTAGCAAAGACTGCTGTTTGCAACGTCGCTCCACGTTCCGGTGCCTGTCGTGTCTAAGTATCGTGCCATCCTCTGCGGTCCGGCGATGAAGATTTTTCCATTGGGCGCGACGTAGCTATATGGATAGAGATCGGGCCACGCCGGATATGGTCCTAATGGAGCAGTAGAGAGACTGCGCCACGTTCCGCTGTTGACCTGGAAAATTTGTGGAATCTGATTGATATCGCCGTAACCTGCTTTCGTGCCCGCAATCACAAATAGATCGCCATTCGGCAAGATCGTCGTTGTGGGATACCAACGACCCGCATTCATGTTCGGCAAAGCGGTCCAGGTGTTAGCGTCAGAGTCGTAGATGCCGGCGGTTTGTGCACCGACAAAATCATGAACGTGTCCGCCCGCTACAAACAGGCGACCGTCGGCCATGAGCGTGTGACCGCTGCAGAAGATGTCCCAGTCAGGTAACGGAAGTTTCGTAAAGACTCCCGGATTCAGCGGGTCCCACAGATGCGGAGTGACGTCCCACGTTGGGTTGTGATGATCGGAGTGACGATCCCAAAACATCACTTTGCCATTCGGCAGCAAATGCATGTGAATCGGAACGGTGGGCCAAACGCTTACGCCACTCCATTGACCTGCCGACGACGGAGTATCGTCATCAACGATATTGATCGTGGTCTGAGATTGTGCTCCGAGAGTCGCGCCACCAGTTGGAGAACTCAGTATCACCTGAAAGTTTTCAGCGGTCTCAACAACGGCATCGTTCAGAATATTCAGTCGAATACTTTTAGTAACCTCGCCGTTAGCGAACGACAACACGCCATTCGACACAGAGGTGTAGTCCGCTCCTGAGTTCGCAGTACCGTTCACGGTGGAATATGCGACCGATACCGCTCCCGCGTTGCCATTCGTGCGGCTCACGTATACGAATGCAGGTCCACTTTCTCCGGTTGTGCTTGAGCCGGCACTGAAAGCCAACTCTCCAGCCGGTTGGGGAGCGCCAACTTCGATTTCTATTATCTCGGCATCGCTGAGCGGAGTTGGTCCGAGTTGAGTTGCGCTGAAGACGATGTTTGAAACAGTGCCGGTGTTGGATGGCTGCCAATGAAATTGTCCGGTCGTGCTGTTGAAGGTGGCTCCGCTAGGAAGGTTCTGTGCGGTAAAAGTGACCGCATCGCTTTCGGGGTCCGACGCGGAAACGGTGAAGTCGAGACTTTGGCCCACCGTGGCTGTCTTCTTGCCCACAGGATTCAATACTGGTGCGCGATTCGAAGTGGAAGTTACAGCTCGAATGGTGTCGCTTAAAAGGAGCAGCGCATCAGACATTTCGGCCTTTTTGAAAAGTTCGGCCTTCCAAAGCAAAGTTCCATAGTCGTGGATGTCTGTGAGGCGAGCGTCGAGGATTGTTCCCGAAGCATTCGTGCCTTGTTGATTGTCGATCGTAAAGACCGCAGGACACCAGAATGCAGTGCCTGTCGTACATCCACACAGAAAGTTGCCCGGTGGATCAGTCTCCAGAAGGTGAACTCGCACCACGTAGGTCCCCACCTCTAAGCCGCTGTAACTGATAGCGACTAGTGGAGAGTAATTAAGAGTCGGCTGATTTCGCGGTACTACCTCGGGTGCTGTCACGAAACTAATAGTGGGTGTCTGTGCCGGTGCTGCTTTACGATTCTTAGTGATGGCAACTGCAGATCCGATTGCGATTGCGAGTAAGAGTATTAATAACGAGATTTGAATGCGGGGACGGGTGTATCCCGCAACGTTGGTGGGTGTATTCATGAGGATCTCCTTTGACTGGGCCAAGTCGCCGGTTCAATAAGTCAGCGAGGCTTTGCCTCAAAATCAGAATCATTCTTGGATCGGGTCAGTACAGGGAGCGGTAGCGACCTGGTCAAACCATGCGAGTCAAAATCGTTAGAGATATCGTGCTGA
>DATEIS010000537.1:0-4671 GCA_035278765.1 Pyrinomonadaceae bacterium | reverse complement strand
CAATTTAAGAAGAACTTTCCAGCCAATCTCGGCCGCCTCGTGAAATAGCGTGCGCAAAGCCGTTTTTCTCGTTGGGATATCAGCGGCGGTTTGCGGGTACCACGGGAGAAGAATCATAACGATAGAGTTCTCAGGTCGATTCGCCCAGTTACCGCCTGGGTCAAGCACTGCTAATTCACCAAGCGTGACAACTACGCGCGTCAGTAACTCGGGACTCCACGCCAGAGTTTCGAGCGCCCATAGCAATCCAGTCATATAGTTGGAACCCGTGATTCCTCGCCCCTCCTGGGCGAAGACATCAACAAAAGGGGATGGGTTCTCGCGTAGGGTCGCATCTACACAATCGAGAAAATCGGTGGGCGCAGCCTCGGCCATAAGTGGCAGCACGTCGCTCAAGCTCGCCCATAGTTTCCAATCGGCACCTTTTAGAATGTCGCGAACCGTTGTTCTCGCAATCACTTCTGCTTTGCCGGAAATGGAATATGTAAGCGCGCCCGGGTGACTACCAATTAGCGCTAACGTTTCAGTAAGTCCCTTTCTCAGCAAACGCGAATGCTTTAAGACCTTGTTATGTATAGCCGCTAGGTAACGCTCGTTAGGATCGAGATCTAACGCCGGATCACGTTCGCCCAGCACCAGAGCACACATATCCTTGGTGCGCTCAAGAAGGTCGTCAGATATGCGAGGTCCAAGCAAGTACCAACCCTCGTACCGTAACGCGAATTTCCAGGATCCGTCTTGATGGCTTAGGGGAGTGCCCGGACGAAGCGAAACTTCACGCATCATTCCGATCCACTCCCCATATCCTTTTCCCGAAAGCTTTTCAACGATCGTCTTGTCAGCTTCCGATGTTTCCCTCCAGGCACCTAGAAGTTCGGCAATTGCGAGCTCGGAAGCTTCAGTTCCCGTTGACCAGTCTGGAAGTAGTGAGAGGCTTTGCAAACATCGCAACAGCGAATTCAAGTTTCCATTGCTCTTTTGTGAAAGTGTTCTGGCCCGCTCTTCCGGATAGCCGGCCTTTTTGAGCGAGTCCATGACTTGGTGGGTGTTTGGATTTTGGAGTAATACTCGATTCGAATCTGGAATCCCTCCTGGCATTCCGCTGAAGACTACGGCGTGACCCCGAGCTTTGGCCTTTTCGAGCAATCTTAAACCCGACGAATCCGAATCATCGAGGTCAAAATCCGCAATCATAATGTGGGGATCTGGAAGTGACGCAATACCAATCCAAGCTTGAGGACTCTTGATGATTACACATCTGTTTATCCTATCGGATGGTTCCCCGGCTCAAAGCTGGCTGTGTAGGCCGCAACGAAATCGGCCATTTGAGTCGGATAATGCGTGTCGAGTTTTAGTCGAACTGCGTTGCCCGCGAGAATCTCATTTAGCTTTTCGCAGGCCAGCGTACGATTGTTGGTAAATAGGTCTGGGATGAGTGGGGGTGGCTCTCCGATTGTTCGCAGATCCGCCCAACGCTGCTCTGGTATTTCTAACTCGTGGGCGGGTAAACCCACGACACCAGCTAGCCACAATTCACTTCCCGGAAAGAATTTTAACCAATCCACCACACGTGATCCGTCAATAACTTGAATTCCTAACCATTCATTTTGATTTCGCCTCTTCTCTAGCCAATCTGCTTGGTCTTCTTCTTTCCACGTGTATTGCCAGTCTCTTCGAGCCGATAGTGGAGTCACGAAGATAAAGGTCGATTCAGCTCGCACCGAAGCGGGCGTCGACTCTGTAAGACTTTTGTAGTCCGAGGTCGCCTTCGTTGCTGCGTTTAAGCCTGTTCCTATTTCCCAAAACGACTTGCCCTCGGGGACGAACGGATCGAACGCCGACTCAGTATTCATAAACCCGTCGGGGCCGTGCTGTCCGACGCTATCACCAAGAGGAAAGCGGCGTTCTTTGGGATTTGGTGAAGATGCGACAACCAGACGATAGACAAGTTCGACGATTACCCCTTGTGCTTTCTCTGCGTTTGCGCGCACCCATTCATCTAATTGGTTTTCAGTTATGATCATTTATTTAAATCTTCATTCGCATCGGCGTTCATAAGACCGAAGTCGATAGTCAGACAGACTGCTGGCTTGCTGATTTGGTCGCCCCCG
The DNA here is from genome assembly GCA_035278765.1 of Pyrinomonadaceae bacterium. Classification (GTDB taxonomy): domain Bacteria; phylum Acidobacteriota; class Blastocatellia; order Pyrinomonadales; family Pyrinomonadaceae; genus PSRF01. The sequence continues at coordinate 2,560 of DATEIS010000537.1, read as the reverse complement.
GTCTTTAAATAATAGGTCAAGAGACAAAGACTTGGAATTGTGCGTGCAGGCAAGGACGATCTGCTCGATTGGGTAGTGTTTAAGAATTTCGAGTTCCTCAAGACTGGAAATGGAGAGAAGAGAATTGATCGGATTAGCTATGTCAAACTGTTATTGCGGTGAGTTCGGCGAATCAAACCTAACAGAACATTTATTCCTAAAGCAGTGCACTCGCCGTCATAAAATCAATCAAGCACTGATTTCGATTTTCACTATTAACCAATTGAAGTAGTTGACTCCCGTCAATCGGTACAATCAAAAGATCGCTTTTACTTGAACGAAGCATCTCTTTAGTAAACGTCTCAGCAAATCTATCAGTGCAGATCAGAAATCCGAGACGACAACGTCCAAATCGATTCTCAATCTTGTCCTTAAAGGCAACAAACTCGTTCTTCCCGACACGTTGGCTCAGCCAGTTCTTGCATTCCACCAGTACCAGACTACTTTCGCGCTGCCAGGACGGGTGGTTACTCTCGTTTCGAAATACGATATCAATCTCTTCGGTTTCAGTGTTGATGTTTCGATCTACCTCTATCAGGCCCTCTACACTTGAAAAGACAGCGGCTACCAGTGTTTCCAAAGCCTTCCCTTTTCTCTGAGAATCGTCAATAAACGTGGTCTCATACAGTCCCTTTATGTTGCGTTCTCGGTCTTCGATGAGAACTGAATCATTAATGAACTTATCAAGTTTTAGAACAACCAAGTCTTCATAGTCTTTGTCTTTAGCGACGAAATCGTATGCTCCACGCTTCATGGCTTCAACGATCGCTGGAGTGGTTCCATATGCACTCAACATTATGATCTGAGTTTTGGGTTGAAGTCTTTTGATTTCACTAAGAACATCGAGACCTTCCGCACCAACCTGGAGTCTCAGGTCCAACAAAACGAGATCTATTTTCTGTTGTTCAACTGACTTGATGGCTTCGTTAGCAGATGAGGCTTCGTTAAGTAGGATATCCGATCGATCTTTCAGTTTTAGCTTTAGAACATCTCGGACAACTTCATCGTCATCCACGATCAATAAGCGTAGAGTACTGCCTTCCATTCGTTCGCTCCCTATGTTCATTAGGTAAGGTAATTGAGACGGAAGCACCTGATCCATTTTCGTTGTTCGTGATCTGGATAGAACCTCCGTGAGCTTCGACAATTCGTTTTGCGAGCGCCAGTCCAAAACCAGATCCTCTGGCATTTAGTTTAGTGGTGTAGCCAATATCAAACACTTTGGACAAAAGAGCTGGTTCGATTCCCGTACCAGAATCACGAATAACGATTCGCGTGTACTCGCCAACAACCGCAGACTCCACGAGCAGATCGCCATCCTGATCGATAGCATCCACAGCGTTGGCCAAAATATTACGAAGCACCCAGGTCAACATTGTGGGATCGACACTCGCCTTAGCGTTTTGCTCCAAGATAATTCGCAAACGAATATTCCTGCTTTGCAACTCAGTTTGTATTTCGTCCAAACTCTCCTGCAAAAGCCGATTGATATCTGCTTCTACAAAAACTGGGTCAAGTGGTCGTGAATAGTCCAAGTATTGATTCACCAACTCGAACGCTTTGTCAGTTTGCTTTTGGATGCGGTGCACAAGAGCCGCCAATTCTTTCTTATCAACCGCCGATTCTGACAACGCGGCTGCCAACATTTTGGTGTACGCATTCAACGGAGCAAGCGCGTGTCGAAATTCATGACCAATAAAGGCCCTGGTTTCTTCCAATGCACGCTCTCGCTCGGTCTTTCTTTTTAGCTCCTCATACGATATTTGCTCCGCAGCTCGCCTTGCACTCCACCCAACCTGCGCCTCAGTCACGTCTGAATTTCGCCAAATAGATTCAAGCACGGGAATTTCGTTCTCAGTACCTATTAGCCCCAACATTTCGGCTGAGGCTTTTCGAATTGCAGGAGCTAACTCCGAGTTTTGAAGACGACGACACAGCGGCTCAATTAGTCGCTTCGGTTTCATTTGAGCGAGATGCAGGTACAGCCGCTGTGAAGTGATTGATACATCGCTCAACCAGGCATCGATTAGACCATCAACGGCTCTTTGTGAGGCCAGCCGCACAAGGGCTTCCATCGCGTAATAGCTATCCATGTCTTTGTGCGGCTTGAACTCAAGCAATACTCTAACCAACTGCTCAACTGCGCGGTCTGAGCCTATCCGGCCCAATGAAAGTATGGCGGGTTGACTTCGAAGAAAGGGCGAGTTGGAAGCTTCGATCAATCCATCGACAACCTTTTCCGAACTGAAACTACCGAGACATTTAGCTGCTTCCCACGCCACGAAATCATCTCGATTTTTTAATAGGGCTAATAGGGCATCGGCTGCTTGTTCTGAGTTGATCGAGCTCAACGCTCCCCAGGCCACACGTTTAATCTCTGGATCGAAATCATCAGTTGCAACGGAAGACAACAACTCTATGGCCTTCTCCGAACGGACCTGACCTAGCTCTCTAACCATTTCCTTTCTGATTTCAGTATCAACACTTTACAATAGTGCGCTAAAGAGCAGCCTTACGGCAC
>DATEIS010000536.1:0-5604 GCA_035278765.1 Pyrinomonadaceae bacterium | reverse complement strand
CAGCTTTCGCGCGTCAGGTAGTTCTTGGGCACTTCGTAAAGCAAAGCACGGCGCGAATGGCGCATCGAGTCGTGAATGAAACAGACGTGCGTGCACCAGCAAGCTTTGCCGCCGTCGATGGCATTAAGTTCCGTTTGCCGTTCGTGAGCAGCCCAGAGCGCGCCGAAGTTGTAATCAAAATCAGCAAGTGACGCAAACTTTTCTCGTAACTCACACGCGCGCACGTCGCCGTTGTAGTCGATCACCGCCGTTGTTTCACCCGCCGTGCAGGGAAACGGCCATGGCGTTGGTTGCTGAAAGTTTACGTGTTGCGTTCGATAGTGAGTGATGATCGTTCCGGCGTAGGCGGCGTTCTTCACAAAACGCTTGCTGGCATCGTCTGCGGCAAACATACGGTCGCCGTAACGCTTCGTCAGTTTCGAAACGTGCGCGTACATCGCCGGCAAAACTTCCGGTGGTACTTGTTTGATCTCTTCGCCGACAAGCGTCTCACCGCGAATGATGTTGAAGTACTGTCCATCGAGGCGATAGTTATCCCACATGAACTCCGACAGCATCTCTATCTCGGTGTAGTTTTCCGCGCAGACAACTGTGTTGACGTTCAGCCGAAAACGATCGGTGAACTTTTCTTTCAGCGGATAAAGAAACTCGATGCACTCGAGCGCCTTCTCCCAGTTTCCGGGAACGCCGCGAATGCGATCGTGAGTTTTGCCATAACCGTCGAGGGCGATGTTCAGATAGAGATCGATCTGCGGATTGTTTCCGAGTGCCCGATCGACGACGTCGTAAACACGCGTTTTGATCAGTCCGTTGGTGGGAATGATGATCCGGTCGACGCCGTTGTTCGATACGAACAGATCGATGACGTCTGACAGGTCGCGTCGCAGAGTCGGTTCGCCGCCAGAGAGCCACAGGTCCGTGATTTGCGGCATCGTCTGCGAGACCTTTTCGAGTTGAGCAAAGGTCAGGTCGCCCGGCTGGTTCAACTCTTCGTGATAAAAGCATGTCTGGCAGAACGCGTTACAGCGCGAAGTGACGAACAAGATCACGGTGCCGAGACGTTTCTCACGCTTCGTAGAACGTAACAACTGTACAAATTGGATGGCTTTGTTGGGCATCAGCGGTCGCGGGAGATAATGACAGCTTCGGTGGGTGATTTCAATTCATAGGTGATCCCGCGCCAGGTGATGCGCTGAGAAAAACCGGCGACGATGGCGTTGTAGAGATAGAGAAGTGATGCGAAGGGCCAGAGGAAGATGTGCGCGAGTAGATCGCGGTTTAAAGATGAGTTGATCGCGCGCCAGCGTATGAATGATTTGGTTGCGCCGAGCGTGAAAATGACTAAAAGAATTAGGAGCAAAACGAGTGATGGGGACAGGATTAACAGGATAACACCGCCGAAAAACACGATTGCGAAAAGGGCGGAGCCGAGTAATAACGGAAGCCACAGATGCTGGGCATAGACGCGCGTAATCTTGATCTGGCGCGTAGTGAATTCGAAGAGCTCTTTGAAGTCGCAGTCGCCGACCGACGCAACCAGGCAGTGTGGTGTAAAGTGAATGGGAAGTTTTGCTTCCTTCAGAACACGCGTGATAGTGAAATCGTCGGAGACTGTTCCGCGCCACCGTTCACTGACATTTACTTTCTCGAACGTCGTGCGCCGGATTGCAGTCGAGCCGCCCCAGCAAAAGTTTTTCGCAGTATCACTGCCGAGCGCAGACGCAACCGACGCATTCCAAACACCTCGAAGCCGCGATGCAATACCGCCCCTGTTCGGAACAAACCACCGATAACCAGTCGAGGCGCCGATTGTTTCATCTGCCAGCGGCGCTACGAGATGTTTGAGCCAATCCTTTGCCGGCCGCGCATCTGTATCGACGAAGACCAGCACTTCCGATTGCGGATCAACCTCCGTCACAGCGACTCGAAGATTGTGAACTTTCTGTCCACTGTCGGTTGCTGGTCCGGCGATGATCGTTCTGGCCAGCCGCGAAGATCCGTGTCCGATAATCTGAATCGCCGGATCGTCGGCACGGTCAAAAACAAACAAAACCTCATAGCGCGGATAGTCCTGTTCCAGCAGCGTCTGAAGATTCTCACGAAGCCCTGGTTCCAATCCTCTGCCCGGCGCGATCACTGAAACGAACGGCTGAAACTCCGGCAACGCGCGACTCGTCTCACGACGCACGTATGCCGCGTAACGAATGCCATTCAATAGCGACTGAATACCAAACCAGATGGAGAGTGCGGCGAGGAAGTAAAAGACAACCATCATCCCGATGGTATCAACGACCGGGCTAGCTCAATGAGCGGCTGCGGATAGACGCCGATGAAAATAATCCCAACCACAGATACGACGAGCGCCACTTGAAGCGCAGGTGAGAGCGCTAGTGGTTTGGTGTCGGCCATGCGGTCGCCTAGATACATGACCTTGATGAAACGGAAGTAGTAGTAGAACGAAACGACTGTATTTAGAATGGCCCAACCGGCGAGCCAGTAATACCACGACTTTTGATCGACCCGCCCACGTTCGAGGAGGCCTCCAAAGAGGAAATATTTGCCGATGAATCCGCCCGTAATCGGCAGGCCGCCAAGCGACAGCATGAAGATCGCCATCATTGCGGCCATGAACGGCGCCTTCTCGCCAAGACCGGTCAGATCGTCCACGTTGTCGCCGATGATTCCGCGGCGACGCAAACTGATGATCACGCCAAACGCGCCCATGTTCATCAACGTGTACACAAACAGGTATACAACCAGCCCGATGTTTCCGTACTCGTTATGAGCGACGAGTGCCAGCAACAAATACCCAGCATTAGAGATCGACGAGTATGCGAGCAGTCGTTTTGAGTTTTCCTGTGTGACGGCGGCCCAGTTGCCAACCATGATCGTGATCGCGGCGACGAGACCGAGTAGCGGCGCCCAATCCGCTCGTAACGGTTCAAGCGCTTCGCTGAAGATACGTGCGTACAATGCAAAACTCGCGGCCTTCGAACCGGTCGAGAGAAATGCCGTCACTGAAGTCGGTGCACCTTCATAAACATCCGGCGCCCACATGTGAAACGGTACGGCAGCAACTTTGAAAAACAGTCCCGCTCCGAGAGCGATCATCGCCAGGATCAGCATCGGCCTGAGACCGGCGAGTGGCTGATCGGGAGCAGCCACTGCCCTCTCGAGTTCAGGCATTAATTTGGCCAGATTGCCTCCGATTTCGCCGATGTTTGTCGAGCCCGTGATGCCGTAAAGCAACGACATACCGTAGAGCAACACGCCCGACGAAAACGCACCGAGCAGAAAATACTTCATGGCGGCTTCGTTCGACTTCCTCTCGCGCTTCGTAAAGGCGACGAGGACGTAAAACGTCAGCGCCATCAATTCGAGACTGATGTAAAGCGAGATGAGATCGTAGCCGCAGGCTATAAACATCATGCCGACGGTGGCGAAGAGAATCAGTGCGTAGTACTCGCCGTGCTGCTCTCCTTCGATATCGAGGAAGCGCGTCGAGATGCCGATCGCCAGGGCCGCGGCAATCAGAAATATCGCTTTAAAAAGGAGAGCGAAGCCGTCGACTCGCACCATGCCGTAAAAACCGTCGCCCTGATTTCCCATCTGCAAATAAAGCGAGACAAAAGCGAGTGCCACACCAACGAGCGAGAAGTAAGCGGTGAGCTTGCTCTTGCGATACGGCAGAATCACTTCCATCACGAGTGCCACGCAGGCGCACGCAGTCAGAATCAACTCCGGCGCGATCAACCGCAGATCGGCGACGCTAATGAGCGAGGTGGCGTTGGCTTGCAGAAGAAACATTTTGGTTGAACTTTTGTACTTTGAGCTTAGTCCTTTGTTCCTGGATTCCTACAAAGCACCAGGAACAAAGTACAAAGATCTTATCTTTCCGCTCTTTCCGGTGTGGCCGGTGCGGCTGTTCCAGGTATCACGTAATCAGGTCTGACTTGCTTCACGACTGCATTCACAGGCTGCTGGATGTATTCGAGAAACGGTTTCGGATACACACCAATCCACAGCGAGAGGATCATGAGGGGTACCATGTAAGCCCACTCGCGTCCTTTTAAATCCCGCAGACTTTCATTCTTAGGATTGTCGATGTTTCCGAAAAACATTCGCTGGTACAACCAGAGAAAATATCCGGCGTTGAGTATGATTCCCAACGCCGCCCAACCAGCCCAATATGGATTCGCTTCAAACGCTCCTCGCAACGCCAGGAACTCGGAAATGAAAACTGCCAGCAACGGCAACCCGATCGCAGTCATCACCATGCCGAGAAAGATCGCCGCGTAGCCCGGCATCACGTGTGACAGTCCACCAAACTCAGCGACATTGCGCGTGTGTCGTCGTTCGTAAATGATTCCGACGAGAAGAAACAACGCGCCGGAGTAGATGCCGTGATTAATCATCTGCATCACACCGCCGTTGATGCCATTCGGATTGAGTGAAAACAGTCCGAGCATCACCATGCCCATCGACGACACAGACGAGTACGCGACGAGTTTCTTTACATCGCCGTCTTTCTTGACAACGAAATACATCGCAGCCAACGCGCCGTAGAGAATACTCACGATGGCCAGAAAGACGATGACACTCCTCACGCCGAAGCTGCCGAAACTGCTCTGGTCTCGCGACGCCCAAGGAAACATCGGCAAGTTAAAGCGATAGAAACCGTAGGTTCCGAGTTTCAGCAGAATGCCGGCAAGAATCACTGAACCTGCTGTCGGCGCTTCTACGTGAGCGTCCGGCAGCCAGGTGTGAAACGGAAACATCGGCACTTTGATCGCGAAGCCGAGCGCGAACGCGGCGAAGAGCAGTATCTGCAACGTGCCCGTCGGCAACGCTGGGCCCATCGCCTGCATATAGAGGATGTTGAATGTGCCGGTACCGTTCTGTGCTGCTGCCTGTATCGTTTGCACGACCAATTGCGCTGCCTGTTCATTTCCGGCGAGTGCGTTTAGTGTCCCGGGGACTATCTTGCTGGTGACTGATACATCCTGCGTCAGGAAGTACATCTTCAAGACGCCCAACAGCATCACGACCGAACCGACGAGCGTGTAAAGAAAGAATTTGATCGCGGCGTACAAACGATTCTCGCCACCCCAGATGCCGATCAGGAAGTACATCGGGACCAGCGACACTTCGAAGAACAGGTAAAACAGAAACAGGTCCATCGAAGCAAACACACCGATCACTGCCGTCTGTAGCAATAGCAACAGTACGTAATATTCTTTCTCTCGTTTTTTAATGTATTCCCACGACGACAACGCCGCGATGACGCCGAGCAACGTAGTCAAAACGATCAGCAGGACGGCAACGCCGTCAACGCCCATTTGATAACGCGCGCCGATGACCGGTATCCACTCGTGATCTTCGAGGAACTGCATGCCGCCAACGCCGCGGTTGTACTTCAGCAGCCAGAGCGAGATGAGGAAGTCGAGCGCGAACCAGCCAGTGGCGAATTTCTTGATCAGGCTCGACTGATCTTTCTTCATGAACGCCAGAATGAGAATGGCGCCGATCGCCGGCAACCAGGTGATGAAAGAAAGAATGTAGTTGTTCATAGCCGTCAATCGAAGATCAGAAACCCGTAGCAAT
>DATEIS010000535.1:0-6321 GCA_035278765.1 Pyrinomonadaceae bacterium | reverse complement strand
TGGCCGCCCGTAGTTTTGATCGTGTTCGCCAAACCCGAGACTGTCGATTCTTGAATCCCATGGTCAAACCACGGGCGGCCACGGAGGGCCGCCCCTACAGTACGTTCCGCATGTCGTGAATTTAATGAGAGATTGAGTTCGAGCACGTTCACTCTTGGCTCGCCAAGAAAGCCAAACTGCCTGCCTTCTGTGTGTGCTCGCACGATTTGTCTTAATTCTTCTTCACTCATTCCACGTTCACGCGCGACGCGCGGGATCTGGAACTCCGCTGCGGCAGGCGAAATGTGTGGATCAAGTCCCGAGGCCGATGTTGTCACCAGATCGATCGGAACTGGTTTCCCCGGATTCTCCGCCTTCAACTTCTCAACGTCCGCCTTCACACGATCGATCAACTTCTGATTTATTGGACCAAGATTCGAACCTGACGACGCGCTTGCGTCGTAACCGTTAGCGCCCGCAGCCGATGGTCGTGAGCGAAAGTATCCGGGCGAAGAGAACGACTGACCGATCAAACTAGAACCGATAACCGTACCGTCTGCGTTTCTGATCAGTTGACCATTTGCCTTGTCGGGAAAGATCACCTGCGCCAGTCCGGTCACGACAAGCGGATACGCAAGCCCGAGCAAGATCGTGGTCACAAACGTCATCAAAACTGCTGTTAATAAATTCTTCATTTCAAGCCAGTCCCACTGCGTGAATCACAACGTCGATAATCTTGATCCCGATAAACGGCACGATGATTCCACCGAACCCGTAGATCAGCAGGTTGCGTCGCAACAACGCCGCCGCACTCATCGGTCGATACTTCACACCTCTGAGCGCAAGCGGGATAAGCGCTACAATAATCAGCGCATTGAAAATCACTGCGGAGAGAATCGCCGACTGCGGCGTCCGCAATCCCATGATGTTGAGCGTGTTCAGCACTGGAAACGCCGTCGCAAACATCGCCGGAATGATCGCGAAGTACTTCGCCACGTCATTCGCAATCGAGAACGTTGTCAACGCGCCGCGCGTCATCAACAACTGCTTTCCAATCTCGACGATCTCGATCAGCTTGGTCGGATTTGAATCGAGGTCAACCATGTTGCCGGCTTCTTTGGCCGCCTGAGTTCCGGTATTCATGGCGACGCCGACATCTGCCTGGGCGAGGGCCGGTGCATCGTTAGTGCCGTCGCCCGTCATCGCGACGAGTTTGCCGCCTTCCTGTTCGCGCTTGATAAGCGCCATCTTGTCTTCAGGCGTCGCTTCAGCGAGAAAGTCATCGACGCCTGCTTCACGCGCGATCGTGGCGGCAGTCAGCGGGTTATCGCCCGTGATCATCACGGTGCGAATTCCCATCTGCCGCATGTGGTTGAAGCGCTCGATCATGCCACCTTTAATAACGTCTTTGAGTTGAATCACTCCGAGTGGGAGGCGATCGTCAGCTACGACTAACGGCGTGCCGCCTTCACGCGAGATCCGCGCGACGATGTCGTTAAGATCCTTCCAGAGGTAATTGCCATTGCCATTCGATCCGAGATATTTCTGAATCGCGTCTGCGGCCCCTTTGCGGACCTCACGACCATCGAAATCAACACCCGACATGCGCGTCTGGGCGGTGAAAGGAACGAACGTCGCTTCAAGCGGAATGAATTCGCGCCCACGTAATCCGTATCGTGCTTTCGCGAGCACGACGATCGAACGTCCTTCAGGCGTTTCATCGGCAAGCGATGACAATTGCGCCGCTTCAGCCAGCTCCGTTTCGTCGACTCCAGGCAAAGGAATGAACGCGGTCGCCTGTCGATTACCAAGTGTGATTGTTCCGGTTTTGTCCAGCAGCAGCGTGTTCACATCACCGGCGGCTTCGACCGCTCGTCCCGACATCGCAAGGACATTGTGCTGAATCAGACGGTCCATACCCGCAATGCCGATCGCGCTCAACAGTCCGCCGATCGTCGTCGGAATCAGACACACAAGAAGCGAGACGAGCACAAAGATCGTCTGTGGCGCGTTTGAATAGATCGCAAACGGCTGAAGCGTGACGACGGCGAGTAGAAAAATGATCGTGAGACCTGCGAGCAGTATGTTCAGCGCGATTTCGTTCGGTGTCTTCTGTCGCTTTGCGCCCTCGACAAGTGCGATCATGCGATCGATGAACGTCTCGCCGGGATTTGAGGTGATGCGAACTCTAATTTGATCGGAAAGAACGCGCGTGCCACCCGTAACAGCAGAACGATCGCCGCCAGCCTCACGAATCACCGGCGCGCTTTCACCCGTAATGGCTGACTCATCGACCGATGCCACACCTTCGATAATCTCGCCGTCGCCAGGAATGAACTCGCCTGCTGAAACGATTACAACGTCGTCTTTGCGCAACGACGGTGCGGGGACGTCCTCCGTTTGCGAGCCCGCTGTAATCCGGTGCGCGATGGTTTCCGTTTTCGATTTGCGAAGATTGTCAGCCTGCGCTTTGCCGCGACCCTCGGCCATCGCTTCGGCGAAGTTCGCAAAGAGCACCGTGAACCAAAGCCAGAGTGTGATCTGTAACTCGAAACTAAGATTGGCGCCGCCCGAGAAAAGGCTCCTGATCAATTGCAGCGTCGTGAGAACACAACCAACCTCCACCACAAACATGACGGGATTACCCATCATCTTCCGCGGATTCAGTTTGATAAACGAATCGACGATCGCTCGCTTGACGATCTGTGTGTTCCAAATAGCTTTTTTCATCCTGTAAAAATCTTGTAATCCTGTCTAACCAACACTTCGCATCAATAATTCTTCGACTATTGGACCAAGACTGAGCACCGGGAAAAACGTCAACGCACCAACAATCACGATCACGCTCACCAGCAACGTCGTGAACAATGGCGTCGTCACAGGAAACGTACCCAGCGATGGTGGAACGATCTTCTTCCGCGCGAGACTGCCGGCGATCGCCAGCATCGGAACGATCATCATGAAACGACCAACGAGCATCGCCATCCCGATCGTCGCGTTGTACCAAAACGTATTCGCCGAAATTCCAGCGAACGCCGATCCGTTATTGCCCGTGCCAGACGTGAACGCGTAGAGCATCTCGCTGAGCCCGTGCGGTCCGGGATTATTCAATTGTGACGTACCAAACGACGGCGACACCGCAGAGATCGCTGTGAACACCAGAATCGTGAGTGGAAAAACAAGCACGACGAGCATCGCCATCTTCACGTCGTACGATTCGATTTTCTTGCCAAGGTATTCCGGCGTTCGCCCAACCATCAGTCCCGCGATAAAAACTGCAAGCACAATAAAGATCAGAATTCCGTAGAGTCCCGCGCCGACTCCGCCAAAAACAACTTCACTCAACATGATGTTGGCGAGCGGGACCATGCCGCCGAGTGGAGTAAACGAATCGTGCATGGCATTAACGGCGCCGCACGAAGCGTCAGTCGTGACGGTCGCAAAGAGCGCGCTGTTGGCAATCCCGAAGCGCACTTCCTTGCCTTCCATATTTCCGCCTGATTGCTGTGCCGTAACTGTTTGGTCAGTTCCGGCGAGCAGCGGATTACCACGCGCTTCGCTCCAGTAAGCGACCAGCACGCCGGCCAGAAAGAGCACGGCCATAGCCGACCAGACGGCCCAACCGTGCTTAGGCGAACCGGTCATGCGACCGAGCGTGTACGTGAGTGCCGCAGAGATGGCAAAGATCGAGAAGAGAGCGATCAGATTTGTGAGTGGCGTCGGATTCTCGAATGGATGAGCGCTGTTGGCGTTGAAGAAGCCGCCACCGTTTGTTCCCCACTGCTTGATGAACTCTTGTGACGCGACCGGACCTTGCGCGATCAATTGCTGAGTCAGCTGCCCTTGTGGATCGACAAGCTTTGCAGTGTCGTAAGGCCGCAGATTTTGAATAACTCCCTGCGACACGAGGAACAACGAACCGACGATGCAAAACGGCAATAACACCCAGAGCGTTGCCCGCGTCATGTCGACCCAGAAATTTCCGATCGTCTCCATTTGCCTGCGCGCGATGCCACGAATGAAAGCAATCGCGAGCGAAATTCCGACTGCGGCGGAAACGAAGTTGTGATAAGCAAGCCCCACCATCTGGGTGAAGTAGCTCATCGTTGTTTCGGGCACGTACGACTGCCAGTTGGTATTGGTTGTAAAAGACGAGGCCGTGTTGAATGACGAGCCCGTGAAGCCGTTGGAATCAACACCCGGCAAGTGCTGCGGATTGAACGGCAAGAAGCCCTGAAGTCTTTGCACCGCATAAAGCACGAGCATCGACACAGCACTAAACAGCAGCAGCGCCACTGCATACTCGGTCCAACGCATTTCGCGGTTAGCATCGACGCGTGTGAGTCGATAGATGAGTCGTTCAACTGGTCCAGCTACCGGATCAAGAAACGTGCGCTCGCGATTGAAAACGTGTGTGATGAAGATGCCGAGAGGCTTTGTCACCAACAATATCAGAAGTAAGAAAACTGCGATCTGTAACCAACCATTCAGTGTCATAAAGTTTTAGAACTTCTCCGCGCGCAACAATGCGTAAGCCAGGTAAGCAAGCAATAATGCAGATACAACGAGCGTGATCAGTGTTTCGAGATTCATCCGTTTACTCCTTCTGCAACTTCTCACACGTGCGCACATACACCAGGGCAACCAAAAAGAAAACAATCGTCGCTGCTATGAAAATCAAATCGAACATTTACACGCCTCAGTTAAAGTTGTAACCAAGCTCCAGCAGGAAAAAGTGATTGCCTGCAGAGACGTTCTGGTTACCAATCGAATAACCCGCATAACCTGTGACTGTTGGACCAGCCTTGAAAATTATTCCGGGAGTGAAGTAACCCGCGCTGTGTTTGCCCGTGAACCAATCGGCGGCAAACGTGATCTTCGTGTTGAGTGGCTGTTCAAAACCAAACTGACCACCCGCGCGATTCGCAGAGGCAACGACATTGCGCGTGAAGTCGTAACCACCGAACGTGATTCTGGTTCCGGTCGAAAATGTCTTGCTCATCTCGGCGTAGACATAGTTGCCGGCGTTGTAGGCGCGATTACGAACGGGAATAAAGAAGTTGTTGCCCACGACCATGGACCACCCGCGTTCGGTTTGAAATGGCTTCCACTTGATCGTCGGCACGAGCGTCGTCGAATCAGGACCGGGTTGAATGTTGCCGGTGAGATTCAGTCCCAACTCCACATTGTTTCCAGCGCCGATCACAACGCGCGGAACGAATGCAGAGAATGCAGGGTCATCTGGCTTTAAGCTCGCATCCAGCTCGGCGTAAACCTTGCCCTTGTCGAGCACATCCGTTGTCGGCACGTTGAAGATCGTTTGTTGCGCCTGGATCGATGGGCACGTAGAAGTCAAAAGAAGAATCGACAGCGCGAGGACAACGTGCTTGTGCTTCTCTCCCAGATCCATGAAATGACCACCAAGAATGATGACGGGAATTCCGATAATGAGAAGGACGATTCCGAGTGCGTGCAGTGATGGATGGAGGTGTGCGTCGAGTAATCTATCGGTGGTTAGCACAAATCCAATCGCAAGCGCGAGGATGCCGATCACAAAGCAGGTCACCGCTGCCAGCCACTCCCAAAAATCCGGCTCGTGCTCAATTCGTTCTTCACTCATGAACCCAACTTACGCTTCGCCACATAAAAAGGGCGTAAAGGGTTCATAAAAAGTTTGTAAAGAGAGCCACAAAAGGCACATAAGGCACATAAGGCACAAAAGGAGAGCGAGCTCTTTTGTGCTTTTTGTGCCTTATGTGCCTTTTGTGGCTAATTCTGGCCGGAATCGAAGCGGTAGCCGATCCAGGGTTCGGTGAGGATGTAGCGTGGCGTGGCAGCGTCAGGCTCGATCTTCTTGCGGAGGTTGCCGACAAAGACGCGCAGATACTCGTTCTGTTCGACGTAGTTACCGCCCCACAATGCAGCGAGGAGTGTGCGGTGTGTTAGAACTTTTCCGGAATGCTTGATGAAGTAGACCAGCAGGTCGAATTCTTTCGGCGTCAGGTGAATCGGCTTCCCTCGCACCGTGATTTCGCGTGTTTCGAGATCGACATGAAAGTCCCCCGAGTCGAGAATCGTCGTCGTGGCCTCATTCATCGGCGGAGCATTTGCACGACGCAGTGAAGCCCTGACGCGCGCCAGCAACTCGTCAATCCCAAACGGCTTGGTAACAAAATCATCGGCGCCGAGATCGAGAGCTTCTACCTTCGTCTTCTCTTCGCCTTTCGCAGACAATACGATGATCGGGACCTGCGAGACTGCACGCAGACGACGGCACAACTCGAGACCATCGACGTTCGGCATCGCCAGATCGGTAATGACCAGATCCGGATGCCAATCGTT
>DATEIS010000534.1:0-31546 GCA_035278765.1 Pyrinomonadaceae bacterium | reverse complement strand
AACGACTTCAGCAGGTTTGCAGTTGATGAAAGCGCGTCCTGACGCGGAGTCTGGGACTGGTGCAGCGAAAACGACAAATATCGACGCGCTGGTTCAATGCTCACGCTCGCCGCTTTTTCAACTGCGGCGAACAACTTCTCTGCATCAGAGCGTTGGACACTTTCAACCAGCGTCCCGGAGAAACGAACTCGCGGCGCGAGTGTTGTGAGTGACGTCAGTCCAGTAGATTCCGGTAGATAGAGCGGTTTCTCGACCTTTCTTTGACTGACGGCTTCGTTTCCATCTTCGGCGCCCTGGTCCAACACTGTTACTTCATCAACACGCCCGATGGATCGCAACGCAGCCTCCAATCCATCATGACCAAAGCTACGCAACGTGGTGAGTAAAAAGATCGTCTCGCCCTTGCTTACCTGTCCCTGCGCTGCGTGAGCAACGGCCGCACAACCGACGCGTACAGACGCCAATGGCCCCGCAACAAAATCTCCGTAGGACCACGCAGCAGAATCGCGCACCACAGGATCAAGCATTTCGATCCCGAGTCGTTGCACTTCAACCCCGGAAGCTGCTCCGACATCAACCCATAGATCATCGAGAGTCGTAAGGGGCGCATTCGCAACTCTACCCCGTTGCAAGTGAGTGCTCTTGACGATCATCACTCCGGGAACAACTCCGGGACGCGTCAGGACTTTGATTCGTTGTCCTTCGTGAAACTGAATCCAGAGCGAATGCTGGCGGCCTGCGCCTGCTTCACGTAGACGCAAGTATCCGTCGTCGGTGATTTCAGTTACGGCAAAGCCTGGACGATCCAGCGCACAAGCGATCACGCGTCGCGGGCTTCCACTCCCCTTGCGGAGGATGAGATTACCCAAATCGTCACGTTTCCAACCCGGCATCGATCGCAGAATCGCGTCAGTGGCGAGGTACTCTCGTCCTGGTGGAGCGTCGAGACTAATCCAGCTCACCAGGGAAGATTCATTAAGGCCGCCATCTTGCGCGCTGACGTTGATAGCAAGCACAAGGATCAGCAACAAAGTCTTGGGGAGACGAATATTTTTGTTCATTTTGGTTTAGACAGGATTTGCAGAATCCAGTGTAGCAAATCACTCTTGCGGATTAAAAAATTTAATGCCATACTGCGTCGCCTCCGTCCCAGACAAAACTCCTAATAGAAGAGCAGTCAAACTCACGGGTTCATACGTTCTACCTCCCAGGTAAGCACGGTTATCTATGCACTTCGCATTTATCAATTCAGCGATGTTGTCCTTCCCGCTCGTTCTTGCGGCCGTTGCGGGCGGCGCCCACACCCCCACCAACCTTACTTACTGGAGGAAAAGAGTATGAAGAAAGTTTGTGCGTTACTTATTTTTGCCGGCCTTTGCGCCGCTGTGTTCATTTCGTCACCCACGGCGAGCAGCCAGGGCCGAAAAGACAAGATGCGCAAAAACGCAAACAAGATTGAAAACAATTACATCGTAGTGCTTGACGACAATTGGGTCGGCGAAAAAGGAAAGTTCTCTATCGCTCCTTATATCGCCGCCGAAATGTCCGCCATGCACAAAGGTCAGCTCAAACACGTTTATCAAAACGCGCTCAATGGCTTTGCGGTAGAGATGACGCCGGAAGAAGCCGAAGCGCTCAGCCAGGATTACCGCGTCCTGTTTGTGGAAGAAGATGGTGTGGTCACGGCTGATGCCACTCAAAGCAATCCGCCGTGGGGTTTGGATCGCATCGATCAGCGCAACCGGCCTTTGAACGCCATCTATACATTTAACTGGACGGGTTCGGGCGTTCGCGCTTACATCATCGACACCGGTATTCGTACCACCCACAGTCAGTTCGGTGGACGTGCCTCAAACGTTTTTGACGCTTTCGGCGGCAACGGACAAGACTGCAACGGACACGGCACCCACGTCGCCGGCACCGTCGGTGGTTCGACCTACGGCGTCGCGAAGAGTGTCATGCTGCGCGGTGTGCGTGTGCTGAACTGTTCCGGTTCGGGTTCAAACTCGGGCGTGATTGCGGGTGTCGACTGGGTGAGAGCTAATCACATCGCCCCAGCCGTAGCCAACATGAGTCTCGGCGGCGGGATCTCGAGTGCGCTCGACACGGCTGTCAACAATCTGCACAACGCTAACGTGACGATCGCAGTCGCTGCTGGTAACAGCAACACGAATGCGTGTAACTCGTCACCAGCACGAGCAGCCAACGCGATCACAGTCGGCTCGACCACCACGACTGATGCGCGCTCGTCATTCTCCAACTTCGGCACGTGTCTGGATCTATTCGCGCCGGGTTCGGGAATCTTGTCAGCGTGGTTCAGCTCTGACACTGCAACCGCAACCTTGAGTGGAACCTCAATGGCTTCACCACACGTCGCGGGCGTGGCAGCGCTTTACAAACAAGCAAACCCGTCGGCTTCGTCAACTACCATTCGCAACGCGATCGTCAACAACGCGACGACGAATGTTGTGACTAACGCCGGTACCGGTTCACCAAACCGATTACTGTACTCGCTGTTCTTCTGAAATCAGTTGGCGGCTGATTGACGCGGATAACGCAGATCTGTTCTGATCTGCGTCATCCGCGTTTTGTTTGTATCCCTACAATTTGTGAGGTAAACCCCATGAAGCTCCAGCGAACTGTCGCCATGCTTTGCACTGTGGCCTTGCTGACCAGTATGGCTTTTGCGCAGCAAGCCGCGCCCGCCACTGCAAAACGTCCACTCACGCATCAGGACTACGATTCATGGCGCTCCATCTCGGCGCAGCAGATTTCCCGCGACGGCAAGTTCGTGGCGTATGCATCCGTGCCGCAGGATGGCGACGGCGAGATTGTCGTGCGCAATATTGCGACCGGCGTCGATTGGCGCGCGCCACGCGGATATCGTCCGCCTGTGCCGCCGCCGGATGATCCGGGAACAAATGTCGCTGAGTTTCAGGCTGAGCAGGCGCGTTTACTGCGTCCTGTTTTCACCGCTGACAGTCGTTTTGTGATCTTCGGCACCGAGCCAACCAAAGCCGAGATACACAAGGCTAAGAAAGACAAGAAGAAGCCTGAAGAGATGCCGAAGAACGGTCTTGGCATCATGGATCTCTCTACCGGCACAGTGACGAAAGTTGAGAGAGTGAAGACCTTCCGCGTGCCGGAAGATGGCGTAGGTTATTTTGCTTATTTGCTGGAAGCCAAACCGGAAGAGAAACCCACGGCACAACCAAAACCAGAATCGAGTCCGTCGAGCGAAGCGCCCGCAGCTACGCCATCGCCGACTGCTCCTGCACGTGCTTCATCGGCACGCGGAAAGAAAAAGGAATACGGCACTGAGCTCGTGCTTCGTAACACCACGACAGCGAATGAACGAAAGTTTAGCGACGTGCTCGACTTCACCATCAGTCGAGACGCAAAGACCCTCGTGTTCACCTCTTCAGCGCGTAAAGAAGATAACAACGGCGTCTATGCTGTAACGACCGACAGCGATACCGAACCGGTCACACTTCTCAGCGGCAAAGGAAAATATCAACGCCTGACGTGGGACGAAGAAAACACACAACTCGCGTTCACCAGCGACAAAGAAGACGCCGATGCGAAACAACCGAAGTTTCGTGTCTACCACTGGAACCGCAAGGATCCGCAAGCCACTGAAGTTGTTGCTGTAAGTTCACCGGGCTTCCGGAAAGAATTCGTCGTCAGTGAGCGCGCGAACCTGAGTTTCTCGCTCGACGGCAGTCATCTTTTCCTCGGTACGGCGCCGCCACCGGAACCCGAGAAGAATCCCGATGAAGAGATTCCGGCAGATGAGAAGGTGCTCGTCGATCTCTGGCACTGGAAAGATGATTACGTGCAGCCGATTCAGCGAATCCGCGCCGAGCAGGATCGCAATCGCTCGTATCGCGCAGTTTACGATTTGCAGTCGAAGAAATTCGTCCAGCTCGCAGACGAGTCAATGGAAAACATCTCACCTTCGAACGACGGCACTTACGCCATCGGCACCGACAATCGTAAATATCGGACCATCTCCGACTACGATCCGGGTTTCACTGATTATTACCTCATCAACACCGAGGATGGATCGCGCAAACCACTCTTAACAAAACAACGCGGCAACGTTTCCCTTTCGCCAAATGCAAAGTATGCGATCTACTTCGACGGCAAAGACTGGTACTCCTACTCCGTCGCCGATGGCTCAACTGCAAATCTGACCAAGAGCATCTCCGCAAACTTCTACAACGAAGAAAACGACACGCCTCAAACACCCGGTTCTTACGGGATCGCCGGTTGGACCAAAGACGATAAAGACGTTCTGATTTACGATCGTTACGACATCTGGCAGGTTTCGCCTGACGGCAGCAGTTCGAAAAATCTCACTGACGGTGTCGGCCGCAAAGAATCAACAACCTTGCGCTACGTTCGACTCGATCCGCGCGAGCGTTGGATCGATCCTGACAAACCGATGTTGCTCTCGGCCGAGAATCAGGAAACACGCGACTCGGGTTTCTATCGCGACAAAGTCAACAGCACAGCCCTCCCGCAGAAACTCCTGATGGCCGCGAAGGACTTCAACAATCCAGCAAAAGCAAAAGACGCCGACGTGATGATCATGACTGCATCGCGTTTCGATCAGTTTCCCGATGTCTGGGTGACAAACAGCACCTTCAGGGAACTAAAACGCGTCAGCAACGGCGACGCTCAGCGCGCGGCATACAACTGGGGCACCGGTGAGTTGGTGAATTTCAAAAACACAGACGGCGTGCCTCTAAAGGGCCTGCTTCTCAAACCGGATAACTTCGATCCAAAGAAGAAGTATCCGATGATCGTCTACATTTACGAGCGGCTCTCGCAGGGCTTGCACGGCTTCCGCAATCCCGGGCCGGGAACGTCGATCAATCCCACCTACTACGTCAGCAACGGCTATCTCGTCTACATGCCCGACATCGTCTACACGATTGGTTATCCGGGTCACAGCGCGATGAAGTGCGTGCTACCGGGGATTCAGGCGGTGGTCGATCGCGGCTTCGTGAACGAGAAAGCGATCGGCATCCAGGGACACAGTTGGGGCGGTTATCAAATCGCGTACATGGTGACGCAGACCAACCGCTTCAAAGCCGCGGCGCCCGGCGCACTCGTGGCAAACATGACGAGCGCTTACAGCGGCATTCGTTGGGGCACAGGCCTCCCGCGGCAGTTTCAATATGAACGCACACAATCGCGAATCGGCGGCAGTCTTTGGGATTATCCGCTGCGCTTTCTCGACAACTCACCGATTTTCCGTGCGGATCGAGTTGAGACGCCGCTCCTGATGATTCACAACGACGAAGACGATGCGGTGCCGTGGTACCAGGGAATCGAATACTTCCTCGCGCTACGCCGGCTCGGCAAAGAAGCCTACATGTTCACCTACAACGGTGAGAAGCACGGCCTCCGAAAACGCATCAATCAAAAAGACTACACGCGTCGCTTGCAGGAATTCTTCGATCACTTCCTGAAAGGCGCACCCGCTCCGGAGTGGATGGAAAAAGGAATTCCCTATCTGCAGCGTGAAAAAGAAAAGGAAAAATACCGGACCTCGGAAGACAAACAATAGATGAGCCACTAATTTACCCGGATGAACACGGATTATTTTTATCAGTGGAATCCGTGTTCATCCGTGGCTAAATTTCAATCTTGCTTCCAGGTTCTCCCGGCGACTGCGACTGAGTCGTAGCTGTCTGCCATCATCAAGCACGACGATGTAGTCGCCATTGAAGTGTGGATGCATCTCCTTGATGCGATCGAGATTCACGATGATCGAACGATGAATACGCACAAACTTCGCCGGATCGAGCCGGCCTTCCAGATCATTCATCTTCTCGCGTAGCAGATGCATTTTGCGCCCCGTGTGCAGCTTGGCGTAATTTCCATCTGCTTCGATGAAATCGATCTCGTCAACTTTCAACAGCATCATCCGATTCGACGTCTTGATCATCAACCTCGTCAGATAACTCTGTTGCTGCTCGTCGGAGCCTTTGCGATCTTCAAGTAAGGCCAGCAGTCTCTGGCTCAACTTGTCGATCTCGCTTGCCGAAATCTGCGACTTCGCACGCTCCAGTGCCTGCGCAAATCGTTCATCGTCAAAAGGCTTCAGGAGATAGTCGAGCGCATGAACTTCGAAAGCCTTCAACGCATACTGATCGAACGCGGTAACAAAGATGATCGCCTGAATCTGTTCGGGACCAACACGCGCGAGCACGTCGAAGCCGTCCATCTCCGGCATCTGGATGTCGAGAAAAATCAGATCGGGTAAGTGCGTGTTGATTGCTTTGACAGCCTCGTGCCCATTACGACACTCGTCAACAATTTCAATTTGAGGATCTTTTTCCAACAGCACACGAAGATTGCGACGCGCCAACGGCTCGTCATCGATAATCAACGTTTTGATCTTCGCTGTCATGAAGAAGAAGTTCGGAACGGCACCAGGATCGTTACTTCAACACCGCCGGCCGGTCGATTTCGAATATCAAACTGGTGATCGTCGTCGTAGAGTTGTTGTAAACGCGCCGCCGTGTTTGCCAAACCGATTCCCGCGCTGCCTTTCAGTTGCCAGTCGTCAGGCAACCCGGCGCCGTCGTCGTAAACAGTCAAACGCACCTGGCCATTTTCGAGTGCGGAACTAATCCCAACCACACCCGAATCGGTGCTAGTGGCAATTCCGTGTCGCAGTGCGTTTTCTGCCAGCGGTTGAAGAATCAGATTCGGGACGAGCGCGCGCGTAGTTCCAGGATGGATGTCGTATTGAATACGCAGTCGATCGGAAAATCTCATCTGCTGAATACTCAGATACAGCTTGATGAAATCGATCTCCTCTTTCAATTCGATTTCATGTTTTGAGGAATGATCGAGCGCGTGACGCAAGAGATCGCTCAGACCAACGAGCATGCTGACGGCAGTTTGATTCTTATTGTCGCGCACCAGACCCACGATGCCGTTCAACGTATTGAAGAGAAAGTGTGGATGCAACTGCATCCGCAACGACTCGAGTTGTGCTTGTGCGAGTTGTGCTTCGAGACGTGTTGCCAGAACTTCGCGCTCACGATACTTGCGATAGTAGTCGAGCGCATAACAGATTCCGATCACACCGCCATAGATCAACAAATCAGAAACAAACGAAACCTTCAGGCGGGAAAAGAAGGTCGTCCAGAAATCCGTAGGACCCTCACCCATGTTGTCGAAAGGCTGAATGGCTGCGTATATGATTGCGGCGACGGCACTATGTCCGCCCCATATAAGCAAAAATGCCGGTAGGTGAACCGCGAGACTACGACGCCACGTCTCACCGACCAGAGAAAATTTGCGGGCCAGCCAAACTATGACTGGAGTCAGTGGCCCCCAGGCCAGATAGGTCAGGATGCCCCAGCCAAAGATGCGCCATGCCGAGTGTCCCATCCCTTCTGCTTCACCCTCGAAATAGATAGGCCCGGCATAGATCAACCCGAGTATCGCCCAGACGGCAACGATGATGAGCCACACCACTGCCGTGCTCATTTCTCTTGTCCGTGGTTGTGGCTGTTTCACCTTTTGTATGTCGCCACTAAACTCACACAATCCAACCCTTGCTCTGGTATTCCATGTAAGTCGCCGTGGTTTGGGCCACCTCGCGGCCGAAGTATCTTTCAACTACACGGAGTGCGAGATCGATTCCGGACGTTAGACCACCCGCGGTCGAGATCTTTTCGTTCTCCACAAAACGCAGTCCACGCTTGAGACCAACATCGGGGAACGCCTTCGCAAATTGATCGAAGAAATCGTGATGCGTGGTGGCGTCCTTGCCCTTGAGTAGACCCGCATGGCCTAGTTGAAAGGCGCCGGTGCACACGGACATGATCACGTCAGTCGACGTCGACATCTTGCGAAGCCAGGCGTGCAGAGCCCGCGAGCCTCGTTGTGCGGGCACGACGACGACTTTCGGTTGCGGCGCCGTATCGAAGGTGTAGTCAGGCACGAGCTTGAGACCGGCTGAACCTGCTAACACCTCAGTCTTTTCTGAGACGGTGAATAACTCAAACGGCATTTGGTCGTCATGGTCCGGACCTCGTTGAGGGATCATAACGTCTTGAAAGACTTCCCACGGACCGGCGAAATCGATCACGGTGACGCCGTCGGAGATTGTGAATGCAACCGGAATTTTTCCTTTAACAGGAGCGGTGAGCTTGCTGGCTTTCTCGGTTTGAAAGTTGCCGGCAAGAACGTTTGGAACAGATCCGGTGGCTATGACGAGCCCCAAAGCGGCACTTTGACTCATGAATTCTCTTCTTTTCATCTTTACCTCCAGGCGAGAACGATTTTTGTGAGACTACAACCAGAGAATCACGATCCCTTGCACTTTGTCACAGGTAGACTTAATGCAGGTGTAGAGCGTGAGATTGCGGGGACGAATTGTGGCCGCGGCTTATATTAATACTTCGCAACTCGCGGATCGACGTCCTCAGACCAGGCTGTGATGCCGCCTTTCAGATTGATAAGCCGGCCTGAATAACCTGCACGCTTCAGGGCCTCAATCGCTTTCGCGCTGCGCACGCCGCCTTTGCAGTGAACGATCGTCTCGACTTCAGGATCGATCTCGTTCATACGACTCACAACATGCCCCAACGGGATCAACTTCGTTCCCGGAATTTGTGCGATCTCAAACTCATGTGGCTCGCGCACGTCGATGATCTGGATCTTGTCACCACGCAAGCGACGCGCGTTGAGCTCAGTCGCGGAGATCTCCTCGAGCTTTGAGTCGGGCTGCGGCGTCTGATGTGCTGCCACACCGCAAAACTCTTCGTAGTCGATCAGCTCTTTGATCGTCGCCTGTTCACCACAAACCGGACACTTCGGATCCTTCCGCAGTTTGAACTCACGAAACTTCATGGGCCAGGCGTCAAACAGCAACAGACGATTGATCAGCAAGTCCTCCGCACCGAGAATGATCTTGATCGTTTCGTTCGCCTGGATCGCCCCTACGATGCCCGGCAATACACCAAGCACACCTCCCTCGGCGCATGAAGGCACAAGCCCAGGCGGCGGCGGCTCCGGATAAAGGCAGCGGTAACACGCGCCCTTCTCGGCCCAGAACACACTTGCCTGACCTTCAAATCGGAATATCGAACCGTACACGTTTGGCTTCTTGCTCAACACACACGCATCGTTGACGAGATAACGCGTCGGAAAGTTGTCAGTGCCGTCGACGATGATGTCGTAGTTGCGGAAGAGCCGCATCGCGTTATGACTCGTCAGCCGCGTCTCGTGTGTTTCGATCTCGATGTGCGGATTGATGTCTCGCAGACGATCGCGCGCAGATTCAATCTTCCGCCGGCCGAGATCTTTGGTGCCGTGAATTATCTGACGTTGTAGATTCGATTCTTCCACCACATCAAAATCGACAATGCCGATCCGTCCCACACCAGCGGCCGCGAGATACATGCCCACGGGTGCACCGAGTCCACCAGTTCCAATCATCAAAACACTCGCGGCCTTCAGCTTTCGCTGCCCCTGCATGCCTACTTCAGGCATGATCAGGTGACGGCTGTAACGCAGTATCTCTTCGTTTGAAAGCTCGGGCAGAGATTGCCCGACTTCCGATTCGATCACAGCACCACCAGCGATTGAAGGAACGATCATGATCGTGTCGCCGTCTTTGACCGGCGTGGCAGGACCGGATGCGTGTCGAATGTCTTCGTCGTTGAGATAGACGTTGACGAAGTTGCGCAAGACGTTCTGATCGTTGAACAGATGCCGGCGCAACGCGGAATGATTTGACGTGAGCAGATCGAGTGCTTCACCCGCGGTTTTTGCTTCGACAACGATCTGCGACTGACCACCGGCAAACTGTCTGAGCGGCGCCGGTATTGTGATAGTAACTGACATGATTGAACCCCTTTAGGACTTTATTTCCTCTTGATTGAACCGCGAACGATCCGGTTCTTGCTCCCACGAAAAAAGATCGCCCGCGTGTCCCTCGCTCGTCGAAACGATAATGTACGAGTAAGTGGGCCAGGCGTGCTCCAAATCATATTGCGACGGCCGGGCCGGTGAATCCGGATGTGAATGATAAAAACCTACAACTTCGAGCTCTTTCGAACGCGCGTATCGTTCACCACGCATGAGCTCTTCCGGCTGGATCAAGAACCGGTTTCGCTTCGCACTCTCTTCGCGCGCATTCGAGATCGGATACGTCTCTCGAACAATTTTTGCTTCTCCATCGAAATGTCCCAGCAGCAAACCGCAGCACTCGTACGGATAGTCCCGCACACCGTGCTCGCGAATTTCCGATAGTAGCTGCTCCGAAACGTTGATCATTTGGATAGCGCTTGTTCGATGTCGGCAATAATGTCGTCGATCTTCTCGATCCCGACGGAGATGCGCACGAGTCCATCAACGATTCCCAATTCCTGTCTTCTCGTCGGAATTAGATCTCTGTGCGACGCCGTCGCCGGGTGCAGCACGCTCGTAAAAACATCTCCAAGACTCGTAGAACGAAGCACCAGCTTCAACCGATCCATAAACTGAAAAGCGGCTTCCTTCGTACCGTCTCGCAATTCAATCGAAACAAGCCCGCCAATTCCCGGATAATGAACGCGAGCGACGCCCTGGTGTTCTTTTAAATGACCAGCGAGCGCCCGCGCATTTTCGGTGTGGCGATCCATTCGCACGGCAAGTGTCTTCAAGCCACGCAGAATCTCGTGGGCGTCCCAAACGCCAAGCACAGCGCCAACCACCTTCATCACGCTGACTAAGGCCGCACTGTCAAACTCGTCGCGAGAAACAACCAGCCCGCCCATCGCATCAGCATGCCCGCCGAGATACTTCGTCGCGCTGTGCACAACCAAATCAGCACCAAGCTTCAAAGGCTGGCGCAGGTAAGGCGTTGCAAACGTGTTGTCGATGATCAAGCGCGCGCCGTTCTCACGCGCGATCTCGACGCACGCTTCGATATCACATACCTTCAACAACGGATTCGAAATCGTCTCCGCGATCAGAACCTGCGGCTTAATCTCGCGTGCTTTTTCACGCACTGCTGCGATGTCGCTGAAATCAATGTGTGTAGTCTTAACGCCAAAATTTGCGAAGATGTTGTTGAGTAGATTCGTCGTGGCGCCGTAAAGATCCTGCGACGCGAGGACCGTCGATCCGGCTTTTAGGTCACACACGAGCAGCGCCGCGTGAACGGCCGCCATGCCGGTTGAGTACGCACACGCAGTCGCACCTTCTTCAATTTCGCGCACCGCCTCTTCGAGTGCCGCAGTCGTCGGGTTGCCGTAACGAGTGTAGATAAAACCCTGCTTCTGACCGCCGAAGACGTCGTCAATCTCCTGCATCGTCTCGTAGGTGAACGTCGCGCTGGCGTAGATCGGAGTCGACACGGGCATCGCGTCCGGCAACGGCCGTCGCTCGCCGCTGTGCACGAGTTTTGTTGTGATATCTCGTTTGGTCATAAAGAGTCTTTCTCACGCAACGGCGCAAAGGCGCAACGTGTTTTCCCGCTGCGCCGTTGCGTCGCTGCGTGAGAAAACTTCTTAATCATGGTCGAGATAGCGCTCGCCTCCATCACAAAGCACGGTCACTACCACCGCGGGTTCCCGCAACGATGCCGCCACGCGCCAGGCAGCAAAAACGTTGGCTCCGGAACTCGGGCCGACCAGCAATCCTTCTTCTCGGGCTAATTTACTCGTCATTAATAACGCATCTTCGGTAGCAACTTCCAGCGTTTCGGTGACGAGCGTCTCATCGAAGATGCCGGGAGTGATCGCCGTGGCCATGTGCTTCAGACCTTCCAGACCGTGTAACGGCGATTCGGGTTGGACTGCAATCGTTTTTACATCTGTGTTTAGTTCGCGTAAACGTCGCGACACGCCGACAAACGTGCCGGATGTTCCGAGGCCTGTAACGAAGTGTGTGACGCGGCCGTCTGTTTGTTCCCAAATCTCGTTGGCGGTCGTTTCGTAGTGAGCAAGCCAGTTGGCGTCGTTGTTGTATTGATCCGGATAGAAATACTTTTCCGGATCCGCAGCAAAGATCTCGCGTGCGATTAGCTGTGCTCCGTCTGTCGAAAGCATCGGATCCGTTTCCACGATCTCGACGCCATAGCTTCGCAAGATCCGCTTACGCCCGCGACTGGCATTCTTCGGCAAGCAAACTTTGACCGGATATCCGCGCGACGCGCCAATCATCGCGTAAGCAATCCCGGTGTTGCCGCTCGTGGCATCGATAATCGTCATGCCGGGCTTCAAGCGGCCGCTGCGTTCACCTTCGAGAATCATCGAGAGTGCGGCACGGTCTTTTACAGAGCCACCCGGATTCAGATGTTCTGCCTTCGCAAATACCTTGACGCCCCGGTCTAACCCTTTATCAATTAGCCGCAATCGTAAGAGTGGTGTGTGACCGACCTGGGCTTCTACGGTTCCCGGCTCAACTCCGACCTTCCAACTATCCAAGACATCCAGATGCATACTGTTCCCGGTTCGAAATAAAAACCGGTCGCGACTTTCGAAAAGTGCGACCGGTTCGGCTTTGAATTCTGCTGGTGGTTAGCTTATGCGCTACTCCTGCCCGCAAACGGCCTCTCGGTCGCGGTGCGATAGCACCATTGACAGTAGAGACAACATGCGCAGGCCTTCATCAACATTACGTGGAAAACTATAGGCGGCGGTCTTTTGACTGTCAAGCAGGCTTGTCGTTACTCTGTGGACATGTCTAATACATGGCCATCACTACCGCTCGAAGAGTGGAAGGACACTTGCGCAACTCTCCACATGTGGACGCAGATCGTAGGCAAGATTCGTCTCGAACAAACGCCCCTCGTTAATCACTGGTGGAACGTGCCGCTTTACGTTTCGGCTCGTGGATTAACGACGACTGCCATGCCGTACGAAGAGCGATTCTTCGAAATGGAGTTTGACTTCATCGATCACAACCTCGCGATCACGTGTAGCGATGGAGCCACGGCAGCAGTGGCGTTGGAGCCGAAGAGCGTGGCGACGTTCTACCGCGAGACGATGGCGGCGTTGAAGAAGCTGGACATTGAGGTTCATATCTGGAAGACGCCGGTTGAGATACCCGATCCGATTCCGTTCGATCAGGATGAGCAGCACGCTTCTTACGATCGCGAGTATGTCGAGCGCTGCTGGCACGTGCTGCGTGCGTCGGAGCGGGTGATGCAGGAATTTCGAGCACGTTTTATCGGTAAAAGCAGTCCGGTGCATTTTTTCTGGGGCAGCTTCGACCTTGCAGTGACGAGATTTTCAGGAAGGCCTGCGCCACCGCGACCCGATGCCGACGTGATCACGCGTGAAGCGTATTCGCATGAAGTTATCAGTCACGGTTGGTGGCCCGGTCAGGGACCACTCGGCAAACCGGCGTTCTATTCCTACACCGCTCCCGCGCCTGATGGTTTGAGCGAAGCGAAGGTGCGGCCCGAGCAGGCGTTCTACAGTAAAGATTTGGGTGAGTTTCTAATGATGTACGACGACGTGCGAACGGCCGCAGATCCCGATGCGGCGTTGATGGAATTCCTGCAAAGCACGTATGAGGCTGGCGCGACCCTCGCAAACTGGGATCGCGCCTCGCTGGAAAGATCTTAAGTCTTTAGCGGGCGCCACAGTGCCGCTAATCGTTTTCCACTCGCGGTTTGCAACAGGCTCATCACTCCCATGTAACCGAAACCGAAAAAGAACAGGAGCAGGAAGGGGATCGTCCCCCACATGTGGAGACGAGCCGAGTAAACAATCGCGAGCAGAAAGTAGACAGCGAAACCTAATTCGAGCAACGGCAGTAGACCACGCTTACGTCGGTACTTCTTGCGTTTCCAGTTGGCGTCGGCAGTGTCTCCCTCGACGCGATACTTCGGTGTGCGTACAAATTCCGACTTCACACCCAGAAGCGCTTCCAGAACCGCGCGCGCGTTTGAAAAGGCGAGGCCGATACCGAGGCCCATCACGAGCGGCAAGTGCAACAGTCGCGGTGTGCGCTTCTCATCGAGATACCAGACCGCCGAGCCATAAAACAGCACCACCGAAATCGACGAAAAGAACAGCAGCGGCAGATCCAAAACCATCAGGTGATAGAACGGCTGGTTATAACGCACGAGCAACAACGGAAACTGCAAAAAGCTCGCGACGATCATCAGCGGATAACTGATGTTGCCCGTCAAACGGAAGAACATTTCCAGTTTCACGCGCAGCGGAAGTGGCGCCAGCCAGATGCGCGGATACAACTTGAGACCAACCTGCATCACGCCCTTGGCCCAACGTCGCTGTTGCGCTTTGAACGCATTGATCTCAACCGGAATTTCAGCGGGCGCTTCCTCGTCGAGCAGGTAGACAAACTTCCATCCCATCAACTGCGCACGGAAACTCAGATCCGTGTCTTCAGTGAGGGTGTCGTGCTGCCAGCCACCGCTCATCTCGATCGCTTGACGCCGCCAGATACCGGCAGTGCCGTTGAAGTTGAAGAAGCCGCCGGTGCGATTGCGTGTGGTTTGTTCGACGACGAAATGGCCGTCGAGCATGATCGTCTGGAGTCGCGTTAGAAGATTGTATTTGCCGTTGATGTGCGACCAGCGCATCTGCGCACAACCAACCATCGGATCGGTGAAGAAGTCGACCAGCTTGCGCAGGCAATCTGGTTTGGGAACGAAGTCGGCGTCGAAGATGGCGAACAGGTCGCCTTTTGCTGACTTGTTGCCGTTCTCGAGCGCGCCGGCTTTGAAACCCGTGCGATCCGCACGGTGGATGTAGTGAATGTCAAAACCCTGTTCCTTGTACTTTGCGACTACGGCTTCCGCGACTTTTACAGTTTCGTCGGTTGAATCGTCGAGAACCTGAATCTCCAGCTTCTCACGCGGGTAATCGAACGCAGTGACCGCTTGGAGCAAACGATCGACTACATAAAGCTCGTTGAAGAGTGGTAGTTGGACCGTAATTCGCGGCAGCTCAGCTTCGCTAAATCTGGCCTGGGGCTCCGGGACAAACTTGCGATACCGCCAGAAGTCGATGACCTGCTTGATGCGATAGGCGCCGTAAATCGCGAGGGTCCCGAGAATCGCGAAATAGACGATCAGGATGATCCAATCAAAAGTGTCGAGCTTGTAGAGCGGGCTGATATTGCCCCAGGTTTTGTTGACGAGGTCGTGAAAGTAGCGCTCAAAGATGGCCTGTGGCGGAGGTCCTATCGGATCGGGCCACGGCGTTGGTGCTGGAGACTGAAAAATCATGAATAGCGGTACATCCAAAAGCGCCAGATTCTACCTTATTGGGCGCCACATTGCGAAGCCGCGCGGCCGCTAAATTCGCCGCTCAGGAGCGCTGTAATCGCTCGGGGCGGCCGCGATACTCTCCGGGGAGGTTAGCGTAAACCTGGGAGCAGGCGGCGTGCTTAGTCGTAAGCCCCGCAGGCTTAAATCCGCGATTCCGGGCATAACGAAAAACACCACCACACTTCCGAGTAACGCGCCGGTCAGCAGACGAGATGTGTGTGTGTTTTCCCAGATGCCCAGAAAAGTCAGGCTGAAATCGATTAGTAGTGGAAGTGCAGCGAAAAATAATACCTTTCGCGGGGGAGTGGCGGCGCTTCTGAGCGAACGCAACAGCGGATAAATCAAGAGTGTGAACGCGAAGCCGGCGTACAGGCCCGTGCAACGCGAACAAACCGCCAGCTTGTGTCCGTCGATAAAGTAGGAACGATCGGGACGTTGATGGCAGAAGATGCCGAAGCCTCGATAGATCCCCTCGGCTATCTCGCTGTGACCCCCAGCCGCTGCAATCGGCGCAATCACACTCAGTGAGATGATCAACGTCACGACCGCCGCACTAACCAACCAAAAGACCAGCGGCCTTCGAGTCGGCACCACCTGCGGTAGATATTGATTCATTCTGCCTTTGTGCTTTTTGTGCCTTTGTGGCTAAAAGCGGATTACTGTATCTGGTCCACCTTCAATGTGCAGCGTGTCGACAAAGCGAATGTGGCGCGACTCCGTTGTCATCACAACTGAATGCGTCCGCTTGCCCGACCCAAAAAATCGCACGCCTTTCAATAACGCTCCGTCGGTCACACCGGTTGCAGCAAAAATGATCTTCCTGCCGGGCGCGAGGTCATCAGTGTCATAAACCTTGTTCGGATCCCTGATTCCCATCGTGGCCAGACGGTCAAGCACTTCGTCACGAGACGGCACTTTGTCCTTATCAACGCCAAGCCGGTCAGGATCAAACACGAGACGCGCCTGGATCTCGCCGTTCAAACACTTCATCGCCGCGGCCGTGATAACTCCTTCCGGCGCGCCGCCGATTCCCATCAATGCATGAATGTTTGTGCCCGCGACCGCGGCCGAGATACCGGCCGACAAGTCGCCATCGGAGATCAAGCGAATACGTGCGCCGCAATTTCTCACGTCTGCAATGAGTTTTTTATGTCGCGAGCGATCGAGCACGATCACGGTCAAGTCTTCGATATCGCGTCCGAGACGGCGCGCAATATTTTTCAGGTTGTCTTTTACAGGTGCGTCGATATCGACAACGCCGCGCGACGATGGTCCAACGACGATCTTGTCCATGTAGATATCAGGCGCGTTTAGCAAGCCACCGCGTTCGGCAGCAGCCAGCACGGCGATCGCGTTGTTGGCGCCGAGGGCGCAGAGGTTTGTGCCTTCAAGCGGGTCAACGGCGATATCAACTTCGGGACACGACTCGGCAACCTCCTCGCCGACGCCAAACCCGCCGCCAACTTCCTCGCCGATGTAAAGCATTGGCGCTTCGTCGCGTTCACCTTCGCCAATCACCACGCGTCCACGCATGGGAACGCTATCCATTACTTCCCGCATCGCCTCGACGGCTACGGCATCGGAACCCTTCCGATCACCCTGACCCATGGTTCGAGCGGCAGCGATCGCCGCGGCTTCGGTTACGCGCAAGAAATCCAGAGACAACTCGCGCTCTGTTCTGAGGTCGTCACCCATCTGCTTCTCCAGGTTAAGGAATCAGGCCAAAATGCCCGTTCATACTAGCAGAGCATCCTACAATTTTGTAACTTTCCGGTAGACAAAGAAGTTTTTAGCTAGTACTCTCACGCGGCCTCTTCGTTTCAGGACCTCACGATGGATCGAAGAATAGAACTCGTCATCGCAAAACTAAAAACGGAACCGGCAGTGGCGTGGGACTTTGCTGCGCTTGCGGTCCAGGTCAATCTCTCGCCTTCGCGCTTTCGTCATCTATTCAAGCAGGAAACAGGCACGACGCCGGCCCAGTATCTTAAGGAAGTTCGTGTGCGCCGGGCGGCGAAGCTTTTGCGCAACTCGTTTCTGACAATCAAGCAGATATTGAAACAGGTCGGTTTAGGTTCGAACGCTCACTTCGTTCATGATTTTCGGAGGCTCTACGGAATCACACCTACAGCTTATCGTCGGACCGCCAAACGTCGACGACGTCGAAAAAAGAAACTTTTAGCCAAACCGGACAAAATTTAGCCATTTTCGACAACAAACAGTCATTGACTACACTCGCGACTGAGCATAGATTGCCGTCTCACCCACCCAGTTCGATAAATCACTAAAGGAGACTTGAAAATGTTTTTCCAGTCCTCACGCGGAATATGTCTGTTGATTCTTTTTCTCGCCGGTCCGGTGTTGGGCCAGACGCCTGAGACAGTCCTGGCCAGTGTCAACGATAAAGAAATCACTCAGAAAGAGGTCGACGATTCGATCGCGGCGCAAAT
Source organism: Pyrinomonadaceae bacterium (assembly GCA_035278765.1). GTDB lineage: Bacteria > Acidobacteriota > Blastocatellia > Pyrinomonadales > Pyrinomonadaceae > PSRF01. The sequence goes on along the minus strand of DATEIS010000534.1, from coordinate 13,831 downwards.
CTATCCGCTGCAACAACAGCTTTATGCAATTCGGAAAGCAGCGCTCGAGAACCTTGTTACCAGAAAGATCCTCGAAAGCGAGGCAGCGGGCAGAAGCGTTTCTGTCGAAGAGCTTCGCAAACAACTCACGCAGGGAGAGATTAAAGTGACCGGCGCGCAGGTTGAAGAGGCTTACAAACAGAACGCGTCGTACTTTGCATCGATGAGTCCTGACGAGGCGCGCGAACGCTTGCGACTTGATCTGGAGAATCAGGCTCGCATGAAGAACTACCGTGCGGGTCTCGAAGCTTTGCGAAAGAAGTGGACCATCAGGATCGACTTTTCACCACCGGTGTTTGTGACTGAGTTAGACGACGGACTTTCGCCGGTAAAGGGATCCGCAAATCCGCGAGTGACGATTGTGGAGTTTTCGGATTTCGAGTGCCCGTTTTGTAATCAGGTTCAGGGCACGCTGAAGCAAATTATCGAAAGTTATGGCAGCGATGTGCGTCTGGTCTTCAAACATCTGCCGTTGGAGGGACATCGAAACTCTTTTCCGGCGGCGCGAGCAGCTTACTGCGCCGCCGAGCAGGATCGCTTCTGGCAGTTTCATGACGCGCTTTTCTCTGCGCGTGATCTTTCGCCGCCAACGCTCGAAAAAATCGCGGCCGATCTCGGGCTGGCGCCGGCGAAATTTCAGACGTGTCTCAACTCGGAGCAGTCGCGTGCTGCCGTGGTCAAAGATCTTGAAGCTGCGAAGTTGTTTCGAATTGATAGCACGCCCAGCTTCATCGTCAACGGAAAACTAATTAAAGGTGCGCTCAACTTTGCCGATTTCCAAAAGATCGTCGAACAGGAACTGGGCCGCACCGTGAGTCAAAAACAGTCCTCAACCAACTAGGAGATCCTCACATGAAACGAATTGCTTGCTTCGTCTTAACCATAGTTCTGTCTGCACTGACGGCTGTTACCGCACTCTCTCAAAGTCGTTCCGGGCAACAGGAAAAGATCGTGCGCGAAACTTACCGGAAACTGGAAACCTACAACGCCGCCGCTCAAATCTTTCAGAATGAATCCACGCGTAGGCCGGTTCGTTCGGATGCGAACTTGAAGTTTGTACTTAGTGATTTTCGGGTGGGTAACACTCAGGAAATACTCTTCACACCTTATCGAGATCTAGTGACGCTGCCGACCGGCGATATCGTATCGCTGACTCGCGGCGGTCACTCTCTCAATGGTGGGCCACAGGAGGCGACGTTCGACGCTGCCTGGGAACGTGGTCAATATGCCTCTGTGTTCGATCCGGCCTGGACCGTGGCTGACGTTTTTCATATCGAAGCAGCCCGGTACTACAACGTAAAAACCTACGCCTCGTATCAGGTGACGGTAACGTTGCTGGGGAGATCTCGTAGCTACCGTGCGCTTGCATTGTTTCGCGATGGACCAGAGCCCGCGGCGCCGGAGTTTTGGGACACAATTGTGAATGGAGTTGGTAACGTCTGGGAGGAGAAACGTCCGGCATATACGGCAAAGACGAACCTCTCTGTCGACAGCTCACTACAGACCTCAGCCATGTCTGAGGATGTGGAGGACCTTCCTGGGAGAGACCGTGGTGGGGATGACCCGGGCAGCGGTGAGGATGGTGGTGGGGATGACTTGGGTATCGGTGAGGACGATGGCTCGTCTGCGCAAACAATAACTTCGAGTTCGTTCCCCTTGTGGCTCAGTGGCGATGACCAGGAACATGCATCCGGCCGGCATGGAGGCACCGCCGAATTCACCGGCGTTTGCGAAAAGATGCCGGGAAGTCTGCAGCGCTGCTCGGTAAAGGTCGAAAACTTTGTTGGGTTTGAAACCGGGACCTTGAGTAATCTAACACCCTTCTTCTTTCACGTCGGCTCAAAGGACAAGAAAACCGAGGATGGCACGGGACCACTAGGCAGCCCCGTCTCGTGTGCTTCTGGAACAGGAGTAGCTTTTTCCACCTGTTTGTTTGGGACCAATTGCGGCGGCAGTGCCAGTGTCTCGCTCAGCATCCTGGTGGCATCAGTTTCGGCAAGCGTCAGCGGTGGTAACCTCTGGCGTGACGCACATGCCGAGCAGTTCAGATGCAATCTGTCTGCAACCGCAGGCGGCTCGTGTACGACGCCGTCATTCAATGGCACATGCCCGATTGGCACCACTTCAAACGGTTCGGGACTGTGTTGCACAAGTACCCAGACGAATAATTGCGGTACGGCTTTCGCCAATAAATGCATGATGTATGGAGGCGATTATGATTTCTTCACCTGTAGATGTTTCGGCTGTGATTACTGTGGCGGCTCTCCGATCCTGATCGACATCGCGGGTGATGGCATCATCATGACAAATCCGGCGGGTGGTGTTGATTTCGATCTCAATGGTAACGGCACCAGAGATCGTCTTGGTTGGACTCAACCAAATTCAGACGACGCATGGCTGGCACTGGATCGCGACGGTAATGGAACTATCGATAGAGGCGCCGAACTGTTTGGCGACTTCACACCGCAGCCACCCTCGAGTAACAAGAATGGCTTTCTAGCACTCGCAGAGTTTGACAGGCCTGCGAATGGTGGGAATGGCGACGGGTTAATTGACAGTCGCGATCCGGTATTCGAGAAGCTTCGTTTGTGGCAGGACAAGAATCACAACGGCATATCCGAGGCTGAAGAATTGCACACACTCGCATCGCTAAATGTGATTGCGCTCGAACTGGATTTTAAGGAGTCGAAACGCGTGGATGAGTACGGTAATGAATTTAAGTACCGCGCTAAAGTTCGGGACGGTATGAACGCTAACGTTGGACGCTGGGCGTGGGACGTGTTCCTCGCACACTAACAAACCATCCACAGATTACGCAGATTCACTTCGGCGTAATCTGTGGATTGCTTTTACTTTTTCCAGGTGGGCAGCGTCTTGCGGGCTGATTTTTCTTTCTTCAATCCGAGAGCCCAGTCTGCCTGCATCAGCGTATGGATATCACGTGTGCCCTCGTAGATGATCGCGGCTTTGCAGTTACGCAGATAGCGTTCGACCGGATAGTCGTTTGAATAGCCGTTTGCGCCGTGAACCTCGATGGCCATCGAGGCGGCTTTTTCACTGCGGGTGGTGGCTTGCCACTTCGCCAGACTCGTCGCTTTGGCGTTGGGCTTGCCCTCGTTCTTTAGCCAGCCTGCGTGTAACCAGAGCAGGTGGCTCATCTGGTAGTCGGCTTCCATCTCGGCGATCTTCTGCTTTACGAGCTGGTGATTCGCGATGCGAGTGCCAAACGTCTCGCGCGTGTTCGCATAAGCCACCGATGCGTCGCGCGCGGCACGAATCACTCCGGTGGCTCCGGATGCAACCGTATAACGTCCCTGCTCTAGCGCAAACATCGCGATCTTGAAACCTTCGCCTTCTTCACCAACCATGTTTTCCTGCGGCACCCGCACATCCTGCAATGAGAAATAGCCGGTGTTGCCTGCACGAATGCCGAGCTTTCCGTGAATCGTCCCGGAAGAGAACCCTTTCATGGTGCGCTCGACAATGAAACACGACATCCCCGTGTGATCGCGCTTGCGACGCTTTTCTTCATCGGTCCAGCAAAAGAAGAGGAAGTTGTCGGCCACGTCGGCTAAACTGATCCACATCTTTTCGCCGTTCAAAACCCACTCGTTTCCTTCACGACGCGCCGTTGAGCGCGCTCCAACCACGTCGGAACCGGCGCCCGGTTCGGTCAAACCATAAGTGGCAATCTTTTCACCCCTGGCCTGGGGCGTCAGGTATTTCTGCTTCTGCTCCTCACTACCCCAGGTATAAAGCGTTAAGGAATTCAGACCGGTGTGGACCGACATCACAACTCGCATGAAGGTATCGACTGCTTCGAGTTCTTCACAAACAAGTCCGAGCGAGATGTAATCAAAGCCGGCGCCGCCATATTCTTCGGGAATGCAAACACCCAGCAGGTTCAATGCCGCCATCTTTTTCAGGACTGAGGGCTCAAAATGCTGTTTCTCATCCCATTCTTTGATGTGAGGCGCAACTTCCTTTTGCGCAAACTCACGCACCGTTTGCACGAGTGCTTTGTGATCTTCGGTCAGTTCAAACTCAATCATTTCATTACTCTTTTCAGTAGGCTGATAAAAATGACCGGACATCTTACCGGAGCCCACAAAAAAGCACAAAAAGCGCAAAATCATTTAGCAGGCTAACTGTGCAATTTCGTCCGGTTTGTGGCTATACTTCGAGCATGCCGAAGAAAAAGCGAGCCGGTGACGTAACCACCGTCGGTCTGGTGCAGATGAGTTGTGAGCCCAAGCCGGAAACCAATCTGAAGAAGGCCATTGCAGGTATCAACGACGCCGCGAAACGCGGTGCTCAGATCGTTTGTTTGCAGGAGCTGTTTCGCTCCCAGTACTTCTGTCAAACGGAAGATATCCAACTCTTCAAACTGGCCGAAACCATTCCTGGGCCATCAACAGAAGCGCTGGCCAAAGTGGCGCGTCAAAACAAGGTGGTCATCATCGCGTCGCTTTTTGAAAAGAGAGCCGCCGGCGTTTACCACAATACCGCCGTGATGATCGATGCTTCCGGAAAGATTGCCGGTAAGTATCGCAAGATGCATATCCCCGACGATCCGCTTTACTACGAAAAATTTTATTTCACTCCGGGAGATCTCGGGTTTCAAACTCACGACACAGCCTACGGCAAGATCGGCACGCTCGTTTGCTGGGATCAGTGGTTCCCCGAAGCCGCACGATTGACTGCGTTAGGTGGCGCTAATTTTCTTTTTTATCCGACTGCGATTGGCTGGCTTCCTGATGAAGAGCCGGAAATGAACGCAGCCCAACACTCGGCCTGGGAAACGATTCAGCGCGGTCACGCAATTGCCAACGGACTTTACGTTGTGGTCGTCAATCGCGTGGGTCATGAAGGAAAGCTGACCTTCTGGGGGCAGTCGTTCGTCGCAGACCCATTCGGACGGATCATTGCCAAGGCATCAGCCGATCAGGAAGAAGTGCTCGTTGTAGAATGTGATCTTTCCAAGATCGAAGAGACGCGTCAAAACTGGCCCTTCCTGCGCGACCGCCGCATCGATGCTTATGAAGGACTGCGATTCAGATTCGGTGGACCGCTATGAGCTACGGCCTGCTGGATCTCGTCGGCAACATCGGCGTGGTAATACTTATCATCACCTTTCTGATGTTGCAGCTAAACAAACTCCCCAGCGACGGACTGGCTTACTCGGTTCTTAATGCAATCGGCGCGAGCCTGATCGTCGTTTCACTGCTTTTCGACTTCAATCTTTCCGCTCTGCTGATGGAAGTGTTTTGGGTTCTGATTAGTTTTGTCGGGATCTACAGATACTTTCGACTCAAGGCTCTCAGATCTGAAACTCTCGATGGATGAATCACAGCTAAACACTCCGGCACACTCCGGCTTCCGCATGCCCGCGGAATGGCATCCTCACGAGGCAACGTGGCTAACATGGCCCAAAGATCCCGAAACATGGCCCGATCGCGTGACCCACGTAGAACGGATCTATCTCGACATGATCGGCGCGCTTTCGCCGCACGAGATCGTTAACCTGCTCGTTGACGACGAGGAGACGGAGCAAGCAATTCGAGAGCGAGTTACTTCTGCAACCGCGTCGCAAATTCACTTCCATCACATCCAAACCGTGGACTCGTGGATTCGCGACTATGGTCCCAACTTTCTTGTTGGCCCGAATGGCGAAGTAGCATTCAACGACTGGATTTTCAACGCCTGGGGAAATAAGTATGGAGAGTTGAAGAAAGACGACGGCGTGCCTCATCGCCTCGAACCGTTTCTGAAGTTGAAAAGATTTACACCGGGAATCGTGATGGAAGGCGGCTCGATTGAAGTGAACGGCGCCGGCTGTGTGTTGACGACGGAGCAGTGTTTGCTGAATCAGAATCGCAATCCCGAATTGTCTCGTGAACAGATCGAGCAGTACCTGAAAGATTATCTTGGCGTGCGCAAGGTTCTATGGCTGGGTGAAGGCATTGTCGGAGATGACACCGACGGGCATATCGACGACATCGCCCGCTTTGTAACATCCAATACAATCATTTGCGCTCTCGAAGACGATCCAGAGGACGCAAACTACGAGTTATTACAGGACAATCTCGCGCGACTCAAAGCAATGACAGACGCTGACGGACGACCGTTTGAGATCGTCACTCTACCTATGCCTGGCATTGTCGGCGGCACGAGCACCAGCACGCGTGATCTAGATCGACTGCCGGCAAGCTATGCAAACTTTTACATTGCCAACAACATCGTTCTCGCGCCTGTATTCGGACACGCGAACGACACTCGCGCCGTCGATACACTGCAAAAAGTCTTTCCTACCCGCCAGGTAATTCCGGTCAACTGCGAACCGTTGGTCTGGGGCATGGGAACAATCCACTGCGTTACTCAACAACAACCAAAGACTTAGCCACAGGTTGACACGGATAACACGGGTCAGAAAGCGTATCAGTGAATCTGTGTTCATCCGCGGCTAATAATCTTCTTCGCTTCCGCAATCGCCTCGTCGAGCGTTCGCACACGCCCGTCCAACTGCATCTCGTAAACTGCGCGCGTGATCTCGCCCATCTGTGGTCCGGGACTAACTCCCAGTTCGAGCAGATGACGGCCGAGCAATATCGGATCAGGCGGATGCTGCTCCACCTGTAGTTCGCGCGAGCGTTCGATAAACCACTCCTGAGCTTCCGCTCCGTACCACTTTTCGCGCGGCACCCACTCAGCATTGCGCCCGAGCGAATCCGCCCTGGCGACACGGTACAGAAGATCAGGCTCGCAACGGCGCGCGAGACGTCGAAACGCGCCTTCACCAACTTCCTCGCGCTTCTTGTAAAACTCACCGGGCTTCAGATGTTCGCGCACGAGCGCGATCACCTGGTCGCGTACGTTATAACCGTCGATCGTGTGGATGTTGATGCGGTCCAGAAAACTCTCGGTTGGCGGCACTCCAGCTTCTTCGTGTCCACGCGAACGCAATCTGCCGTCAATGAACTCGGTTGTAGGCGGCTTGCCAAAATCATGCGCGAGCGCCGCCAGCATGACCGTCACCTTTCGCGGATACGGGAGATCGTCGACCAACTCGCGCGCGCGATCGATGACGAGTTGCGTGTGCACAAACACATCTCCCTCAGGATGCCATTCCGGATCCTGTGGCACTTCGATCAAGCTCTGAATCTCCGGGAAGATCTGTTCTAACACACCGAGCTTGCGTAACCATTCGAGGCCGACGGACGGACGCTCTGCCTGGAGTAGCAGTTTCTCCATCTCTCCCCAAATTCGTTCGGCCGGAAGATCGGTGAGATCGATCTCGCGGCAGAGTGCCACCGTGCCGGCATCGATGTCGAACTGAAAACGAGCAGCAAACTGGGCCGCACGCAACACACGCAGACTATCTTCCGCAAATGTCTCCACAGCAACGGCTCGCAAAATTCGCTGCTCGATATCTCGACGACCATGATATGGATCGATTAACTCACCGGTGAGTGGATCCTGGAGAATCGCGTTGATTGTGAAGTCGCGCCGTCGTGTAGCCTCGTCGACGCTCATCGACGGATCACCCTCGATCACAAAACCCTTGTGCCCACGTCCCGTTTTACGCTCACGGCGCGGGATCGAGACGTCGAGATCTTGACCGAGTTTGTAGACAGTGAACGATTCACCGACGACGTTGACCGAACCAAACTGGTCCAACACTTCACGAAGGCTTGGCGCTTCAAGGTTGTAGACTTCGAGATCCCAATCCTTCGGTTGCGTACCCATCAACGCATCACGCACACAACCACCCACGAGCAGTGCACGACCACCCGCGTCATGAATCGCGCGCGAAAGCGTAATGACTTTTTCGGGTAATTCAACCAGGGAACTAATCTTCTTCGTCGTGTTCTTCAGGCGATTCAACCAACACCTGAACGCCGCGCGTGGACGGTAAACAACTGATAACCTGCGCGCGATCGATCTTCGTCATCTCGGTGCCGGCTGCGTGCCAGAGCTTCACCCAGAAAGTTCGAGTTGGGCCATGAATCGCAAAAGTTGAGCCATCGATCATCACCGGAACGGGTTCAGCCACACTCCCAGCGCGCAAGGTTTCGAGTAGCTCCGGAATGAATGGCTTAAACTTCTCAAACTGGACCAACACCGACGAGTCATCGATCTCAGCCGGCGGCAGCTCAACCGGATCTTCCGACTCCAGCAAGAGCCTCGTTTCAGTTTGTTGATTTCGTTTCTTAACTACAGGCATAACAGATTCAGACCGGTTCCGGCGGCGCAGGAATCGGATACGGCTTCAAACGTTTCTGCAAGTATTCCGCCAGATCAATAACCTTGACTCTTTCCTGCTCCCACGTGTCGCGGTCGCGGACTGTAACCGCCTCGTCCTCGAGCGACTGGTGATCGACGGTGATACAAAACGGAGTTCCAATCTCATCCTGTCTCGCGTAGAGCTTTCCGATGCCGCCGGTATCGTCGTAAACGGCTCGCAACAGCGGCTGTAGCGAACGTTTGATAGCCTTCGCCATCCCTACAATTTCCGGTTTGTTCTTTGCGAGCGGCAGGATCGCAGCCTTAATCGGAGCGAGTTGCGGACTCAGTTTCAGGATAACTCTCGTCTCGCCTTTGTCATTTGTTCGTTCCGAATATGCATCCATCAACACGGCCAGCACGGTCCGGTTAACACCTGCAGCGGGTTCGATCACATGCGGATAAAACCGCTGTTTCGTCGGCTCATCGAAATACGAGAGATCCTCGGTCGAATCCGGATTGATACGCTTCCCTTCCTCATCGAGTTTATTCTTCGAGTGGGTGCTCAAATCGAAATCGGTTCGCCACGCAATTCCCATCAATTCTTCCCACGGCTTTTCACGCTCGGGAAAATATCTGTACATGATGTCGACGGTGCGTTTTGAGTAATGCGCGAGTTCATCTTGCGGGACTTCATACAAGTAAAGATTCTCGCGATTAATCCCCAATGACCCAAACCACTCAAGGTATTGCTCTACCCAATAGTCAACGAGCTTGGTGTGTTCAGCAGTAGGCGAAACAAAGTATTCCATCTCCATCTGCTCAAACTCACGCGTCCTTAAGATGAAGTTCCCGGGAGTTACTTCGTTGCGAAACGACTTGCCAACCTGCGCAATACCAAACGGCAATTTGCGCCGCATCGTCGTCTGCACATTCAGAAAGTTGATGAATATGCCCTGAGCGGTTTCGGGTCTGAGATAGGCAAGCGCGGTCGGATCGTCGTCTGCGACTGCGCCCAACTTAGTTTGCAGCATCGTGTTGAACGGTCGAGCCTCGGTCCAATCACTCGCGCCGCACGACGGGCATTTGTTGTCGACGATCTTGTCTGCTCGAAAACGACTTTTGCACTTGCGGCAGTCGACCAGCCAGTCATTGAACGTCGCTTCGTGACCCGAGTATTTCCACACGAGCCGGTTAAGAATGATTGAAGAGTCGATTCCCTCGACGTCGTCGCGTTCGTAGACGAGCCAGCGCCACCAGGATTGCTTTACGTTGTTGCAGAGCTCAACGCCGAGTGGACCATAGTCCCAGGCGCTGCCGAGGCCGCCGTAAACTTCCGAAGAAGGAAAAACAAAACCTCGCCGCTTGGCGAGAGAAACGATGGTGTCGATGTTTGGTGCAGGCACGATCATATTAAGCCACAAAGAAGCACAAAAAGCACAAAGAGATTTTATTCAAATCAATTCGTGCTTTGTGCTTCTTTATGACTTTCTGCTACTTGCTTGGCGTTTGAATGTTGACGTCGATCTTCTGTGATCCGCCACCTCCAAATATTCGTCCTCTAAACATATACAACCCGACTAGAATCACGAGCACAAATATCACCAGTATCGCGACAACGCCGACACTGCCGCTGCCTCCACCTTCTTCGGCCATGAAGGCCTCCTTATTGTTTTGAAGTGAATTAAACCGAGGGGCTAAAGGGGCGGGGAGAGTTTACTCTAAACCAAATAGGTCATATAGGTCCACTGAGACTTATATGACCTATTCTTTTTAAGGACGGCGGCGCTTGCCCGGATTGACTTCACCTGCCTGCACTGTCGGTGTAGGTTGCGGTGGTGCGGCGCCACTGGGAACTACCCAAAGCTCGACACTGTCTTCTTCGCGGAAACCGCCGTTAACAACTACGAGACGCGAAGCATCAATGCCACGTTGCGTGACGAGATAATCGCGCGCGCGACTCATGAGCTTCTCGACCTGGCCTATCGGGCTCATTCGTCCACCGTACGCCAGGATGTAACCACGAGTCGACGGATCGTTTTGCAATTCGACGGCGAGATTGTCGAGCCGCGCTTTCTGATCGTCAAAGGTGCAGTTGTTACACTCGTCAAACTCTTGAGCAACAATCACCTTCTTCTCAACCGGCGCAATGACAGACACTGCCTGCACAGTTTGAGCACACGCCGGATCGGCTGAGCCATCGTCAGCAGTCAGAGTCGCGGTAATGCGCTGTCCGCCAAGTCCAGTCGAATCGACGTTCAGCGTCGCAGTACCGAGTCCGCTGATCACCTTTGCACTGGACGGCGTCACCTTCCACGTGTACTTCAAAGGCGCTGTGCCGGAGTATGAAACATCAGCGGTGTAAGTAATGATCTCACCTTCAGTCACCTGCCTCGGTGCAGAGACATTCAACGGGAACGGGCATGGCGATTTCGGCAGTGGCGGCAACGGTTTGTAATTCACCACCACGCATTTGACGCGTCCGGCCGGTAGTTCGATTTCGCGAATCCAGTACTGGCCGTTCGGCAGTGTGATCTGAACATTGTGTACGCCCGGCTGTAGATCGATAGCGCGATATTCGGTCAGAGTCTCGCCATGAGGTTTTCCATCAATCATCAGTAAGAGACCACCCGGGTTGGTCAGAATCTTGATGGTCCCGTTTTTTGCCTTCTTTGGTTTCGCTGAGACGGTCGACGTTTGAACTGCAACGAACACAAACGCAAGCAGAACCGCAAAGCTGAGGATGAATTTACGAGTCGACATCTCTTATTCTTCCTCCTCTTTCTGCTCCACAACTTTTTTCTTTGAATAACGTCTTCTCACACCAGCACCCAGGGCTGCCAGACCCGTTCCCAGCAACACCATCGATGCCGGCTCAGGAACAGCCGGCGGAGGTGGCGTCGGCGTCGGTTGTGAAGGCGGAGTTGGTGTTGGTGTCGGTGATGGATTTGTACTTTCGTCACAACAAGTGTCAATGAAGACCAGCGGGACCGCCGCAAGAAACAGGAACGGCCACTTTGGAATACCACCACCAGCGATAAAGATCTCACCGCAATCGCAGATCGTGCCTTCAACTTCCGCTTCTTCGATAACCTGCACGCCCAGTTGCTGGCCCTGGCCAGTCACTGTTACGCCGGAAATAACTGAATCACTCTTGGGAGCTGGTGTTCCGTTACCTGGGCCAGTTTGATTGGAACTCTTCGCTGGGTCTTGTAGTGAGACCAGTGTGCTGAGTCTTAGATCGGGAGCACTCGTTGGACCGCTCAGTGTTTGGATGACCTGATTGATTCTTACCGGATCAGCAAACGCGGGCACCGCGGAAAAAAGGAGCAAGCAAAGCAACGCTGGGAGTACGCGAGCGACGCGACCGCCACTTTGCAGGAGTCTTCTTGCACTCAAAACCTGAGGGACAAGTAAATTCATTCTTTGACTGACCTCAACTACCGAACAGCGCGTTCGACAGTCCCACCTATTCGGGTTGTCTATCCAACTACAAAACACTGCTAATGCTCGGGAAACTCCAGTCCATGAGGTCAATTCCCGTTTTCAGGACACAAAGGTGTTTATTTCTGTGCAATTTCAGGACCGCCATAAAAGGTGAGAAAAACGGGGTGTTTCGACGTTTAACGGAAGGCGCTTGTCTAAATCCCGGACGGATGTCTGAGAATGGGACAAAAAGATAGGTCCTATAGGACTTATAGGACCTATGCGAAACGGCCTAACAACAAATTACATCTCGCCGCTGTCGTGGCTGCCACCGCCATCGCTTTGGCTGGCAGCTTCAGCTTTACGATTCTCCTCTTTTAATACAGCCTTTCGCGACAGCTTGATCTTATTGCCTTCGCGTCCGATGCACTTCACGAGGATCTGTTGACCTTCTTTCAGCTCGTCACGAACGTCTTTAACGCGACGATCTGCGATTTCCGAAATATGAAGCAACCCGTCTGTGCCGGGGAAGATTTCGACGAAGGCGCCGAAGTCGACAATCCGGTTGACGGTGCCGAGATACGTCTGGCCAACTTCCGCTTCCGCAGTTAGACCACGAATACGATTCACAGCAGCGTCAGCCGCTTCGCCACTGGCAGTCGCGATCGAAATCGTGCCGTCGTCAGACACATCGATCTTCGCACCAGTCTCTTCCACGAGTGAGCGAATGACTTTGCCGCCTGGTCCAATCACGTCGCGGATCTTGTCCGGATTGATCCTGATCTGGATGATGCGCGGAGCGTGGGCAGAAATCTGTTCGCGTGGTTCGGCGAGAGTCTTTTCCATCGCGCCGAGAATGTAGAGCCGGCCCTTCTTCGCCTGCTCGAGTGCCTCAGCCATGATCTGCGCGTTGATGCCTGCGATCTTGATATCCATCTGCAACGCAGTGATACCGTTGCGCGTGCCTGCTACTTTGAAGTCCATATCGCCGTAGTGATCTTCAGCACCCGCGATATCGGTCAAGATCGCGTATTTGTTGCCTTCCATCACGAGTCCCATCGCGACTCCGGCGACAGGCGCTTTCAAAGGCACACCCGCATCCATCATCGAGAGCGTTCCGCCGCAAACCGTCGCCATGGATGATGAACCGTTTGATTCAGTGATGTCTGAAACTATACGTATGGTGTAAGGAAAGTCGGCATCGTCGGGCAGGACTGTTTCGAGTGCGCGTCGCGCCAAAGCGCCGTGTCCGATCTCGCGCCGGCTTGATGATCCATACCGGCCGACTTCACCGACTGAATACTGCGGAAAGTTGTAGTGCAGCAAGAAGCGACGTTTCACTTCGCCCTTCTCGAGGTCGTCGATAAACTGCTCGTCTTCTTTAGTACCGAGCGTTGTCGAGACGAGAGCTTGTGTTTCACCTCTCGTGAAAAGTGCTGAACCGTGTACGCGCGGTAACCAGCCAACTTCACACGTGATGGGACGAATCTCTGAAAACCTGCGACCATCAGGACGGCGACGTTTGTTGAGAATGTCGTCGCGGAAAACGGTCTCTTTCAGTTGATCGAAGATCGTTTTCGCCATGACTCGCTGCTCCGGCTGATCTTCCGGATACAAATCAGCGGCTTCTTTTTTCAAAGCGTCCACTGCGGCATAGCTCGCGCGTTTTTCCTGTGTTGACGTGTCGAGGGCACCCTGCAACCGTTCGCTGAATTTCTCAGTAATCTCGCGCACCATGTCGGCATTCAATTCCGGCGCCGGCACTTCGCGTTTTTGAATCTCGAGCGCTTTGTAAAGTTCCTTTTGCCAACGGCACAGCCTGTTGATCTCTTTATGGGCCAACATCAGCGCTTCGACCATGATCTCTTCCGAAACTTCATTGGCTCCGGCTTCGACCATCACGATCGCTTCTTCAGTTCCGGCAACAATCAAATTCAATCGCGACTCACGCACTTCATCGTAAGTTGGATTGACGATGTAACGTCCTTCGATCAACCCGATGCGCACGCCTGCAATAGGATTCAGAAATGGAATATCCGATAGGTAAAGGGCGCACGAAGCACCTGTGATCGCAATAACGTCCGGATTATTGTCGGGGTCTGCTGAAATCACACTCGCAATAACCTGGGTTTCATGTCGGTAA
>DATEIS010000533.1:0-4596 GCA_035278765.1 Pyrinomonadaceae bacterium | reverse complement strand
CAGCTTATTCTCGATCTGCGTGGCAATCCCGGCGGGCTTTTGGATCAGGCGATTGATGTCGCCAGTGAATTTCTGCCGCGCGGCAAAGTTGTGGTTTCGGTAAAAGGTCGCACTGAATACAGCGAGCCAATTGTTTACAAGAGTACTGGTGCAGATCCGGCGACTGTGCCGCTCGTTGTTCTTATCAATCGAAACAGCGCCTCGGCGTCAGAGATAGTGGCGGGGGCGATTCAGGATCATGGGCGTGGTTTGATTGTTGGTGAGACGAGTTTCGGCAAAGGCCTCGTGCAGCGCATATTCCAGTTGCCTTTCAATACTGGACTCACGCTCACGACCGCGCGTTACTACACGCCCTACGGACGTTCACTGCAACGCGACTATTCGAGCGGCTCACTTTACGATTACTACACGCGACACGACGCGACTGAAACCCAAACTCCGCCAGCCGCGGCAAATGGACCACACAACATCGAAGCGCCACTCTCACTCGCGTCGCCAACTCCACATCCGCATACAGGACCACCAGTCCAGACCGCGGCGGGCCGTGTTTTTTACGGCGGCGGCGGCATAACTCCGGATATCGAAATTAAGGAAGCCGTCAACACGCCGATGCGCCTGCGTATCGCGGAAGCTGCATTTCACTTCACGCGACAATTGGCGGCGGGAGTTCTTCCGGGGTTGGAGTCGTATAGAGTTGAGAAGGTTCAGTACGGCAAGAGTGCTAAGCCCGGCGATTTTCCGATTACCGATCGCGTGGTCGAAGCGTTCCGCAATTTCGTTCGCACACAACCCGACTTCCAGGTGCAACCGGCGCAGGTCGACGAGGAGTTGGAGTTTACAAAGTTGCGACTGCGGCAGGAGATCATAACGGCAGCATTTTCAAACGACGCCGGCGCACGCGTGCTGCTCGACAGCGATCCGCAAGTGCTACGCGCGCTCGACGCCCTGCCGGACGCAAAACGTCTCGCCGACACGACGCACAGCACCGTCTGGCAAGGTTAGCCACAAGAAGCACAAGAAGAACTAGCCACAAAAAAGCACAAGAAGCACAAAGGAAGAATCATTTTAAGAAATTCCTTTTGTGCTTTTGGTGCCTTTTTGTGGCTACTCTTTTTGTGCGGTTTTGTGGCTCAAGGTACGAGTTATTGGATCTCCGTCGCGTTTTGGTTTATATTCCGCACGTTCATCTAGCCTTTTCAAAACGGCAATCGTTCTACATTTAACGTTGAAAGGACACTTTCGCATGAAAGACCGGTCGCGCTCCGTGTACGATCTTGGCTTGCTGATTGTGATCGTTAGTGCCGTGGCTTTTGCCACGATAACCGTTCATTCACAAAACCCTACTGCAACTCAAACTCCAGCGGCCGCGGCAGCGCAAAGCCCGAGGCCGACTCCAAGTCCAACTCCAACGCCGATCAACTGGTCCACAGACCCGGTACTGAAGCGCTTCGTCGCTCGCAGTATTGGACCAGCGAGCATGGGCGGACGCATCGACGACATCGCAGTTGCTGAGCAGAACCCCTACATCATCTATGTGGCGTTCGCGACCAACGGCGTTTGGAAGTCGACCAACAACGGCACGACCTTTCAACCAATCTTCGACACCTACGGAACTCATTCCGTCGGCGACGTCGCCGTTGCGCCTTCGGATCCAAACATCGTCTGGGTCGGTACCGGCGAACCAAACAATCGCCAGAGCTCCAGCTTTGGCGACGGCATCTACAAGTCAACCGATGCCGGCAAGACTTTCACCAAGATGGGTCTCGAGGATTCACAAACAATCGCTCGCATCGTGATCGATCCGAAGGATCCGAACATCGTCTATGCCGCCGTGTTGGGCCATCTTTTTGGACCAAACAAAGAACGCGGCGTTTATAAAACTACGGACGGTGGTAAGACATGGACGAATGTGAAGTTCATCGATGAAGACACCGGCTTCACCGACATCGTGATGGACGCATCCGATAGCAAGATTCTCTACGCTGCTTCCTATCAGCGACGTCGTACCAACTTCGGTTTCAATGGTGGTGGACCAGGATGCGGAATCTGGAAGACGATCGACGCCGGCAAGACGTGGAAGAAACTCGAAGGTGGCGGTCTTCCTGAAGGATTGCTCGGTCGTATCGGTCTCGATGTCTCTCGTTCGAATCCGAACATTATTTACGCGCAGATGGAAGTCGGCGCGAGTGTCGGAACGGGCGGTGAAGAACCGACCGCCGGTGGTGGAGCGGCTCCAAGCCCGAGTCCGACGCCATCAGCGTCACCCAGCCCCAGTCCCGCCGCTTCTCCGACGCCCACTCCCGTGGATCCGAAGAAGTCCGGTGTGTGGCGTTCGGATGATAAGGGTAAGACGTGGCGCATTGTCAGCAACGAAAACAACCGCCCGATGTACTACAGCCAGATTCGCGTCGATCCGAAGAATCCGGAAAACGTTTACGTTGGCGGCTTGAACTTCAGCAAGTCCACGGACGGCGGCAAGACATTTCGCTCGCTGCAGGCAGGCATTGCACACAGTGACAACCACGCCATCTGGATTAATCCTGCGAACGGCGATCATCTGCTCGTGGGCAACGATGGTGGTTTGAACGTCAGCTACGATCAGGGTGCGACCTGGGAATTCATCAACACGATTCCTGCCGCGCAGTTTTATGCGATTGGAGTTGATATGCGAAAGCCGTACTACGTGTACGGTGGTTTGCAGGACAACGGCTCTTGGGGTGGTCCAAGTCAGACGCGAAGTCTGCAAAACGGAATCACGAATGCTGACTGGTATCGCGTCGGTGGTGGCGATGGTTTTTACACGCAGATCGATCCGACTGACCACAACATCGTCTACGTCGAGTCGCAAGGCGGTGCGATGCAGCGTTTGGATCTGCGCACTGGTCGCAGCATCAGCATTCGACCACGTGGTGTCCCGCAGAGACGTGGACAAGGAAGACAGGGCGGTACACCGGCGGCGAGTCCATCGCCCGGCGCTTCGCCAACACCAGACACCGCAGCCCAACTTGCTGCCTTCGCAGCGACACAGGGATTTGGTGGCTTTGGCGCCGCGCAACTGCAATCGAATGTGGTGCCGACGCCACCTGCAACTGAAGTCTTTCGCTTTTACTGGAACACGCCGATTCATCTGTCGCCGCACAATCCGCGCGTCGTTTATGCCGGCGGCAACAAGCTGTTCCGATCGCTGGACCGCGGCGACACGTGGACCGCAACGATCGATCTCAGCAAACAGATCGATCGCAACACACTTCCGATCATGGGAGTGCCCGGCAAGGATCCAATGGCGTCGAAGCATGACGGTTACACCGGATACGGCTACGTCGTCACTGTCGCGGAGTCGCCGAAACTACCTGGAGTACTCTGGGTGGGAACTGACGACGGAAACATTCAGGTCAGTAAAGACGGTGGCGCAACCTGGACCAACGTTTCAAAGAACGTGCCGGGTATCGGCGACACGTATCACATCTCGCGTGTCGAGCCTTCGAATTTCGATGCGGGCACGTGTTATCTCGCAGTCGATGGGCATCGTCTCGATGATTTGAAGCCTTACCTCTTCGTCACGCGCGATTACGGCGCCACCTGGACTTCGCTCGTCAACAATCTTCCGAAGTGGGGCTCGGTCAATGTCGTACTGGAAGATGCCAGGAATAAGGATCTGCTGTTCGTTGGCACCGAATTTGGTCTCTATGTGTCAACTAATGGCGGTGCTGAGTGGAAGCCAATGATGTCGGGCATGCCGATCATGCGCATCGACGACCTTGTGGTCCATCCACGCGATAACGATCTGATCGTCGGCACTCACGGTCGCGGCATTTTCATCTTCGATGACATCAGCGCGTTGCAACAGATGTCGCAGAAGGTGATGGACACGGATGCGACCCTCTTTGAAGTAAGACCCGGAACGATTTGGCAAAACGATCCGCGGCTAGGTCGTTACTGGGGCGGCGCAAAGCTCTTCCGCGGCGCGAATCCCGCTCCGGGAACTGCCATTAGCTACTACCTGAAGTCTGCTCCGTCAGGTGAAGTGAAACTCACGATCATGGACTACACCGGGAAAGTAGTTCGAAATATCGTGGGGACAGGGGATGTTGGTCTGAACAGGATTCAGTGGAACCTGCGCGGCGATCCGCCTCCGCGTCCCGCTGGTGGTTTTGGCGGCGGTGGTGGAGGTGGCGGCGGCGGAGGCGGTGGTGGTGGTTTCGGCGGCTTCCTCAACCAGGGCCTGCCGCTCGAAGCCGGCACCTACAACCTCAAGCTGACTGTCGGAGGCAAGGACTACACAACCAGGATCGTCGTCGAAAACGATCCCGGTCTTTAGTTTAAATTTAGCCACGGATTTTCACGGATTACACGGATTGATCTGTGTATCCGTGTTATCTGTGGCTAAACTACTCTAGCGATTACGCACTTCAAGTAGAAGGTCTCCGGCATTCCCACCAATGCCGGATGATCGGTGGCTTGCATTCGTTTCTCCATCAACTGCACACGCCGGTGTGAATCAAGCGCGGCTTGTTCAATGATCTCGAGAAACAGTTCCTCGGAAACGTGATAAGAACACGTGCACGTGATCAACACACCGCCGGGGTTCAGTAACTT
>DATEIS010000532.1:0-5501 GCA_035278765.1 Pyrinomonadaceae bacterium | reverse complement strand
TTTGTATACGGATTCAAGAATCTACAGTCTCTGGTTTCGCGAACACCTATTCCAACCACGGGCGGCCACGGAGGGCCGCCCCTACAGTACGTTCATTGATCATTGAGGGACGCGTCTGTTGGTGGGCGGCAGGGTGATTGTTCGAAGAGTTTGAGGGTAGTTTGGAGTTTGGGAAGCAGGGCCTTGTTGTGCTGCTGTTCCGCTAAGACGATCATCCGTTGCTGCCACTCACTCGCTTCACGACATCGCCCAAGCTCCGCGAGCGCCAGCGGTACGAGTGCGCCATGCTGCGCGACGCGCGTTGCCTCATAAACCCGTTGCGCGAGATCCAACGCGCGTGCGCCATCGCGCAACTCCAACGCAGGTGACGTCGCCAGAAGATTCGCGAGCATCGCCACCGTACGGACCTTTTGCGGATATCGCGCGTGGCCTTTCTCTAAAAGCTCCAAACCCTGCTTGAACCGTCCCTTCCGTTGCAGCAACTTCACCTGCTCAATCAACACATTCTCGTTGTTCGGATCCGCCTCGACCACACGCGCAAACTCCGCGAGCGCCTCATCAACCCGTCCAGCCTTCGTCAGTTCCCTGCCCAACAGATACCGCACAGTCAAATCGTTCGGCTCAATCGCCAGTGCAGACTGAAAATGTGTAATCGCCTTATCGTGACTGTTTTGACCTGAAAACAGAACGGCAAGATTGTAGTGTGCGTTGACTCTTCCAGGATCGATGCGAATAGCTTCTTCAAACTGTTCGACGGCGCCTGTGGGATCGCCAAGTTGCGAGAGTGTGGCTCCGAGATTAATACGAGCCGTTACATTGCGAGGACTGGCCGCAACGGCCTTGCGAAATTCAACAGCCGCTTCCGTATACCGCCGTGCCTCGAACGCCAGCTTGCCACGCGCAAGATGCACTCGCTCGCCTTCAATCCAATCCTGAAGACCGTCAATGAGCGGATCCGAAACGCGCACGCCAACCGATCCCTGTTGTGCGAGGTGAGCTTTTACTTTTTCGACGTCACCCAAACCGCGATAAGCCATCGCCAGTGAATAGTAAACACGATTCGCACCCGGCACCTGGGCCAAGGTTGTATTGAAATGCTGAATGGCTTCCGCATAACGGCGCTCAGATAGTGCAATCTGTCCGAGACCGTAATGCGCGGCGGGATTTGTCTTCTCGATCTCAAGTGCTGCCAGAAAATTCTCGCGCGCGTCGTCCAAACGGTTCAATCCCAACAACATGTTTCCGAGTGTCACTGACACAGCGATGTAGTCGGGTCGCAACGTGCGTGCGAGTCGATAACGACGAATCCCGTCTTCGACGCGACCTTGTTGTCGATCCAGATCCGCCAGCAGATAGATCCAGCGAAACTCTTTTGGCGCCAACACGTTCGCGTTCAAATAACAGTCGCGGGCCGAAGACGCGAGTGAATATGCATGATAGATTTGCCCCAGCTTGCCATAGGCCTCGCTCAGTTCATTCACCGGTGTCGCTGGGTTTTTGACAATGACAGTGAGCGCGTTTTGCTGCTCAGTTATCTGCTCGCGAACGCTCTCTTCGAGGTTAGT
The DNA here is from genome assembly GCA_035278765.1 of Pyrinomonadaceae bacterium. GTDB lineage: Bacteria > Acidobacteriota > Blastocatellia > Pyrinomonadales > Pyrinomonadaceae > PSRF01. The sequence continues at coordinate 3,936 of DATEIS010000532.1, read as the reverse complement.
CAAATCCGGCCAACGCAATGCAACGAGATCCTTTCGACGGGGATCAAGACTGGACTCCTTTTGCGAGTTAACGTTGACGCTCAATAAACCAACTAACGCAAGGAGTAAGAAAATTCTCCCGCAAAGTCGCAAAGGCGCAAAGTTAGTTCCGAGGTTCATATTCTTTCTTTTCGCCTTTGCGCCGTTGCGGGAGAAATCTTCGTTCCTTGCTTTAAGGTTATGTATTGATCAATCGACGGGTCTTTCCACTCCTCAACTGTTGCATCAGGCCAACGTACTCTCACGGTTTTGATCTTCGTGACTTTCCCCAATCCCACGAGGACGCGCGGATCATTCGCGACAAGATAACTGCCATCAGTCCTCACACGGCGACGCAGAATATTCTTCTCATCGATAACGATCTCGACTTGTGCACCCAACATGTCTCGACCACTCTTTCCAACAAGCCGCAATCCCAACCAGTGGTTACCGCTTCCCACCTGATTGAGTAATAACCTAACCGGACCATTATTGTTAGTCACTAAAATATCTGTGTCGCCATCGTTATCAACATCACCCAGCGCGGCGCCACGACTGACCTCCAGCGGCTGTAGCTCCGCCTGGTCCATGATCTCAACAAAACTCCCCTTCCCGTTATTGCGGAACAGTTGATTCGGTTGTCCCAACGGAAACGGATTCTTCTGGCGAACCAGCTCCGGCAACAGTTGCACAGCTCCATTCGCGACAAACAGATCAAGCCAACCGTCGTTGTCATAATCAAAGAAGAACGTGCCAAAACCCGTGAACCGACGTCCGGGCATTCCCAAACCCGCTTCCCGAGTACGGTCTTCAAAAAGCGCCTGGCCGAGGTTCACGAAAAGAGTGTTGGTCTCATCCATCAGATGCGTCACAAAGATGTCGTCAGTGCCGTTGCCGTCAAAATCTCCGACGTCCACGCCCATGCCAGCTTCAGTCTGCCCGTTTCGGTTGACGGCCGCGCCTGCTAAAAGCGCGTCGTTAATGAAGGTGCCGTTCTTCTGGTTGGTCCAGAGTTGGTTCTGATCTCCATCGTTCGCGACATAGATGTCGATCCAACCGTCGTTATTCAAGTCTGCTGTAACGACGCCGAGTCCGTGTCCAAACTCTTTACTGACACCCGCAGCCGCAGTTGTATCTTCAAAAACTCCGTTGCCTTTATTGTGAAAGAGTCGATTGCCCGGCGCGCGAAAGACGCGTGGCGTGCAGTAGTCTCTCGCGGTGGTGGCGTTGTAACAGTTGGGGCTATTGGAGACAGAAAAGTCGGCGTAGTTCACCACCATCAGATCGAGCCAGCCGTCGCGATCGTAATCGAAGAACGACGCGCTTGTGCTCCAGCGTGGATCATCCGTGCCACTCTCTTTCGTGACATCGGCAAACTTTCCGCCGCCTTTGTTCAAATACATCTGATTGGCGCCGAGCTTCGTCAGATAAAGATCCGGCAGCCCATCGTTATTTATGTCGCCGGAAGCGACGCCCATTCCGTAGCCAGTCGCAACGATGCCACTCTGTTGCGTGACGTCTGTGAATGTAAGCCTCCCTTGTTTGAGATCGTTGCGGAAGAGCCGGCCGCGCGGCGACTCAGAACCGCGCCACGGAAACAATGTGGCGCCGGGTTGAGTATTTGGCTCGAAAACATTGCTTTGAACTAAGAAGACGTCCGTGTCGCCATCGTTATCAAAATCAAACAACGCTACCCCGCTGCCCGTGATCTCCGGCAGATAAAACTTCCCCGTCATGCCGTTGTAATGCTGAAATTTGAGCCCGACCTGTTCGGCGACTTCTCTGAAGACGACGAGTTTTTGTTGACCAGTCACGGAGAACTGCACGATGAGGAGGATGGCCAGCACTTTTGCAATCGTTTGCATGCGTGCTGATTATTATCTCGAACGCACGCAAAAAGAAAATCCCACTCGCTGCGAATGCGAATGGGATTTTCGGTTTTCGTTTGGAGATCGATTAATAAGCCACGATCTCAACGATGCTGAAAGTTTGCGCAACGTCTGTGATTTCGCGTCGCGGTCTCTTCAATTCTCGCCCGAGGCTGTCCGGCAGCCAAACTTGCGAGAGAAAATACTGATCGCCATAACGTCGAAACGTAAGCTTCGAGTCGTTATCCTGGTTCGTGCCACGTGTACGCTGAGTCAGGGTGACCGCGTTTTCCTTCCCGTCAGTTTTCTGGACGCGGACAATCTGGTTATCCGCAGTAATTTTGTACTCTCCGGCAGGTAGCACCTTGTTGCCGACCTTGAAGCTAAAGGGCACCGCGAAAGTCTTGTAGTTGAGAGCGGTTTGGGCCTGCGCTGAAGCCACAAAAGCCAGCACCAGGGCCGTCATTATTGTTAATCTTAAGATTGTTGCTTTCATTCATCCCCTCCATGGGCCGAACGACATGTTCGACTCTCCACATCTGAGTAACGCGCAAATTCGGGCGGGAATGGTCCAAGGAGGGTGAAATTATCTACGGTACCACTTTCTAATCAGACGCAGTTTCGCCATGCGATCTTTTGTCCAGGGCAGGGTCGAATTCTCGAGCACCGCGTAATAACGCTTGCGGTTTTCATCGGATTCAGCGAGCAGGAAAACAATCTTTTCGCCCATAAAGACTTCTTGCTTGAAACCTGCTTCCGCGCCATGAAAGTATTCGATTGCGTCGCCTTTTTTGAACTTGCCTTTAAACGATTCGAGCACAACGCCGTTGATCTTCCAATTCTCATAGCCACCGATACGGTTCGTAATCACAGCCTGCTCGACACGAACGTGCGCCACAACTTGAACGGCTTTGTAATCGTTCCGTAGATAACTGAGCGGGGGCCAATTGTCGTCGTCTTGAAACGATAGACCAAACGGCAAGAAGACAAGAAGGAGTAGAATCTTGAGCATCGTGGGGAATGTAAAACTAGTTGGACAGGATTATCAAGATAATCCTGTCTAACCTTAAACTTTACACGCGATGCTTACTTCCATTTGCGTGAGCGGCAGTGAGAACCGCGGCGTTAACGACGTCTCGATCGCTGTGAACGACTCGTGAATTGAGCCTTCACGTTCTCGTAGCTGCGCGCCCGTTCGGTCTGACAATACGGCCTTAATCTCACTGACAACTGAGAGCGCGATCTCCTCGGGCGTCTCGGCGCCGATGTCCAGACCGATCGGCGCGTGCAGACGTCGCAAGGCGGCTTCGACATTCAGTGTGTCTTCCGCAGAGAGTTCCATCACGAGCCGCTCGGTGCGGCGGCGTGGTCCTAGACATCCGAGATATCGCAAACGCATGGGCAGCAGTTGTCGTAACACTTCGAGATCGTGGAGGTAGTTGTGCGTCATCACCACTACGATCGTACGTTCGAAAAGTGAAACCTGTGACATTACATCTTCCGCACGGCATAACAGCACTGCATCAGCAGTTCGGAAGCGTTCGAGACTCGACGCACGCGCGCGTGTATCGACTACTGTCGTGTGCCAGCCAAGATTCGCTGCCAGATCGACGACGGGCAACACATCGAAGCCCGCGCCGAATACGACGAGTCGCACACGAGGCTGCACATATTCCACGAAAACGTCGACGTTACCATGTGCCATTTCGTAGCGTTTGATAGTGCCAGTTGATAGTTCGACCGCTTCACTCAAGTCTTCAAAGATCGAAGCTTCGATGAACTGTCCGTCGACAGTGCCGTCCGGAAACAGCAGCGCGCTCGTGCCGATCGTGGCATCGACGTCGCCTTCAACGTGAAACACAGTTGCAATCGCTCCGCCGTTAGAGCTTTCCGAACACTCCGCAAGCAATTGCATGAGACTCGCGACGCGCTCGGTCGTCGCCGGTTCGATCAGCACGTGGATCACGCCGCTGCAACCCAGTCCGAGGCCCCAAACGATGTCGTCGTCGCTCGTCGTGTCGTACTTGACGATGATCGGCTCGCCGTTTGC
>DATEIS010000531.1:0-6537 GCA_035278765.1 Pyrinomonadaceae bacterium | reverse complement strand
CTGTCGATTTGAGCATGTTGTATGTTGCTCCATATCGTCTCCGAAAGGGACGATGTCAGTGGCCCATCTGTTCCGCGCCGCCAAAGCCAGGACAGATGGGCCATGTAATTTCCAACCATCGCGATCGCGATGATCACTAATACGCACTAACGCTTCGAGTGCGACTCCACGTCAAGAATCGTGCCATTGATTTGATACCGGATTTTTAGTTTGTTTAGAGGCACAACGGAAACTGAGGCGACAATTTTGAAGGCTGTCACACCGGATCTTACATCTTTGTAGGAGTTATCCGAGAACATAAAGCGCAATCTGCGGCTAAACACCATCGTTCCCTCAACTGTCCAAAGCCTTGTCACGACGTCCCTACAAAAATGTAATCTCGCCTGGCAAGGGCTACATTCTTGTCGCTCACGCTTTGAGTTGACTACTTCTGTTGTTAAGAAAATGGCCGCTTTTTCGGAAATCGCTTCCGGCATTCTCCTTGCAATCGCGCTCACGAGAAACCAAAGGAGATTGCTGAATGAGACCTCTGCATAAGAAGCTGGTTGCCTTTTCATTTCCCCTACTCACTTTCATTTTTGCCATGAACGTCTTCGGGCAAACGACCGCATCAACCGCTATAGCAGATGACCGGGTGAGTAAGCTTGAGACCGCTTTAACTAACGCACAAACGGCGGGTGATAACGCATGGATGTTGACCTGCGCCGCCCTGGTCTTAATGATGACCGGTCCGGGACTGGCGCTCTTCTATGGGGGACTTGTGCGTAAGAAGAATGTTCTGGCTACCATGATGCAGAGTTTTATCCTCATGGCCGTGGTCACCGTACTGTGGGCCGTCTATGGATACAGCGTGGCGTTTTCTGAAGGTAACCCGTTCTTCGGAAATCTTAACTACCTGTTTCTATCCGGCGTCGGTGCTGCTCCGAATAGCAATTACGCTGCAACCATACCGCAGCAGACCTTCATGATTTATCAATTGATGTTTGCCATCATCACACCTGCCCTCATCACCGGTGCTTATGCTGAGCGCATAAAGTTCAAAGCGATGCTTGTCTTCACAATACTGTGGGCGACGATTGTCTATTTCCCTCTTGCACACATGGTCTGGGGAAATGGGGGATTCTTGAATGCAGTGTTGGGTGGGCGTGTTCCAGCGCTCGATTTTGCCGGAGGTACGGTGGTCCATATCTCTTCGGGCTTTTCAGCTCTGGTCTGTGCGCTCTACCTCGGGAAGCGTGTGGGATTCGACAAAGACGGGATCGCTCCACCGCACAATTTGGTACTCAGCGTAATTGGCGCGTGCATGCTTTGGGTCGGATGGTTCGGGTTTAACGCAGGCAGCGCCCTGCAAGCCAATTCGCTCGCGTCGAGTGCTTTTGTCGCAACGCATTTCGCCGCGGCTGCAGCTACCCTCGGCTGGATGTTGGGAGAATGGTTCCGGCAGGGCAAACCAACGGTTCTCGGTGCAATCTCCGGAGCCGTCGCGGGATTGGTAGGCATTACTCCCGCAGCGGGTTTCGTCACCCCCATGTCGGCACTGATCATTGGTTTCGTAGCCGGTCTCGCTTGTTTCTTCATGGTAACGGAAGTGAAAAAGCGCCTCGGCTATGATGATTCACTGGATGCGTTTGGAGTCCACGGCGCCGGCGGAACAGTCGGTGCCATCCTTACAGGAGTTTTTGCTACGCGGGCAGTAAACGCAATCTTTAAGGATGCCGCGGGCAATTCGCTTCCGGTGGGGTTGATCGATGGCAACAGTGCACAAGTCGTCAACCAGCTCATTGCCATCGCAATCAGTATCGGACTGTCACTGTTGGCGACTTTCGCTATTCTTAAATTCGTTGATTTGATAATTGGTGTTCGGGTGAGTGGTGAAGATGAATTACGCGGACTCGATCTAAGCCAGCATAGTGAAGAGGCGTATAGCATGGAGATCGACCTTCATCCCATTGTTCATCCTGCTCACGAGATACCGGAGCAGGCCATTGCCAGTGCTGCAGTAGCAAAATAGCGAAGTCGCGTAGTGGTTTAATCATCTTACGCCGAAGGCGTTCGCCAATTTCAGCCCAAGGTTGGAGCGCAGCGACAACCTTGGGTTAGCACAAGCATAGTCTTTGAACCCTTTCAAAGGGTTCGCCAACTGCCTCTCGTCGGGAACCCCTCATAACTAATACCAAGGTATCGATCGATACTTTGGTCCAATAGATCACCTTCGCATTTCATGGTGTACTCCACACCTTCCACTAATCCAATGAAAGGAAGACGCTTTTGGGTCCGCTAGATAGAACCGCCTACGTTCATCTAATATAAGGTGAGGTATTCGCTTCATGAATCAGACGAAAGAAGAGACTCGTATGGAGACCAACGGCACGAAACAGACTGAGGTGGCTGTGTTAGCTGGCGGCTGTTTCTGGGGTGTCGAGGAAATTCTGCGTGACGTGCCTGGCGTCATTGATACCGAAGTCGGCTACACAGGCGGTTGGCTCGAGAATCCTACATACGCAGATACACACCACAGCAAATCGGGTCACGCTGAAGCCATACGTATAACGTTCGATCCGGCAGTGCTCAGATTCGAAGACTTGCTGGAAAAGTGGTTCTTCAAGTTACACGATCCAACCACGCTCAACCGTCAGGGCAACGACGTTGGCACACAATACCGTTCTGCAATTTTTCCGCAGACACCTGAGCAGCAGGAAACGGCTGAACGAGTGCGCTCGCGTGTAGATGCGTCAGGGAAGTGGAAGCGTCCGATCACCACAACCATTGAGCCCGCCTCCACTTGGTACAGTGCGGAAGGGTATCACCAGGATTACTTGCGTAAAAATCCTGGAGGCTACAGCTGCCACTATTTGCGCGAATAGGGAACTGGCAAACGAAAGGGCCATCAGTCTGAAATTACGCCGAAGGCGTTCGCTCATTTCAGCCCAGAGTTGGAGCGCAGCGAGAACCCTGGGAAACAACCAACATTTCGAATCAACCCTGAAAGGGTTCGCCTTGAGAGAAACCCTTTCAGGGTTTAATCGTTTTCTTTTCTGCTGACCCAGGGTTCTCGGCGCGCTCGAACCCTGGGCTGAATTTAGCGAGCGCCTTCGGCGTAACTTCAAAACCGATGCACTACTTCATCTATCAATCCCTTGAAAACTTTTGTTGTTCGACGTAGGTTTGCGCGAAGACAGAGATCTGACAATCGGTGTATTCAATTATGAAGACGCTTTGGTTGAGCTTCGTGGTTGTGTTGTCCGGTTAATGCTCTTCAGTTTAAGCCTGGGGCTTCCGTGGGTTTGGAGTAACAACGCGGGCCGTGAAGGGACACGAGTTTGGATTGAGTCTTACACTTGAGGAGCGTACAGCCTTGATCGAGTTCCTGAAAACACTCTAGTGCACCGGTCGAGGTGCCGACGCAAAATCGTTTTAAGGAGACCGCATGAGAAAGATCAGGATCATTGAACATATCTCGCTGGACGGCGTGATTCAGGGCCCCGGCGGCCCGACGGAAGACGACTACCGCTACGGCGGATGGGCGGCGCCGCATGACGACCCCGCAGCAGGCGAGGCCATCGCCGCGGCTCAAGGCGAAGATTTCGATCTGCTGCTGGGTCGCCGAACCTACGATATCTGGAGCGACTTTTGGCCGAACGCCCCGAAGAGTCCGATGGCGGACGCAATAAACTCGGCGACAAAATACATCGCGACCCATCGGCCGGAGAGTCTCGCATGGGGGCCGGCGGAAAGCCTCGGATCGGACATCGTCGCGGGCGTTCGTCGCGCCAAGGAGATGGACGGGCCGCACCTGATCGTCTGGGGCAGCTCGACGCTGACACCGGTGCTGCTCGAACACGAGCTTGCGGATGAGGTCTTGCTACTTGTCTTTCCGGTTCTGTTAGGCACCGGCAAACGTTTCTTTTCGGATGGAACCCCGCCACGCGAACTCGCGCTGGTCAGCACGAAGGCTGTGGACTCAGGTGTAATCATCAGCACTTATAAACCGAACGGTCCTTTGCGGACCGGCACCATGGGCGAATAGACGTCAGGAGGGCAGGACGCAAATGAGAAAGCTAATCTTCGCAATCAACACGACCCTGGATGGCAACGTCGACCACACCAAAGGGTATGCTGATGATGAAACACATGAATACTTCACGAACCTCATGCGCGAGGTTGACCTGCAAGTCTTTGGGCGTAAAACCTATCAATTGATGGTTCCTTTTTGGCCTGAAGTGGCAAGAAACCAGTCGATGTCAAAAGCATTGAACGAATTTGCCCTGGCATTTGACTCCGTGAACAAGATTGTCTTCTCACGAACATTGGACAGCGCTGAAGATAAAAAAACGAGAATTGTTCGTGCGAACCTTCACGACGAAATACTTAAGTTGAAGCAGGAACAAGGCAAAAATATTTTAGTCGGTGGCGTAGATATTCCTTCACAACTTATACAGCTTGGTCTGGTGGATGAATATCGTTTCGTTGTTGGACCAATCGTTGCGGGAGAAGGGAGACGGTTGTTGGTAGGTGTTAGCCTGCCCGAGACATTGCAATTAAAACTTGTGGAGTCAAAAGTTTTTGAATCAGGATGTATTGCGCTTCGTTACCTGAAACAGTGACAGAAGTCTGCAATCGATTATTTGCCACAATCGACCTCTGCAAGGTGTATTATTAATAGCAAAACTGAAAAACGGATTCACTCCAAGCTCTTGAGTCACTGACATTGGAGGACGCTATGACGACTGTGTCACAGGATGTGCGCTTCAGCTTGCGCATGCTGCTAAAGCACAAGGGTTTTACGATCGTTTCTGTCCTGACGCTGGCGCTCGGAATTGGTGTGAATATAGCCATGTTCAGTGTGCTGAATACGTTTCTATTTGGCTCACTGCCGTATCCGCAATCCGAGAGTTTAGTCCGTGTCTGGCGCACGTCACCACACTCTCAAAATTGGCCGTTTTCAGTGGCAAATTTCTTCGACCAGCACGACCAAAATACCGTTTTTGAAAGGATGGCGGCCTACACCTATGCAGGCCGTACTCTCACCGAACAAGGGCGAAACGCCGAGCGCCTGCTCAGCCTCGTAGCGACCGCGGATTTCTTCCCAATGATGGGAGTCGCACCCGCGCACGGCCGTGTATTTAAACCTGAGGAATTCGAGCCGGGTGTTAATAACGTAATCGTCCTGAGCGATCGATCTTGGACGCAACGTTTTGGAAGTGATCCGAACGTCATAGGTCGAAAAATTCAGCTCGACGGAAAAACAGTGGAGATCGTCGGCGTGATGCCTCCCGGCTTCGACCATCCGATGCTGTGGGGCCGGATCGACATTTGGCAGCCGCTGACGTTCACTCCGGAAGCGAAAGCGAATCGCCGGGCCGCCTTTCTAAATTCGTTTGGCCGGCTCAAGCCTGGCGTCTCAATCAAACAGGCAGAGCAAAGCATGGCTGCGCTCGCCGCTAACATCCACAAACAAAATTCCTCGAACGAAGGTGAAAGCCTGCGACTCGAGCCGCTTCAGCTATCCATGTCCGACGACATCGGCAGAACTGTCATGTGGTTCACATTTGGACTGGCAGGTTTTGTGTTGCTGATCGCGTGCGCAAATCTCGCTAACCTTCAACTCGTTCGCACGGCGGCGCGAGCGCGCGAACTGGCTGTGCGCGCCGCGCTCGGTGCGGGACGCTGGCGACTGCTGCGGCATTTGTTTACTGAAAGCATCCTGGTGGCGCTAATCGGTGGAGTTATCAGTCTCGCTGTTGCCTATGGCGCCATCCGTTTTATCAGTGTCCGTATGTTCGGCGATTTACCCGGAGCAGGTGTGCAACTCGATTACAAAGTGTTCGGGTTTGCTCTGCTATGCTCGCTGTTGACGGGAGTTCTATTCGGGACACTTCCTGCATGGTTGGCATCGCGTGCTGACCTGAACCTCGCGCTACGCGAGAACTCGCGCGGGTCAAGCGCGGGACGATCTCAGCATCGTACGCGACACGCGCTCGTCATCGGTGAAGTAGCGTTTGCGATGGTTTTGCTCGCGGCTGCTGGATTATTCCTGCGGGGCTTGCAGCGCTTCCTCAATGCAGATCCGGGCTGGCAAGTTGACGGATTGGTGACGGCGCAGATGAACCTTCAGGGAGAGAAATATGCAAGTGAAAAGCAACGACTGGTTTTTCTGACGGAACTGGAAAATCGGCTGCGCACGTTGCCGGGTGTGCAGCACGCTGCTATCGCCGAATCGAATCCGGTGTTTGGATATGGCAGCAGTAATTCCTTTCAGATTGAGGGTCGACCCGAGTTCCCGCCGGATAAGCTTCCGGAAATGTTTTTCGAATCGGTAAGTAGCGACTATTTCCAGACCATGGGTGCCCGGTTGCAACAGGGCCGTAATTTCAACATAGCGGATACGGCCGATCACCCGAAAGTTTTGATTATTAACGAAACCACCGCTCGGAACTTTTGGCCCAACGAAAGTCCGATCGGAAAGCGCATTATCAGCACTTTTGCGCAAAAAGACTTTTACGAGATCGTCGGTGTAGTTAATGACATTGCCTTTCC
>DATEIS010000530.1:0-9650 GCA_035278765.1 Pyrinomonadaceae bacterium | reverse complement strand
GGGCACTACAGGAAGCTGACCGTTAACGGCGTCGGGATCGGAAAAGTATTGTTGGTAGTGATAGCTAAACTCGAAATGATGTTTCTTGGTGACGTCCCAATCGAATCTCGCAGTTGGGAACCGCCGGATGTTTGTGCCGGGCGCCTGGAAAGACAGATCGAGCCGGTTGAAATCGTTGGCAGTTCCCACGCGACTCTTCAGCGTGCCACCATCTGCCGCGCCTGCGGAGAACGCGCCGAGCAGGTTGCCGACAATTGGGTCAATCGTCGTCGCATACGGACGAACCGTTCCTGGTAAAGTCGGATTTCTAGCGGCTGCCAGTGCCAGCAAGTTAATGTCACGCGTAACACCCGTTGAGTCACGATAAGTAAAAATACCCGTTCGTGCTTTGTCAGTTACGATCGTGCGCGCAGCCGGGTAGGTTTGCGGCAGGCGAAACTCCTCATAATTAAAGAAGAAGAAAGCGTGGTTCTTCCAGATAGGACCGCCAAGCTGGCCGCCGAATTGATTCAACAGCATTCGGTCGCGCGCGAGACCGTCGATGTTGTTGAAGTAATAGTTTGCGTTTAGAGCGGTGTTGCGATGCTGCCAGAATCCGCCGCCGTGAAATTCATTCGTTCCGGTTTTGCTGACGAAGCTGATTCGCGACGCACCGCCGGCGGAACTCTCAGCTCCTGGCGTGGCGGACGAGACAGTCATTTCATCAACTGCATCGGCTTTGGCTTGTGTTGACGTGAAGAAACCGTCCGACGACTTGAGCAGGTTGTCCTGAACGTTGATACCGTCGAGCGTGATGTTCAAGCTGCCTTTCGGCAAACCGTTGATGGTTGAAGCGCGAGGCACGGTGGCAGTCTGTGTGCCGGGTTGCACGAGCACGAGTTGCAACGCGTCGCGAGTCGCGAAAGGCAACTCGACGATCTGCCGTCCGGTAATCGTCGAACTGACGCTCGTTTCCGTAGTGCGCAGGACTTCGGCGCCGCTTGCGACAACTATGGATTCGTTAATCTGACCGACTTCGAGTGCGATTTCGAGGTTCGACGTTTTAGCGACGTCAATCTTCACGTTCTGCGCGATCGTGGTTTTGAAACCGGTAGCAGAAACCGTGACGGTGTAAAGACCTTGCGTTAGAGATGGAATAGTGAAGGTACCGTTGTCAGAGGTCTGGGCGTTGAACTCGGCGTTGGTGCCGATGTTCTTAACCACCACACTTGCGTTCGCGACGTAAGCTCCCGATTGATCCTTCACCGTACCGGAGAGCGAGCCGGTCGGGATGGACTGGGAAAAGACGACGGCGGCCGTACTAATTATCAAACAAATCACGATCAATGAACGACGGATCATAGAGTCCTCCTTGGAGAGCGAAAGAGTTAACTTTTCTATCAGACTGATTAGTACGGAATGAGAAGAAACAAAACGTCGAACAATTATTCAAAAATTTGGCAGCAGTATATACCTCGTTGTAATTCCGTCAAGAAGTTTGGACGCGCGGGTAGGGTTAATTTGTGGGTTGTTGGGGTTTCAGGTGCGAGATGTGCAACTTGATGAATTTAAAACCAATTTTTGAGATCTGAGTCGACGAACCCCTCGCGAGGAAGGCTGCCGTCTGGGTTGTCAGCACCTGGGTCGGACCTACAGAGCCTGGATCGAAATCAAGCTCGAGATTCAGGTCCCTCCGTGATTGGAAAGATTGCGCAAGGCAATTCCAGAGTTAGAAATTATTCCAGGGATCAAGATATGCGACGAACTGTGGGGATCTTTCGCAACGTCCGTGCCGTTTGGTTCACCGATCTCTTCAAATCGCTTATTAGTAATGGTAATTCCGAGAATCGAGCGACGAAGAACTGTGTGAAATATCTGTTCATATATGTCCGTTCTAAAGCGACTAGATTTCTAAGTAAATGCGACGGTAAATCATGTGCTATTCTGCGCCGACCCTTAATCCTCGCTCGCCGGTCTTCGAAAGACTTCCATTTCTCCTCCCCTTCGATCTGTTTGGTCAATTGATTGAGTTCTTGGAATTCGCGACTCCTACAATGCATTTCGAAATCAGGGCCGTAATCAGCATGCAAAACGACATATGGTACCGGCTTCGCTAACTGGTCAATCTTCGACGCTTTGAGGACCTTTTTTAAGGACGTAGCCGGATTCATAACATAAATCTCTGCTGTAGTAACGAGAATGGGACAGAAGATAAAGGGGTTACCTTCTTCCATCAATGCGAAATTCTCAACGATTCGCTCTGTTAAGAGTCGTGGTAAGCCGTATCTTAATTGAGCAATTCCGTGTCGGATATCCGCATCATATACGGACCCATCTGTCAGATTAATCTCGGTACCCTTGTAGGTTATTGGCAGAGGCTCGCCAGTGGGCGTTTGTACTGAGTACCTCTTACCAAAATATCTAATAGCAAAATCGTCGACGTAACGAACAGGGTCGCTTAGTCCATAATTGGTGAAATAATCTTTGTTGGGATCTGGCAAGAACAGCCACTTCTTGTTCGGAGTCCTATACTTGCACTCGATGAGCAAGTCGAAAATAGCAGAATAAGCAGGATAGTATTCCGCGTGTATGTCAATCGAAAAGTCTTTAAGAATATTGCTGTCGTATCTGCCGTATGAAAAATCCGCGTCAACTCCAAAACCAAGTTTGACCAATAACTTTGCTACTTCAAACTCTAGGGGCAAACTCGACGACAGAAGACCGTCTTTCCATTTGGTTGAAGACAAAGAGACCTCCCTAATTACAAATAATTGATGACGAGGATCTGTCTAACTCGATTTTAAGAGTCACCGCCAAAAGCACTTGCGAAGTATGTTATAGTGGCGTCACTCCTCCAACAAAGAAGCGGGCCGGATTGTGCTAGCACACAACGCCGACCCTAAGACCTCAACCTTCCATCGAAAGGATGAAATCCATGGCTATTGATAGTAGCGCAACGACGCGCGAAACACCTCACGTAAACCGAAAATCCAGAACCAACACGATTGTTAATGCTTTGAAAGAAAGAGCGCAGGCTGTCTTGAACGACAGATCGATCGATCCGCAGAGCAGGGCGATTCTGCGTTATGCGTTGGAGACGAATGATCCGTGGCTTGCGAGACTCGTAAGGGAGGCTCATGCGAGTGAAGATGTTGTCGAGACGATCGAGTCGGAATCATCGGAAGCGTCCGGTGGAGATGATTCAGGCAGAGAAAAAATCGAGGCACTGACGGAGATAATTTGTCGAAACGGCGAAGAAGCTGCTGCCGCGCTGTTCGTCCTCATGGGAGCGCTGCAAAACTCCAGTGAGCCCAAAGCGCTTGCGCACGTCGCGAAGCATTTGGCTTTTACTCGCTGTGGGGAGTTTAACGTCTACGGTATGGTTGACTCACAGTTAGCTGTGCTCGAGCGCGAGTTGTTCGCGTAAAGACATTTCACGCAAGCCACAAAGAAGGAACGACGAACTACGACTGATCTTTGTGGCTTGCGTAATCCGCGGCTAAAACTACCTCGGCGACTGAAGTCCTTGACAGATACTCTCGTAGCGTCAATTATTCACGCATGAGCCTTACATCAATTCAAGAGGAAATCTCTCGCCTTAGTTCCGTCGAGCGTGCGAAGTTAATTGATATTCTTTGGGAAAGTCTCGACGAAGCACGCGTTAAGGAAATTGAGGCTAAGTGGGCTGCTGAATCCGAAGAACGGATCGACGCTGTAGACCGAGGTCACTTGCAGACAATCGATGGACCGTCCGCACTTCGCGACCTTCGCGATTCTCTCAGGAAATGAGGCAGTATCGATTTACCTCCGCTGCGCTGATGGAGCTGAGACAAGCAACGTTTTATTAAGAGCAACGTGAAAATGGTTTGGGGACAGCTTTCCTGAACGAAATCGAAGCTACGCTTAGTCGAATTCTTCGACATCCCACCGCGTGGCACCCTTTGTCCACGCGAACACAACGCTGTCGAACTCATCGATTTCCGTTTGGTTTGATCTATCAGATCCGTAGTGATGAAATTCTGGTCACCTCAGTGATGGACTTACGTCGCGATCCCGCGAGTTGGAAGGATCTGTTATAGCCGCGTTGTCAACGAAGGGTTGCGAACTCAACCGAGCCCAAAGCGCTTGCGCACGTCGCGAAGCATTTGGCGTTTACTTGCTGTGGTGAGTTTAACGTCTACGGCATGGTTGACTCGCAGACACTTCACGCAAAGCCGCAAAGACTTCAACCGGCTTTGCGGCTTTGCATGAAAACTGAGACGAGCAAAGTCCTGGCGAGCGAAGCACGTCGCATATCATCGCTTCGTTTCTTGTATCAAAAGTAAACCCGCAGCTATAGATGTAATCCCGTCGAGGGTGTCGGTACTGAGCCACCTAACGCAGTACGAAGAGCAGTTAGCGAGTTACCGTAACGCAGCGAAATATCTTCAGCGAGCGCGCTGTTTATAGAATTAATAGGTGTGAGTACGCCGTTTGCGCCAATAGCATATACGGCAACTCCTCCTCCATCTACGTTCCCAACACCTTTTGTCTGATCGATATTAAGGAAGAGCAGATAGCTCTGTGATGTTTGATAAGCGGGAAAGTCGGTATCGATGCTATTGATTGTGACTCCGTTAATCATCACTGAGCCGCCGTATTTTGGGATAAGAAGGTGCCCGGCGCTCAGAGGCAATAAACTGGCAGGCGGATCCGAATCACACGCATCACACGGGATGTGTGGCCGTTGGGAAAGAGATTCTGTGACAGCAAATTTGTACCAGGTACCTACTATTTGAAGCTCAGAACTCCAGGTGTAACTAGTGCTACTGACAGGATGAGCGACGACTACAGAGTATTTGGAAAGGGCGTCGTCGATCCCGCCAATACCGTCGTACTCCCAGAGCATTGTGTTTATATCAACACTTTGAATCCCGTTCGCCGCGCAGTTCTGGGCCAAGGCTTCGAGCGATCCAGGTACCACCGTTTCCTCGGATGCGTTGACTCTTGATCGTTTGTTGACGAGAAAAACAACTAGAGTAGCGAGAAGGATGATACTTAAGGCGACGAATTGTTTTCTTGAAATGAGGTTCATCGCTCCTCTCAATCATCAACAATCGAGGAATAATTGAAGGAAGATAACTAGTTGCAAGGAACGTCCAACGGCGTTGACTCTACTATTGGCCCAATAGCTTGTCAATAACCCGAATTGCCTCACTAAGGCTGCGTCGCAAACTACCGCGGAGGCGGAACCGCGAACAACGTATCCTCGACCGCCACATTGCGTTTGATCTCGGTGAATGTGCGCACCCAACTATCGAAGGTATCAATGGCGGAGTAACGAATAGTGAACGGCATTTTTACACCGTCTACCTCCCGATAATCCTCAAAATCCACTTGTTCGGGAAATGGCATGAGCACGGTCTTGTTGAGAGTGATTGTCCGCAGCAGCAGTCCTGTTTGACTGTCAAAATAATAACGTTCGGTTTTGGCGTCGGTTGAGTTCTCGACAACGTAAGCTTCACGCTCACCAACCTTTTGTATTCCACTCAACCGCATGTTTTGCGACGGCTTTACTTTGACGACAGTAAAGAGTTCGTTCCCTCTACGTGTGGCGTCGAGAGCTTCTGCAGGCGAGAGCAGTCTCACGTTAGCTCCGTTAATTGCCCAGCCCTTATCACCATTAAGAATCTGACGGAGGGTGCCGGTAGCCGTAGTGGTAACGAGAAGAAACTTGTCGGGAAACGCTATGGTAATGTCGTTGGGCCAACTGCGATTCTGCGATGCCTCGCGCTTGCCCTTCAGCACCAGCGTCGTAGTGTTGGTCGCGGCACTGCCGCCTACAGCTTCAACGTACTTACTGAAGATCTGATCGAGGGAGGGAAGACTTTTGCTTGCTGAAAGCGCTGCATCGTCCGGTCCTGGTTCATGAGCTGAATGGGCCAGCGGCATCGAAGGAAGTCCAATAGGTTTTCTTTGTCCACGATGACAGGTGTAGCAAGTGACCTCGTTTTCTCTAAAATCGACTTTGTTATTCGCTTTGATTGATAGAATCATTTCCATCATGCGCCGAGCTGTTTGCTTCTGCGGCTTGTCGTCGTTTTCCCAAAGCCACTTTGTAGTACCCGTAGTTGGATCTTTGCCTTGCTGGACATGACAGAAGCTGCACTGGACACCAAGCGAGGTAGCCACGAAATTCATCACGAGAAACAACTGTGATTCGGGCAAGCCCTTGAGTACCTGAATGTTCTTACCCGTCTGATCGACTGTCCTTCCTGCCTGTGCTTGCCAGGCTCGGGAGAACTTTCTCGCACTTCTAGTTTGTTGTTCGTACCCCGACGCAGCAACGCTCGAAGTGCGACTCGTGATTGCAAGACAAGCCATCGCGCCTAGAAACATTAAGAAGCAGGTGAAGCGGCTCAATCTTATTTTGGTTGGCATCGCTGATGTCCTTTACCCAAGTACTTCACGCATCACCACAGCGAGATCGCGAATAGCGCGCGCACCATCGCCGGTATAAGCTGAGCCGTGCATCGGCGCTAGCGTTCGTGGATTGAGCGCGGCGAGCCCTTGCAGAATGCCGTCGGTGTGCTTTGTGTACGGCATGTAGTTCGCGAACGGGCCAGCCTGGTACTCGATTAGCGTCTTTCGCGCACGCTCGATCAGGTCCGACTCCGTTGCCGGTTCGACATCGCCACCCTGGTGGAAGAGGTCTGAACACAGCAACGTACCAGTGGTCTCTTCGAAAAGTAGTCCAGCCTCCCAGCAATGCGGCACATGAGGCGTCTGCGCGAAACGGAACCGGCGCTCACCTGTCTTTAGAACTTCACCATCGGTCATGCCCTTCGCGGGACGAAGCGCGAAATCGTTAACGCTCACGAGTGCGCCAACCATGCTGCACACAGGTTGTGCGGTGGGAGCGATTTGCAGCCACTCGTTAAGGGAGCCACACTCGTCCGCCTCAAAATGACTGAAGCCGATCCAGCGTATCTGCGAAGGATCCAGGATCGTTTCCACCGCCTCACGCACGGCGGGGAAGAGCACTCTCATGCCAGTGTGAAACAATAACGGCTCTTCATCTTTGATCAAGAACTGATTGAACTGTAGATCGATTTCAGGAATGTAGGTTGATATACGATAGCAGTTAGCGGCAATCTCTGTAACAGACACTCGTTGCTCCTTCTTGGTTTGTAAGCAAACACCTAAACTCAGGCGGAGTTTACTGATTTATCTTGCCGCATCGAGCGGAAAAGATTCAACTACTTAAGCTTCGCCAACTTCAGTAAGCACCTCTTTAATACTGTGATTCATCCAGTATTGAAGAAAGTTCTCTCCTGTCGTATAGGTTCGCGACTTCATTCGATCGATGTATAAGATCCCGTTCAAGTGGTCTATCTCATGTTGAAGAATGCGCGCGTACCAACCGAGCGCTTTGATCTTTATTTCTTCGCCGCGTTCGTTCAAACATTCGACACGAACATCAAGCGCGCGATCGACGACCGCCTGGTAGCCTTCCACGCTGAGGCAGCCTTCAAAGAATACTGCTGACGAATTTCCCACGATCGTGAGCTTTGGGTTGATAATGACGTGAAACGGAATTGCGGATCGTTGACGTTTTGCGAGTGCCTCAGCGGATATATCCTTGATGTAGTTTGCGCGATCTTCGATTACTGCGAGTTGGATTGATTGGCCGATCTGGGGCGCGGCGAGTCCGACGCCTGGTGCTTCGCGCATTGTGTCTCGCATCAGTGGGATTAGTTCTTGTATTGATGGGCTGAGGATCTCGGCTTTGGTTAGTGGACGAGCTTGCTTTCGCAAGACGGGATCACCAGCTTGGACTATTTTGAGTTTCATTTACGTTAGCTCCGCGGACACCAGTTGTCATCCACAGATTACGCAGATTTTGAGGTTGCAAATTGCAACCTCAAATCTACAAATGCAACTGGATTCTGCTATTCTGTGCCCATTATGCCTCACAAGAAAAACCTCACAAGCACAAGTCTATCTCTATCTGTTCAAGTCATCGAGCGAAGAATCTACTTGATTCGAGGTCAGAAGGTTATGTTGGACTTCGATCTGGCAGAACTCTATGGAGTGCCGACCAAGCGCTTGAACGAGAGAGTGTCACGTAACAAGAAGCGATTTCCTGAAGACTTCATGTTCAGGTTAACAAAGAAAGAGGCTGAGTTTTTGAGGTCGCAATTTGCGACCTCAAACATCGGACGCGGCGGGCGTCGGTACCTACCTTTTGCATTTACCGAACAAGGCGTCGCGATGTTATCGAGTGTTTTGAACAGCGAACAAGCGATCGAAGTAAACATAGCCATCATGCGAGCATTTGTGCGACTGAGAGAGATGCTTGAAACGAACGAAGAACTCAATCGTAAGTTTGCTGCTGTCATTAAAAAACTCTCTACGCACGATAAATACTTTAGAGTTGTGTTTGATGAGTTAGAGAAGTTGAGGAACAAACCACTTTCGACGTCCAGGCAAATTGGATTTAAGGGCCACACTTAACTCTCAGTTTTGAGATCACAAATTGTGATCTCAAGATCCTAATATTTCCGAGCAAATAAACAAGAAATCGTGTTTGAGATCACAAATTGTGATCTCAAAAATGGGACGTGATGCACGTCCTAAAATCGGAACGCCACCGATCCAAATCCAGCAAGATTCGAATTCGTAAATATCCAAATTGAGCAAGAGTGTGATCACATAGCCGTACGCGGAGAGGGTTCAAGGATGTGGGCGGAGTGGTGATTGAACACTCGTGTCCAAACCACGGGCGGCCACGGAGGGCCGCCCCTACAGTTACGCCCAATACCAACTCCAAAAGGGAATAATGCTTGCCCTTCCTTGAGTGAAGCGACCCCAGGCGCTTCCTCGTGTTCCATAACTCGGACAATAAACTTCAAACTTTTGGAGGGGTATCCATGAAACGATCTCTAATCGCTGCTGCGCTGCTCCTGCTCTCGCTCAGTGGCCCACCCGCCTTGGCGCAAAGCGGTTCGACCGGTTCAATTGCCGGTACGATCAGCGACCCGACAAGCGCGGTTGTTCCTGGCGCAACCATCACGGTCAAGAACAACGCCACTAATCAGGAGTTCAACGCAACCACCGCCGACAACGGCACCTTCAATGTACCGGCACTGATCTCCGGAACTTACACCGTCACTGTTAACGCGCCAGGATTTAAAACAACAATCCTGCCTAACGTGAAAGTTGACGTCGGCACACCTTCAAGCGTCAATGTCACACTCGAAGTCGGCGTGCCAACGGAAACGGTCCAGATCGTCGATGCAGCCGGTGAGTTAATACAAACGCAGAACGCCACCGTCGGTACGACAATCACGGGTCGTCAAATCATCGAGCAGCCTCAGGCCTCGCGCGATGCACTCGACCTCGTGACTCTGCTTCCCGGCGTTCAAACAACCGGTCGTCCTCGTACGTCAACCGTAAACGGTTTGCCGAAAGGCGCACTCAACATCACGCTTGATGGCGTGGACGTGCAGGACAATCTGATCAGTTCAAACGATGGCTTCTTCACCTTCGTGCGACCGCGCATCGATTCTATTGGTGAAGTATCAGTTTCCACTGCGGCGCCAGGTGCTGAAAGCGCGGGCGATGGCGCAGTGCAAATCAAGTTTGTGACGCGCGGCGGATCAAACGACTTTGGTGGCAGTGTCTACTGG
>DATEIS010000529.1:0-7540 GCA_035278765.1 Pyrinomonadaceae bacterium | reverse complement strand
TTTTCATCGGATGAGAAGGAGCTGCCGCCGATGCGAACAGTGTTCATGAACTGCTCGATGGTGTACTCCTTTACAGGTTGCGCTTTCTTCTGCTGCGCCACCGCCGGGCAGGCGGCAATCAACAACATCAGGACAAGCAGTGAAACACGTTTCATGGCAATCTCCTTTTGTATCATGGGAAATCTTGTAAATCCTGTCTAACAAAACCTCGGCAGGTCGCTACAGCAAGGTATTCACGTCCTGAACATCGTACTCGCCGATGAGGTCGATGCCGGACGCGGCGAAACGCCGGGCGGCCGCTGCTGCCCGGTCGTCGTGTTCGTGCCCCTTAGACCATTGAGCATGCTTCATCAGCAATGCAAATTCCATAATACGGCCTAAAGTGAGGGCGAAACGGCGCGCGCCCGCCTCAAGTGCGGGCTGACCCGCGCGCATTGCTTCGTTCAACCAGCTCGCTGCATGCTCTAAAGCCGAACGTGCCGCCTGTGTATCGCTGACGTTCGCGAGACATTTCATCACGGCCGCTTCAAATCTCGCAAAACCGCTTCTTAAATCTTTATCACTACTCTGGAGCGCTCGCAGTGTATCGAGGGCCAGCACATTTGTCGTCCCTTCCCAAATGGGGAGGACCTGGCTGTCGCGTAACAACACCGGCAATCCAGTGTCTTCTACATAACCGGCGCCGCCAAATGTCTCGAGCACTTCACTCGCAACCATCACCGACTGTTTTCCGGTCGTGAGTTTCATCACCGGCGTTAACACACGCAGCAATAACGCATCTTCGTCGCTGATCTCGCGTGTTTCATTCCGACCAGTTAACTCGGCGACATAGAATGCAAGATGAAAAGCTCCGGCTGTTTCGGCGAGCAGCGTTGCGAGAGTATCGCGGTGCAAGGGCTTCTCTGACAACGGCGCGCCGAAGGCTACACGCTTTTGTGCGTAGTCGAAACTGAGTGCAAGTCCGCGACGCATAAGAGAGACGGCGCTGATGCCGTTCCACAGACGAGTGATGTTGAGCAACGGCGCGATGTTGCGCACGCCGTCAGTCGGACCTTTGACAAGCTGTGCTTGCGTCCCGTCGAGAGTTAACTCGGCTGTCGGAACTTTGCGGGTGCCGAGTTTGTCTTTGAGACGATTGATTTGTATGTTCTGCGGGCGACCGTTGTCATCTCGTGTTTCGAGGTAGAAGAGTGCGAGCCCGCGTCCGCCCGGCGGATTGCCCTCGGGACGCGCGAGGGTGAGCGCCATCTGTGAACTGATGGCAGACGTAAACCACTTGCGCCCGTACAGACGAAAGACTTCGCCGTCCTGTTTTGCAATCGTCTCCGAAATTCCGACATCGGAGCCTCCGGTGAGTTCAGTCATCCATTGACCAGCGGTCCAGAACTCTTTCGGGTCACGTGTGATCAAATGTGGGACCGCGCGGTCGATCAACGCTTGATTACCGGAACCAAGCAGTGTGCGCGCAGCACCGTCAGTCATCGCTAGTGGACAACTGTAAATATCCGTCGAAGGCGTGAAGAGATAAGCGAGCGCACACTGATGCACCCGCGAAAGACTCCCATGCCTTTGCTCGTAAGCCGTCGCAACCACACCATGTTCAGCCGCAATACGTTCCGCCAAACGCCAGACGGGCGTCAACTCGATCCTGTCAACGCGATTCCCCCACGCATCCCATTGCGTGAGCTTCGGCTCATTCAACCTGTCAGCTAATTGCAGCTCGTAAAGCTCACCTCCGGCAAGCCGCCCCATCTCGATGAGCGACTCTTCAATCTCACGCAACACATCAGCCGGAAGCACCCGTTTGAGGTACGAACGCAGAAGCAGATCGTCGCTGTATTGATTGCCTAATGTTGGAGGTGCCTGCTCGAACATTTTGAAGTCCGTGATTATGACATTCTTTGTGCATTGGACGTACTGTAGGGGCGGCCCTCCGTGGCCGCCCGTGGTTTTGAATCGTGTTCGCCAAACTCGAGACCGTTGCTCCTTGAACCCGTGCACAAACCACGGGCGGCCACGGAGGGCCGCCCCTACAGTACGTTCCGACTTTGCGAATCGTCGGCGACGGTGGTTAAATGTGCCTACTTTTTTCCTCTTTCCGAAGCAGAGGTCTTCCTGATTAAAGCTAATGTCTTACGAACCCCAAGAACAAGATCTCTTTCTCAAGTGTCTGCTCGAGGCGAATGTTGACGGCATTATCGCTTTCGATCGCGAGTATCGTTACACCACCTGGAATCGCGCGATGGAGCACATCTCCGGTGTGAAGCGCGAAGATGTTATCGGTAGAAACGCGTTCGAACTGTTCCCCTGCCTCAAGCAAACCGGAGAAGACGAGTACTATCGTGAAGCGCTCGACGGTAAAAGCGCAGTCGCTGAGAATCGCCCCTACATCATCGCCCAATCCGGTTGCAACGGGTTCTTTGATGGTTACTACTCACCACGTCACGACGAGAATGGTGAAGTAGTTGGCGGCGTCGCGATTATTCGCGATGTCACCGAGCGCAAACTCGCCGAAACAGCTACACCAGACGATCACCGGCGACTCGCTTTCCACGTTGAGAACACGCCACTCGCAGTAATCGAGTGGGATCAGGAATTCAGGGTGCTGCGCTGGTCACCCGCTGCACAAAGACTCTTCGGTTGGAAAGCCAAGGAAGTTCTCGGCAAGCGTTTTAACGATTGGCAGTTTGTAGTTCCCGATGACATCGAAGCGGTCAACCAGGTGGGCCACCGGCAAAACCAGGGAGAGGAACGTCACGGCATTTCGCGCAACCGTAATTACAACAAGCTGGGTTCGATTATTAATTGCGAGTGGTACAACTCTGCGCTCTATAACGAAAACGGAAAACTGGTTTCAGTCCTTTCACTCGTGCTCGACGTGACGGTCGCCACGCGCATTGAAGAAGCCTTGCGAAAGTCTGAAGCGCAGTATCGCTTGCTCTTCGAATCAAATCCGCAACCGATGTGGGTTTACGATCTCGCTACGCTTCGCTTTCTGGCAGTGAACGATGCCGCGGTGCGTCATTACGGCTATTCCCGCGCCGAGTTCCTTGACATGACGATCAAGGACATTCGGCCTCCTGAGGATCTGAAGCGACTCGACGATTATCTTGCCGCGGACGCTGGAGTGGAACAGGGCGTTGAATGGCGACACAAAAAGAAAGACGGAACGGTTATCAATGTCGAGATCACTTCGAACCGGTTGCTCTTTGGCGGCAGGTCTGCGGAGTTTGTTCTCGTCCAGGATATTACTGAGAAAAAGAAAGCCGAGACCGCACTGCGCATCAGTGAAGACCGCTATCGCGACCTGGTGGACAACAGCCACGAGCTCATCTGCACACACGATCTTGAAGGACGTGTGCTTTCAGTAAATCCGTGGGCCGCACGTGTGTTGGGTTATCCGCAGAACTCGCTCGTCGGTATAAATATTCGCGATGGGCTCTTGCCTGAGTATCGCGAACAGTTTGACGAATACATGCGCACTGTAACGACCGAGGGCTCCGCGCGCGGCGTCATGAAAGTTCGCACTGCCACGGGTGAAACAAGACTGTGGGAGTATTACAACACTCTTCGCACTGAAGGCGTCGAGAAACCAATCGTACGCGGCATGGCCCACGACGCAACTGAGCGGCGTCACGCGCTGAAGCGAGAAAAAGAAGCGCGCATGGAAGCCGAAGCAGCAAATCGCGTCAAAGATGAATTTCTCTCGACGCTTTCGCACGAACTGCGCACACCGCTAACTGCAATTATGGGCTGGTCCGATCTTCTGCTCAACGACGAAGTGGAACCGGAAAAACGGCGCCAGGCCATCGAAACGATTTTCCGTAACGCCAATTCGCAGTGCCAGCTAATCAACGATCTGCTCGAAGTGTCGCGCATTATCACCGGCAAGTTACGACTTGAATTCGTTGCTTGCGAGCTTGATTCGGTTATTGAAGCGGCTGCGGAGAGTATTCGCCCGACGGCGGAAGCTCGTGGCGTTCGCTTGCAGGTTTTGCTGGAACCGAATGTTGGCCCAGTGTTTGGCGATCGCGAGCGGCTGCAACAGATCGTGTGGAACCTGTTGTCGAATGGCGTTAAGTTTACGCGCAAAGGCGGGCTGGTCCAGGTCACGTTGCAGCGCATCAATTCTCACATTGAGGTAGCAGTAAACGATACGGGAGTTGGCATCAACTCAGATTTTCTGCCGTACGTGTTCGAGCGCTTTCGACAGGCTGACGGTTCAACGACAAGAAACTACGGCGGACTCGGACTCGGACTCGCGATCGTTCGACACCTCGTGGAACTGCACGGCGGAACTGCACGCGCCGAAAGCGCTGGTGAGGGTCAGGGTTCGAAGTTCACCGTCAGACTGCCGGCGATGACCACTGACGACCACGAGCTTCCCGAGGAGTTCAAACAGCCCGCCATCGCTGAAGTGGAAGCACGCGACCAGCGGCCTTCGTCGCTTTCGGGCTTGCGCGTGCTGGTGGTTGACGACGAAATTGATGCGCGAACGTTGTTGACGATGATGCTCGAGAAGTGTGGCGCGCAGGTGATTGCCGTCGGCTCGTCGCGAGAAGGTTTGGAGTCGATCGAGAGTTGGCAACCCGACGTGCTGATCGCCGACATTGGGATGCCGGTTGAAGACGGATACGGGTTGATCAGGAAAGTGCGCGCGCTGCCAAAGAAGAAAGGTGGGCACACACCAGCGTTGGCCCTGACTGCTTATGCGCGAACGGAAGATCGAGTGCGCGCTCTTTCAGAAGGTTACCAGGTTCACCTCGCGAAGCCTGTCGATCGATACGAACTCGCTGCTGTTGTGGCCAGTTTGGGCCACAGATAAACACGGATTGTTTACGGATCTAGTCGCAGCCGGCCTGGCTTTCCATTAGTTTCCTCCAACGGTGTCCGTTGCCAACGGTTAGATCGTCCGCTTCGGATGGACCATCGGTGCCGGAGACGTAGATCGGCAACTCCTTCACGTTCTGGCTCGCCCACGCTTCCTCGATCGGTGTGATTAAACGCCACTGTGCTTCGACTTCATCACTGCGGATGAACAACGTCGCATCGCCGCGCATCACGTCGAGCAACAACATCTCGTAAGCGTCCGGCGACTCGACACCAAATACAGTTTGATAACAGAAATCCATGTGTACCGTCGCCGTGCGCATCTCGAAGCCGGGCTGTTTCGCACCAAAACTAACTGTGATTCCCTCGTTTGGCTGAATTCGCAACACGATCACGTTCGGCTCGATCTCGTCAGTCGGCGTGCGTGCAAACAGAGCCTGCGGCGTGCGTTTCAGGTGTACCGCAATCTCGGTCAGGTTGCGACCGAGATGTTTTCCCGTGCGCACGTAAAACGGCACACCCGACCAGCGCCAGTTTGAAATCACAAATTCAACTGCCGCGTACGTTTCGGTCACCGAACCAGCCGCGACACCTTCCTCTTCCTTGTAACCTTTAACCTTCTCGCCGTCGATTTCGCCTGGTCCATACTGTGCGCGTACCGTGCGCTCGGCAATGTGCTCCGGTTTCAGGCGTCGAATCGATCGCAACACCTGCACCTTCTCTTCGCGAACTGAATTAGCATCAAACGCCACCGGCGGCTCCATTGCCGTGAGCGTGAGAAGTTGCAAGAGATGATTCGCGACCATGTCGCGCAGCGCACCCGCTTCTTCGTAGTAACCGGCGCGACTGCCGACGCCACCGGTCTCGGCCGCGGTGATCTCGACGTAGTCGACGTAATTGCGATTCCAGATCGGTTCAAACATCGAGTTTCCGAAGCGAAACACGAGAATGTTTTGCACCGTGTCTTTGCCGAGATAGTGATCGATACGATAGACCTGATTCTCTTTGAAGACTTCAGCGACCGTCACGTTCAGCGCCTTCGCCGATTCGAGGTCGCGTCCGAAAGGTTTTTCGATGACGATGCGACTCCAGTCCTCATCTTCGTTAGCGAGTCCGGCTTCACCGAGACGTTTGACGATGGTCGAAAACAGCGACGGCGGCGTGGCAAGGTAGAAGAGTCGATTCTTACTCGCGCCCTCGGAAGCGAGTTCCTTGAGACGTTCGGAAACTTGATTGTAGGTGTTGGCGTCATCGAGCTCGCCCGCCATGTAATGTAGACGTTCCGACAACTTCTGCCACTGTTCGTCATCGAGATCCTCGATCTTCTTTGAGTTTTGCAGCGCTTCGTGCACAAGCGTTTGAAACTCTTCCTCGCTCATCGGATTGCGTCCGACGCCGAGAATCCGCACGCTGTCCAAACATCCCATCTGCAACAAACGACACAACGCGGGCATGAGCTTTCGCTTGGTTAGATCGCCCGTGGCCCCAAAGATCACAACCACACACGGCTCCGCCTGCGGCAGTGCTGGTTGCTCAAACTGAACTGGATTTGGTTCTACAACTATTGCTGACATATGAATCCTATTTGTACTTTGTTTTTAGTACTTGGTACTTAGTACTGCTGCACTACAAACACAAAGCACTAAGTACAAAGCACAAATCTTACTAACCCTTCCGTTCCACGTGCCCGCCAAACTGTAATCGCATCGCGGACAAAATCTTATTCGCGAAATCGGCCTCACCGCGTGAACTGAACCGCTGGAACAACGCGGCACTCAACACCGGCACCGGCACACCTTCTTCGACTGCCGCATTGATGGTCCAACGACCTTCACCCGAATCGGAAACACGTCCCGAGAACCCTTCCAACTGCGGCGATTCCGCTAAGGCAATTGCCGTGAGATCCAGTAACCACGAAGCGATGACACTGCCGCGTCGCCACACCTCAGTGATGTCGGCAATGTTGAAGTCGTATTGATAATGATCGGGATAGCGCAGTGGCGAGGTCTCAGCGTCTGCGGCTCTTTCGGCCTTTCCTTCATTCGCATGATGCAGCACATTTAGCCCTTCCGCGTACGCGGCCATCAATCCGTATTCGATTCCGTTATGGACCATCTTTACAAAGTGACCGGCGCCTGCCTGGCCACAATGCAAGTAACCTTCGGCCGCGGTTCCTGCGTCAGCCGCACGCCCAGGCGTCGGAGAAACTGCATCGGCTCCCGGCGCGAGAGTTTTGAAGATCGGATCGAGATAAGTAACGATGTCTTTTTCACCGCCGATCATCTGGCAGTAACCACGATCGAGTCCCCAAACTCCTCCACTCGTTCCAACGTCTACATAATGAATGCCTTTAGCCTTGAGTTCGCGTGCGCGACGAATGTCGTCGATGTAATACGAATTTCCGCCGTCGATGACGATGTCGCCGGCAGATAACACCTTCATGAGATCGTTAAGAATCGTGTCTACAAGCGCGGCGGGTATCATCAGCCAGATTGTTCGCGGCGCTCTGAGTTTCGCGATAAAACCATCGAGCGATGCGGCTCCAGTTGCGCCTTCAGCCAGAAGTGCCTCAACAGCTTGAGGGCTGCGATCGTTGACGACGCATTCGTGCCCTCCGCGCAAAAGGCGTCGCACCATGTTGGCGCCCATGCGGCCCAGTCCAATCATTCCGATTTGCATTAAAAAAGCTCCTTGCTATGTGTCCGTGTAT
>DATEIS010000528.1:0-53694 GCA_035278765.1 Pyrinomonadaceae bacterium | reverse complement strand
GCAGTAGAAGAAATCTCAAGATCTAAAATTCAGATTTGCGCTAACGAAAGGCAAACGTGTAGCTCATGACGTCAAACTTCAATTGGCTGTTGGATGGCAGCATCGTTGGTGTGTACCTGCTGGTGACGATGATCGCCGGATTGATGGTCAGAAAATACGTTGGCAAAGTCGAGCACTTCCTGGTGGCCGGCCGAGAAATGGACGTCTATCTCGGAATCGCCTCACTCGCTGCAACCGAGTTTGGCATCGTCACCTGCATGTACACCGCGCAGAATGGTTACGAGAAGGGTTTTGCAGGAGCGACGCCGGGAATCCTGATGGCTGTCGCGATGGCAGGAGTTGGCCTGACGGGGTTTGTAATTAAACCGTTGCGCGATTCAGGTGTTATGACGATTCCGGAATTGCTTGAACAGAAGTTTGGCCAACGGATTCGGTGGGCTGCCGGAGTCGTTATCGTGCTCGGCGGATTGCTCAATATGGGCGTCTTCCTGAGAACTGGCGGCCAGTTTCTGGTACTCGTTGCCGGACTCGACGTTCGCTATCTCGAGATCATGATGACGGCCCTCCTCATCGGCGTGGCCGTCTACACGATTCTTGGCGGGATGCTCTCGGTGCTTGTCACTGACTTTCTACAATTCGTCGTAATGAGCATCGGACTGATCCTCGTAACCATTCTCATCCTGATGAGTGTTGGTTGGGAAAAACTGGTAACAACCGTGGAAACAAACTACGGCGCCGGCGGCTTTAACCCTTTCGTGAATCCAACGATGGGATGGCAGTACGTACTGTTCAATCTCATGTTGAATACGGCGGCGGTGCTCACCTGGCAAACGATAATTGCTCGTGTGTTGGCCGCAAAGGATACGCGTACCGGTCGCAGGGTTTACACCGGAACCGCCTTCTTCTTTGTCTGTCGTTTTTTAATCCCGGGCATCTGGGGTATCGCAGCACTCGCCACGCTTGGACCAGTCGCAAACACACTCGAAGCAATGCCGACGTATCTGAGCACGGCTGTTCCGGCAGGATTGATGGGAATTTTGATCGCGGCGATGTTAGCTGCCGATATGTCGACCGACTCGTCATACATGTTGACGTGGTGCAGCGTGATCTACAACGACATCATGGCGCCGCTTCGCAAGAGACCATGGTCCGAGCGCAAAGGGCTGTTTTGGAATCGCACCATCATCGCGATCATCGGAATCTTTCTCCTGGCCTACGGGCTCTGGTATCCACTGAAAGGTGATCTTTGGACCTATCTGGGTGTGACCGGAACGATTTATCTGGCAAGTATTTCAGTGCTGCTGATCGCATGTTGTTACTGGCGCAAAGCAAACAGTTGGGGCGCTGGCGCTTCGATTCTCGTTAGCGCGATCATTCCCGTGACTTATCTGGTGATGGAGCAGCTGCCCTCCACTGCCGCACTTGCGAAGTCGATCGGTCCCTACTATTCGGGAATCGCGACTTATCTGTTATCGGGAGCCGCAATGATCGTCGGGTCATTACTTAAACCCCAAAACCGACTGGAAGGGAGACCAGCATAATGCCGAATCACTGGTTTTGGTGGGCCCTAACTATTGCATGTCTCGTCTGGTATTCGACCGTCACGGTCTATGTCGCGATCAAGGGGGCCAAAGACATCAAGAACATGCTTGCACGTCTCGAAGCGACCAGAAAAGAAGAAGCTGCTAAGGAATTGTAGATCCAAACTGCTGGAGGCTAGTTCTTATGCTCGTCTGCATCAGTGCCAACCCTGCCATTGATCGTCGCTTGCGACTCGAGAGTATCGCAGTCGGCGAAGTAAACCGCGCCTTGTCTGCACAACCTTTTCCGGGCGGGAAGGCAGCTCATGTTGCAATGGTTGCGAAGGCTCTTGGTGTGGACGTGATGTGGGTTGGGTTTCTCGGTGGTGCTGCTGGAGAAGAGTGTGAATCAGGATTATCCGCTTACGGAGTTCCCTTAACTGTAATCCGTACCCAAACGGAGACTCGTGCGAACCTGGAACTCGTTTCCGCTGACGGCGTGGTCACTGAGATTCTCGAACCGGGCGGCGCCGTGACGGAAGGAGAAGTTGAACGTCTGCTGGCAACCTGTCGCGATATTTTTGCGGAGAGTGATCGAGGCACACAAGTGGCTCTATCAGGCAGTCTGCCGCCTGGATCACCCTCAGATCTTTACGCACAACTAATTCGTCTGGCCCACCTGCATGGATGTAGAGCTCTGCTCGACACAAGTGGAGAGGCTTTACGCGAAGGACTCCGCGCTGCACCGGATTTCGTGAAACCAAACCGGAATGAAGCGTCGAGTTTCGCAGGCTACGCAATCCACGACACAAACGCAGCCCTCGAAGCAACACAACAATTTTTTGACGCAGGTGCGAAGAGTGTAGCCATCTCGCTTGGCGCAGAGGGAATGATATGGCAACGAAATGTTGAGGCGGATCCGTTTATTTCCAGGCCATCAGTTTTGCGCGACTGTTCATCAGTCGGTTGTGGTGATGCAGCTTTGGCCGGATTCGCCGTCGCTTATGAACGCGGATTGTCGGACGAAGAGACGCTTCGGTTGGCGACGGCTTGTGGCTCCGCGAACTGTCTCGCAAAGGCGCCAGGTCGAGTTGATCAACGAGACGTCTTGAATTTCGCGCGTGAAATATCTGTACAACGCCTGGTTAATGACGAGTCAGCGCGACGAGTGAGCGTGGAGGCGAAGTGATTCGAATTGCTTTAGCAGGTTGCGGCGAACACTCGAGAGCGAGCCACGCTGCCCCACTCTCAAGATACGCCGTTTCGCATCCGGATGAGAT
Organism: Pyrinomonadaceae bacterium; assembly: GCA_035278765.1. Classification (GTDB taxonomy): domain Bacteria; phylum Acidobacteriota; class Blastocatellia; order Pyrinomonadales; family Pyrinomonadaceae; genus PSRF01. The sequence goes on along the minus strand of DATEIS010000528.1, from coordinate 50,894 downwards.
CGAACTGACAGCAGCCTGTGATCTGAATGCGGATAAAGCATCCGAATTCTGTAGCTCCTTCGGTTTTCTTCGACACTACACCGATCTCGACGAGATGTTAGAGACTGAAAAGCCAGACGCCTGCGTGTCCGTGATGCCGATGGACAAGATCGTGGAAGTGGGAATCAACCTTCTTCGGCGCCAGATCCCGTGTGTAATTGAAAAACCACTCGGAACTTCCCTCGCTGAGATTGAGCAACTGGCCGAAGTTGCGCGAGAGACGCAAACGCCACACATGGTTTCGGTAAACCGCCGCTTCATGCCCTATCTCAATCAAGCTCGTACGTGGATGCAGGAACGTGGTCCACTCCGCTATGTGCGCGCATCGCAGGTACGTCATCAGCGCAGTGAAGCCGATTTTATTTGGTCAACTGCGATCCATGTGCTTGACGCTTTACGTCATCTCGCCGGTGAGATCGAAAGCTTTAATGTCACCATCCCGGAATCAAACGATAACAGCGGAACGTGGTACTTGATTTCGTTGCAGTTCAAGAGCGGAACAACTGGTCACGTCGAGATCTTGCCGACGGCCGGCATGGTGGAAGAGTCGTATGAGCTGTTTGGTGAAGACTGTCGTGCACGCGTAACTGCTGGTTCAGGGACACAGCGTTCGCTCGAGTGCTGGCAGGACGGCGAGCTCGTAGTCGAGTCGAGAGCGGCGGAAGAGGAGCCTGAGGATCTTCGCAACGGATCGTATCAGGAAGTGGAAGAGTTTGTTCGCTCTCTGAGAACCGGTAGACGACCGCAACCGTCGATTGCCGACATTCTGCCGTCAGTCCGAGTTGGATTTGCGATATCTGTGTTCTGAGAGAAGTTTTCTCCCGCAACGGCGCAAAGGCGCAAAGGAAGAACTGATGAAACGCGGCAGCGCTTTGCGCCTTTGCGCCGTTGCGGCTGACAACTTCTTCAAAGTCATCGCTATGACTAAGTTAATCTATCTTGTGATCTTCGCGATCACGCTCCTGTTGTTTCACACGTCAGCACAGGTCCAAAAGGGCGGCGGCGGAAGCTCCTTCGCAAAAAACGACATCACTTACTCTACTGCCGTCGTCACCCCTCACGTGCCGTGGGCCACAAAACTCCCTCAAGGTCCAATAAAAGGTTTCTTCATACCTTCCATTCAATACGGACGAGACATGGTCGAGTTGATGCAACGCCTGTCTCTCGATCCGACCACCGATTCGATCGATCGCAGTTGGGATATCAACTGCTGGGGCATCGGTGATTTTTACGGTCATGAGTATCGCGGCGATCGCGATGACTTTCGAACGGTCTACGGCTATGTGGAAAAAGATCTGACAGGAAATACACCGTACGAGGTGTTGTTCATTCCTGGTCTTAACGGCTGGTCACGCATGACACGTGCGACGCGCGACGCGATCTTGCGACGCGTGCAAGCAGGCGCCGGTCTCGTCTTATTACATCCTTTTGTTGGCGACGTGAAGGGCCATCCATTCAAGGGCGACGAAGCCGTCGGTGACGAGCGCATCTGGGAGATTTCTCCGCTCAACGGCGTTCCCGACGATACGGTGAACGAGCGCGGCTATCCCGAAATAAACCGCGATGCCGTCACAAAAGGTAAATGGGAAGCTGCCGATCCTCACTTTATTACTGAAGGACTCCCGCTTGAACTCTTACCGGAAGGAACAATCGGCGGATCGTTTTATCAATACAAGTCAACGGGCAAGGTCCTGATCAAATCAGGAACGCACCCGATCGTCAGCGTGGGCAATTACGGTAAGGGACGCGTCGTCGCGCTGGCCTACGTCGAGGAAGGTTTTACTCCTCAAAGCATCAATCCGATCGAAAACAGGATTAATTGGAACTACTGGGAATACCAGTACTCATTGCTGGCTCGTGCTGTGTTGTGGGCAGCAGGCCGAAAAGTTCCCGTCCAGATTGAGTCGCTGGCTGCGAACGAACAAGAGATAAAACTGTCGCTGAATGCGTCCAGTCAAAAGAAGGTTCGGATTGAAGTAAACGGGCGAAACGAGTTTGGACAAACACTGGGTTCAACCACGCTAGAGAAAACTCTCAACTCCGGACCAAATTCTTTTGCGTTGGAAACAGAGGGGTTGAAGTCTGCGGTGGGCTGGCCCGGAGGTCGACAAATATTCGACGTCATCATTCGCGACGTGAATGACAACTCCACACTAAATTGGGGCACTGCCACATTCACCACCCCCAAACGCGCCATGATGACCAGCACGAAAACCGCAGTCGACGTCTACAAGCGTGGCGAAACGTTGAGCGCGGTGTTACGTGCGACCGGCAACCTTGACGGTTTACAAATGCGGATGCAGGTTTCCGACGATCTGGGCCGTTTGCTCGGCACAGTTTCCGCTCCCGCTCGTGGTGAACGAACCTTCACGTTTCAACTCAAGAACTTTCTCGGGAAGTTCGCCCTTGTTAAAGGTGAACTCGTTAACGAACGGGGCGCTATCGTCGATCAAATCCGGGCCAAGCCTGCGATGGTGGTCCAGGACAAGCGTCGTCCCAAAGAGTACACCGCACTCGTCTCGTTTGGCGGAACCAAACACTATCTGCAGGACGCGCAGATGCAGATGGTTCGCAATGCTGCCGCCGATACCGGATTCACGTGGTCAAACGACGTGGATAACTCTCTAAATATTCCACGCGGTACCTTCGGAGTGTACTGGTACGACCGTGGTCCAACTACACCTCAGGACATGGAGCGCGCGATTGCAGACTACCAAAGGACCGGTGACTTCGAAGCGCTCGGCTACCTCACCAAAAAAGAACTCTACAAACGGACCGGCGACAAAAAATTTCTACAGCGAACTCCGTCATTCAACGATCCGGCTGTCCTGAAGAATCTCTCCGACATCGTGCGCGCATCGGCTCGTAACAAGGCCCGTTACAACATGGATTACTACTTTGTCGGCGACGAAGGCTCGTTGACGTCGTATGGCGATGCAGTTGACTTCGACTGGAATCCACATGCACTCGAAGACTTTCGCAAATGGCTACAGCAGGAATACGGAAGTCTTGATGCACTGAACAAAGTGTGGCGCACGAATTTTACTGCTTGGAGTTCCGTTGTTCCTTACACAACCGACGAAGCAAGAAAGACGAGGAACTTTGCGCCGTGGGCGGACCACCGAACCTTCATGGAAATCACCTTCGCGCGCGCCTATCAAACTGCTCGCGAGGCTGCGATCGAGGGTGATCCGGATGCGCACATCGCAGTGTCAGGCACACAGGCTACGAATGCGTATAACGGCACCGACTGGTCGCGTCTCGATCGTGTGATAGACGACTTTCTTTCCTACGACGGCGGCAACCAATGGGACATGCATCGATCTTTTGCCAAGCCGGACGCAATGATTGGCTTCTGGACCGGCTACGGCTCACATGGTCTCGCCGTTCAAAACGCGATCTGGACCGCGGCCATTCATAACGTGCTACATCCGAACATCTTTTGGATGTATTCGTTTCTCAATCCCGACCTGACGCAATCGGCATCGGCGCGGGACATGGGAAAGGCGTTCAGTTCGCTCAGATCCGAAGGCGTCGGAAAGCTGTTGATGGAGTCAACGCGGCAACAAGATGGCATTGCACTCTACTATTCAATGCCTTCAGTCCATGCGGCGAGCATCCTCGGCTATCACCAGCGCAGCAGCGACGACGATGACGAAGTCGCAGACAAAGCTCGATTGAGCTTTACGGCGAACCGTGATGGTTGGGTGAAAACGATCAAGGACCTGGGATTACAGTTTGAGTTCGTTTCGTCGGAGGATGTGGCGACGAATGGAATCGCCAACGACAAATACAAAGTCGTAATTCTCCCACTCGCGTTTGCTCTGTCGCCTGAAGAAGTTCAGCGCCTTTCAGAGTTTGTCGCGCGTGGCGGTGTCGTCATTGCTGACGCGGCGCCCGGATGGTTGGACCAGCACTGCGCCTGGCAGACCAATGATCAGGTCAACAAACTGTTCGGCGTTACAAGTGCAGATGCAGACAAGCGCAACCTGAAACTCACTGCGGCTGAAGTTCAAATATCATCGCAAACATCTGGCTGGGAATTGCCGCAGCGACTATCCAGCCTCCGCATTGCAGAACCTGACGTGAAAGCTTCCGGCGGAACTGCTCTATTTAAATCCGGTAATAGTGATATCGCCATAGTGAAGCAAAACGGCGCCGGTTGGACCGTCTATCTCAACACGGCATGGGATCAATATCCGAAACAGCGTGCAGGAAATTTCGGCGGAGCGGCTTATCGTCAACTCGCAAATGCGATCTTTAATAAAGCAGGCGTACGAGCGGGGATCCAGGTGACATCGCCCGATGGACGACCGTTGTCACAAGCGCAAATCGCCCGTTACAGATTTGGTAACGCGGAGATTGTCGCGATTGTAAAAGACAATGTTGCTGTCGCCGGCGTCGTCGGTCAGGACGGAGTGACGACGTATACGGACGCTAATCTTGGCCAGGTGGCAAAGCAAGAGTTAACAATCAAACTGCCGCGCAAATTCTACGTTACCGAGGTCCGTTCAGGTAAAAAGCTCGGCTTCACGGACGTGGTCCACAGCACGATTCTTGTCGGCGACGCACTCGTACTTGGTTTAAGTTCGCAAGAAAATGAGCTGAGGTTCAAGGGTCCAGTTTCAGCAAAGCCCGGCGATCACGTCTCATTCAATTTGATTTCGACGGCTCCGGGCACATCTCTCGTGCGCTGTCACGTCTATGCACCCGACGGCACTCGTTTGCCAGTCTATTCCAGCAACGTTTTGGTCCAGAACGGACGCGGCACATTCACATTACCGTTTGCTCTAAATGATCAAACAGGCAAGTACGTCATTCGCTCTACTGATGTCGTAACCGGCACAGCGGTCGAGAAAACTATCGAGGCCTTGTCCCAGGAGTCAGGAACTGCACGTGGATCGGGTCAGTACAGGGAGCGGTAGCGACCTGGTCAAACCATGGGATCAAATGCCGATGACTGACCAGGTCGCTACCGCTCCCTGTACTGACCCGATCCAAGACTGGTTTTCGACTTTTGGGGCAAAGCCAACCAACGAGCTCAGGTAGGTCAATGAATTCAGAAACGCTTCGCGCGGTGGTTGATTGTTTGATCCCTCCCGACGATTTTCCCGGTGCTTCCGATGCCGGAGTCTGCGATTACTTAAGACGAATATTTCGAACCGATCTCGCATCACGAGTTGGCTTCTTTCGTGCCGGGATAGAAGGAATAGAAGCTGAAGCGCTGGCGCGATGGAACACTGCGTTCGCTCACCTCACACCCGAGCAGAAGATCTCAACCCTCGCCGCAATCGAGTCGGGTGACGTGAAGGCCACATGGTCCATTTCACCGTCACGATTTTTCGAAATGCTCGTAAACACAACTGCTGAAGGGTTTTACAGCGATCCGCAACAAGGCGGTAACCGGAACGCCGTTTCCTGGACAATGACCGGCTTTGAAGACGTTTCAGATTCATGAACGAATACGACGCAATTGTCATCGGATCGGGTGCTGCGGGTGGAATTGTCGCTTGCGTGCTGGCAGAGGCTGGTAAACACATACTGTTATTGGAACGAGGCCCGCAGTTAAGTTTCGCTGAGGTGGGTCGCGATCATCTGCGGAACCAGCGCCTCGCGATCTACGGACATAATGCTGGTCCTGAACTGATTGGTAATCCGCGCGTCTTTGTCGATCCGCACGGTCAGTCACGGATCGTTAAGCCTTACGAGCTTGACTATCACAACAATGCGGCGTGCGTCGGCGGTGGTACGCGTGTGTATGGCGCACAAGCCTGGCGTTTTCATCCGGATGATTTCCGAATGGCGAGCAAGTATGGCATCCCGGAAGGTAGCTCACTCGCTGACTGGCCCATCGCGTACGAAACGCTTGAGCCTTTTTATGAACGCGCTGAATGGGAGTTAGGCGCGGCTGGGGACGGCAACTCCATTCAACATCAGATTCCTCGCAATCGGAATTACCCATTACCACCGGTACCACCTGGCCCACAGACGGTAGCGTTGCAAAACGCAGCGCAACAACTCGGCTGGGTAACCAGTCCTGTTCCACTGCTGATTAACACTCAGCCCTACGCAGGACGAGCTTCGTGTATCGGTTGCAAATATTGCGTCGGCTTTGCGTGTCCAACTGATGCAAAAAGCGGCTCACAAAACACAGTGATCCCACGGGCACTTGCGACTGGCAATTGTGAGCTCAAGAGTGCGACCGTCGTGGAATCGATCGAAACCGACGCTCGCGGGAATGTAACTGGCGTGTCATATCTCGTCGATTCATCAGGTGTTACTCAACGTGAAAATGCGCGCGCCAAAATCGTCATCGTTTCTGCCGGAGCGATTGAGTCGGCGCGACTGTTGCTGAATTCACGATCATCATTTCACCCGACTGGTCTCGGTAATGAATACGATCAAGTGGGCCGGAATCTCCAGGGACATCTCTATCCGCGCGCTTACGGATTAGCTTCCGAAAAGGTTTTCAACGGTATTGGACCAGGTGTGACGATCGCAACCACGCAGTTCAATCACGACAACCCTGAAATCATCGGCGGCGGCATGCTCGCAGATGACTTTATCAAGCCTCCGATCGATTTCTGGTACGACTCGTTGCCGCCAGATCTTCCGCGTTGGGGAATCGAAAACAAGCGTTTCATGCGTGAAAACTACACTCGCGTTATGCACGTTCGTGGACCAGTTCAGGATATTCCCAATCCAGAGGGACGTGTCACTGTCGACGAAACTGTACGTGATAAGTGGGGAATTCCCGTTGCGCGTCTCAGCGGCACTACGCATCCCGCTACGGTTGCAGCCGCCGAGTTCATGCGGGAGCGTGGCGAGCAATGGCTCCGCGCCAGCGGTTGCGAAAAAATTTGGAGCACTCAACCTGGTTTGATTCTAAGCGGGCGCCAACATCAGGCTGGCACGTGTCGCATGGGCAATGATCCTGTTAGTTCGGTGACAGACGAGTGGGGACGGGTTCATGGTCACGACAATCTTTTTGTCATTGATGGATCGCTTCACGTCACAAACGGTGGCTTTAATCCTGTATTGACCATCATGGCACTGGCTTTTCGTTCTGGCGAATATATTGCGCAATCCGTTTTGTAAACGAATGAAGAAACTAAACATCGCAATGATTGGCTACGGTTTTATGGGACGTGCGCATAGCAACGCGTGGCGACAAGTGCGCAGCTTTTTCGAGGTGCCTTACGAGCCGGTGTTGAAAGTAATCTGCGGCCGCAATGAAACCGAAGTAAAACGTGTCGCAGATCATTTTCAATGGCAGGAGCACTCGACCAATTGGGAGGAAGTTGTAAACCGCAGCGATATCGACGTGGTTGATATATGTTCGCCGGGTTACACGCATGGTCCTATCACGCTTGCCGCAGCTAAGACAGGCAAAATACTTTTTTGCGAGAAGCCGCTCGCCAATTCCCTTTCCGAAGCCGAGCAAATGCTTAAAGCCGCCGAGGATCATGGATGTGTTCACATGATCTGTCACAACTACCGGCGCGCACCGGCCGTAACGCTCGCGCGGCAATTGATCGATGCCGGAGAGATTGGAAACATCTATCACTATCGCGCGACCTACTTACAGGACTGGCTACGAAATCCGGAGTTCCCGACGCGTTGGAGATTGCATAAGTCTGAGGCTGGCTCCGGAGCTTTGGGAGATCTCTTTTCCCATTCTGTAGATCTGGCACGTTATCTGGTCGGTGAGATTTCTGAATTGTCCGCGATGCTCAACACCTTCGTAACCAAGCGACCCATAGGCGACACGGGAGTAATGGTTGACGTAGATGTAGACGACGCAGCACTAGCCCTCGTGAAATTTCAGAACGGAGCAGTCGGGACGATCGAGGCAACCCGATACGCAACCGGTCGCAAAAATTTCAATCGATTTGAAATTAACGGCAGTAAGGGCAGCGTCGCTTTTAATCTGGAGCGGATGAATGAACTCGAGTTTTATTCAGATGCCGGACCAAACAGCGGCTTCAGAACGATTCAAGCCACCGATCGAACCCATCCATACTTGAATGGCTGGTGGCCACCCGGTCACATCATCGGATACGAGCATACTTTCACTCACACAGTTCTGGAGTTGCTACAAGCTCTCGCAGAAAAGCGTTCGCCATCTCCGAATTTTGAAGATGGAGTTAAGAATCAACGAGTGCTGGACGCGGTGGAGAGATCTGCGACCACGGGTGTTTGGCAAACGCCGTAAATGGGAGGCTGGCGCTGCAGATAGAAATCTTCGACGCAAAAGCTCAGCTCGGCCAGGCCGCTGCTCGAGACGCCGCGCAGATAATTCAGCAGGCTATCGCTGAGCGTGGCGTCGCATACGTAATTGCCGCTACAGGCGCATCGCAGTTTGAGTTTCTCGAGGCGCTCGTCGTCGAAGAGATCGACTGGAGCAAAGTCGTGTTCTTTCATTTGGACGAGTATGTCGGATTACCTGAATCTCATCTCGCCAGTTTTCGCCGGTATCTGAAAGAGCGGATCGTCAGCCGCGTGAATCCGCGCGCCTTCCATCTCATCAACGGTGAGGCTGATGACGTCCACGAGGAATGTCGTCGTGTTGGCCGGCTAATCGCGCAACAAACAATTGATGTCGCCTTTGTCGGTATCGGGGGAAATGGACACCTCGCATTCAATGACCCGCCGGCGGATTTCGCTACCGAAGAACCCTACATCGTCGTTAACCTCGATGCAGCTTGTCGTCAACAACAAGTTGGTGAAGGTTGGTTCGAGAATATTAATGCAGTTCCAACTCAGGCGATTTCGATGTCGATCCGACAAATCCTCAAGAGTCGCAAAATCCTCTGCATTGCTCCGGACCGAAGGAAGGCGGCGGCAGTAAGAGCCACCGTCTCGTTACCCGTCGATCCCATGCATCCGGCCTCAATCCTGCAACAGCATGAGAACGTGACGTTGTACCTCGATCCCGAATCAGCGGCGCGGCTAAGAAGCAATTGCTCACATACGGTCTAATGTACTGGTCCTAATTTAACAGGCAATGCGTGACTATCCAAGGTGACTGTTCTCACGAGTTGGACTTCATTCTGAAATCATCGATGGTGGAACTTCTCAGTCACATTGTCGAAACGCACTGAGATGTCCCACCACCTTCCTTAACTAATCGACCGGGACCGAACTCTATGATGGACCAAATCGGCGGCGGTACTCCGGTGAAACAAGAAACGCATCAATCAGGTGGTTCACGCCTTCGTAACTTGCGGGGTTGCCAAACTGGTTCAAATCATTGACCCAGTGTTGCAGACCTGAAGCATCCGCCTCGCGGCGCAGGTATGTCCTGTAGAGCTGACGCACAAACTCTGTGTTGTTTGTCGTACCACCCGTTTGGGGATTGAACAGTGATGGAAATTGATGAACCCAGAAAGCACGCGAAGTATGAATGCGCCACTCGCGTGTGCAGGCGTTATTGTCGTTGAACCCTGTACCGCAGGGTCCTGTAATGTTGTTTGTCCAATGGTTAAGCCCGCCTTCATCCGGTTCAGGCCGATTTAGAAAATCCGGGTAATGCGTCCAGACAAAGAATCGCTGATTGTCAATCGGATTAGCGCGAACTGATGGAACCCATATATTCCAAAGAAACCTATTCGGCGACAAAACGGGTATCGTGTTTCCGTTCGCATCGCGAACGATATTGTCGTTCGCATCTCTAAGGATTCCGTGGATGGTGTTGGTCAGCCGGTTCAGGCTCGAAGTGGCCGCGATGTAGCGAGCCACTCTATCCGGACAGGTGGAGAAATTCGCGTTTGCAGTTGTTGTCAGCACGGATGCGCCAATGTGAAAAGTGCCGCAAACGCTCGTACCCAAACCCGTCCTGCCTTGCAGATACATCGCTACAGCGCCGGAGACGTGTGCCGTAGCCATCGACGTTCCGTTCATTCGGCACTCGTCTGTATTGGTTCCATTCCAAAACGCACAATCACCATTCGGCGCGCCACCGACACCGGTCTGAGCAGATACGATCTCAACGCCTGGCGCAAAAACGTCAACACCGGGACCCCAGTTTGAAAACGACGGTCGATTGCCATTCCAATCAACTGCTCCAACCGTCAAAGCGCCCGGAACACTCGAAGGGGAGAATCTGAGCGCATCCCGATCGTTATTGCCTGCCGCCACCACAACCGTCACGCCATTGTTGATCGCATTGGTAACGGCGCTGGCAATGCCCGACGGATTGTTGAGTGGAGGACAACATGAATTGTTGGGAATCCCGATGCTTATGTTCACAACCTTGGGTACAGCAGAATTCAGATTGTGCTCGCTTGTTACCCAATTAACCCCTTGAATTATGGCCGACGACGGACAAACGTTCCCGGGAGCAAAAAACGTAGTCACACAAACTTTCACCGATCTGATGTTCACGCCTTTCGCCACACCATAGCTGTTACCGCCGAGCGTGGCCGCGACGTGTGTGCCGTGTCCCGAGCAATCATTGTTGCTGGGATTGGGCATGTTTGGGCCGCAGAACGCGTCGCTGAATCCGGAGGAGGCCCCATTTCGGCAATCGACATTACGAATGCAGTCAGCAGCCTGTGTCGCACGGCTGGCGAATGGCGGAACTCCAAAATCCGCATGCTGCGTATTAATACCGGTATCAATAACGTAGGCATTTACGCCTGTCCCGTTTCCGTTGAACTGGTAAATACCGTTCGTCCTGCCTGACGGAAAATTGGGCGCGGTTGCTAAAGGGAACGTACTGCCATCGAGGACGTCGAGACCCCACGGAGGGCTTGGCTGAGGTGACGGCGGCGTTTGTGCCAGTTCAAGAAGCTGATCTTCTTCGACCCACTGGACCTCCCGTCTTCTACTAATCGCTACCGCCGCAGCTTCGTTTGGCAGTTCTATCGCATATCCTTTCAGCGCCGTTTCGTAGATGTAGTCAACTTTCCCGACGTGGGCCAGCGCATGACTGTTAGCGATTTGAGTTACGCGTTCCAGTCGAACTTCACGCGGGTGACTGTTGTCGGCAACATCGTCATTGAGTACGACAATGTAACGATTAGGAATCGCGTTCGGAACCTTGCGGAACTTGGTTTGTGGAGGGCGTGAACCTTGCGATGCCTCAGGTGAAGATTCGCGTCGAGGAAAAGCTGGCGAAGTGTCCTGGTTTTGACTTGAAGTTGTTGATGGCAATACGACAAAAGCGAGGAGGCCAATCGTAATTGCAAGAATCTTTAAGCGCTGCATTGTTTTCTTACTCCTTGTGGTTAAGGCCCAGGGCTAAGGACGTTGTGTGGCACACGTGGCTTCATGATTATCGTGTTTTGTGGGACACGAATACTGAAGGAAGCTACCTGCTTAAAGGACTTCGGGAGATCAAATGAGGAATAATTGTCGGGCTGTGAAATTAATCCTTGTCTTAACTCGATGCGAAGAATTCATTCTTATTCTCATGACGCAAAAATTTTTTTCGTGGACGAATACCGGGGCAGATTCGGGCCCTAAGTAATTCGGATTTCTCTGTGCTATCTTTGCGTCCATTGTGTCTCTGTGGTTAGAGATTGTTCACTAAAGATCACCACAGAGACACAGAGAGCACAGAGGTTGCACAGAGAAGAATTCAGATTAGGACTCCACTCTACGTTTGGGGTAGTGGGTCAGTTTGAAGAATCTTTCACGCAAAGACGCAGAGTTGCCAAATCTCTTATTCCTTTGCGTCGCCTTCGCGCCTTTGCGTGAAACATTTCGGCGGTGCTCAGAACCCGAATTGCTCCTGCCTTCGTGCGTCTCCTCTTACGTCCCTTCGCAGACGGTGAAATAAAAATACAGTTAACCTCATATCTTACAGACGAGTCTGACTAGCCTTAACGGTTTCACAGGAGCATGAGAATGGTTCAGTCCATCAAAGAGGCGCGACGCGATCAGTCACGTTTTGAAATAGAACGGCTCGTTCGTGAGTTGGATGAGTGGCAAAAGCGGCGCAAATCTCAGGATCAGGACGAAAACGCACAATATCGCGGCCAATACAAGTCGCAACTCGAGGCCGTGGTTAATGCTGTTAGCGGCGCAGCCAAGGTAATAAGCGACGACATGGCAGCCGCGAATTTCAGCGCTCTATCCAGTGGTGAGGCATACGCCAAGTGCAACAAATACGACAAGGTAATCATCTGGCTTTGGCGAGTCTTCAATTATTTCAAAGAAAAGTTTGACCAGCGCGACCACCCGATACTACAGGAGAGTCTGCGGGCAGCCGACGAGGTATTGTGGAGTTGCTACAAACCATTCTTTCAAAAGCCCCACATGGCGAATAGGCGAGAGCCACCGCCACTGCCGTACATAGAAACTGAGTTCTCACCGCTCGCTATCCGCAGGGATCAGAGTCCCGGAAGTCTCGACCAGAAAGTAATGTTCGAGCCTCTGAAAAACTACCTTCGGAAAATGCCAGTTGCGGTACTGCGGCTGCCAACCACGGCGGTGACGTCGCCATGGTCGTTAGTCTTAATCGGACATGAAGTAGGTCATTTTATACAGCCGATGATCGAGCCGGGCTTTGGTTATGCAACTCTGCTGAGAGAGTCGCTCGATGCGAACCTTAGTGCGGCAGGCGTCAGCCAGACAGAGCGAGACAATTGGGTGAGTTGGGCTCCCGAGATATTTGCCGATTGGTACTCCGTGCTAATGATGGGGCAATGGGCAGTGTGGGTTATGGCCCAGTTTGAGATGAAGGATCGAGAAGCAATGCAAGCCAGGCGGGAAGATTATCCGGCACCAATTGTTCGGCTCGATCTCATGGCAAAGTTCGTCGATACATACATACCCGGCGAGGGTACCAATATCATCAAGAAACTCGCGTTGGATGATGAAATAACCGCGGCCGGATCGACTGTACCAGACCTCAAGGCTACCCAAATCGTCTGCGATACGCTTACGAAGCCTCTACCCTATGGACTCGGAAAGTTCGACGATTTGCTTAATTTTCGTGCTGCTGAATTTCAGGTAAGTGCCAACTCGCTTCAAACCGGTGAGGTCGATCAGTGGTCTCGCGCATTGAAGGGGACACTAGCTAAGAATAACGATCAGGCTTTACGAACAGCACGGCTTATCGTTGCTGGTGCGGCGAAGGCATGGGCGGAAGTCATGGAAGACAACGAAGCCAAAACAAGAGAAAAGACGACGCTGAAACTTCACAAGAATACAGTTGATAGGGTTCTAAGAAACGGAGAAAAGGGGACCCGCTCAATTCAATCTAAAGCTGAAGCGCCACCGGGCGTCGAGCTTGGCAAAATACTACTCGCTGCGGACCCGTCCCAGCTGGAGTTTGAGTAGCTTGCTAATTCTCGCTTTTATTTTTTTATTCGATAGGGTAGCATCTGGGCGCAGGAAGAGTCTTAACCGCAAGCTAACCCTACTTCTTCGGCCCCGCGCACTCCTCTTGGAGCAAGATTCATAATTCGTGCGCGACACCGGAGAAACCACCCAGGATTTAGGGTGGTGATTCCTTTGGCATATCCGCAACCTTCTGGGTTTTCAGACCCCAGTTCATTGACTCCCAGTGCACTATGAAATTCTCTATCCGTACAACACCAACTCCCACTAATGAAGGTTGGACTGTATCCGTTACTTGTCCAAAGGAAAACGTTGAGTTCGACGATCGCGAGTTGCGACGTTGCGGAAATATGGGCGAGGGGTTTCCGGTTCCAGTCATAGCTCTCGAAAGCGTCAAGGGGCAGCCTCACGAAGCTCTATGCGATCCGCAGAACAATGATCCGAGCAATCTTCAAAAGCTCTATGACAGCATCATTATTGGCGACCTTGCGGAAGGAGACAGCGAAAACTTTGGAAAGTACCTGACTGCAGTCCTGCTTGGTGAAAACTGGGCAAGCATGCTGGCCGCTGCGGATAACGAACCGATTGAGCTGGAACTCCACTTTAATTGTCGCGACAAAGAAATGAATCGGCTTCCCTGGGAGTTAATGTACAGCGATACGCGACCCTTCGGCGGTTACGCAGGACGCGACGTGGCAATCACGCGGATTGTGCCGAGCGAGACTAAGCCCAGTGTTGAGCCCCTAACGCTGCCTCTAAAAGTATTATTTGTCATTGGCCGGCAGATCGACGACAAACTTCGGCCCGGAGCCGAATATCTGGGGATGTTGCGTCGCATGAAGATACCATTCATGGGCACACCTGAACCGAGAAGCATTAACCTGAATACCCGCCTGTTGACTGAAGCTACGCGAGAGGAGTTAAGAAGCGCCATCGTCGAATTTCGTCCTCACATCGTTCACTTCATCTGCCACGGAGTTGTCGATGGTGATGGAGGACGAATCCTACTGACTAAGCCAATCGAAGAGCAGGAAGGTAGCGAGCTGGAAGCTGACGAGTGCAATGCGGAACAATTACTGGAGGACATGAGTGACGGCAAGGCACCCAATAACTTGCCTCAGATCGTTGTCTTGAATGCATGTCACACGGCCGATGGCGCCCAAAACGGTGAACGGAGTGCGGCGAGCGATATTAAGGGATCGTACCTGGCCATGGCAGCAGAATTCGTTGCGGGTGGCGTATCCGTGGCCATCGGCATGGCGGGCGAGATTGCTGATGCTGCTTGCCGGATATTTACGCGGAATTTTTACCAGGCGCTCATCAAGAGAGAACCGATCGCCCTGGCGACCGCGAGTGGACGACGGGCAGCCATCTATTACTACAGAGACTATTACACGAAGAGCGTAGAATGGATGCGGCCCACTTTGTTTGCCGCCGACAATGTCCTGGATGAACTTACAGTTTCTGCGGAAAGCCAGGAAGCGATGCTCCGGCTGGCCGAGATACCTTCCAAATATTTAGAAGATCGCAATCTACTGTGTGACCATTTTTCTTGCTTGAAAGCTTACCAGCGCTTCCGGTTGGAAATCGATTCAGCCAGCGAGCGCAAGATGCTTGCTTTTCGGGTCATCGAACAGGAAAGCAAGCAACTGAAGTTTGGCAAAACGAGGTTACTCGAAGAGATTGCGGCCCAGTCTGTGCTTGATAATTTAATCCCTTGCCTGATACGGAATGGAGGGACGGTAGAACCGCCGACAAACCTCCTCAATCTCACCATTCTGTTAGCGGGTGCGATGGAAACCACGCGGGGGCGCTTTTCGGTGCCGCGGCGGGGGGACAGTTATGCGTATCAGGAGGCCTTCAAGCTCTTCGGATTAACTGCCGATCCCGGAAATCCGATTGAGTATAAAAAGGCCGTCGCACACATCAAAGCCAAATTCAAAGATCTCGGCAACCCAGGAGAACCAGCAGACCACGATCCGGAAGTGGCCAAGGCCATCATTCTCATGGATTTCCAACAGCTATACGACGATATTAATAATTTCGCCGCTGCCGGAAAACCAAATGAAAATGCGGCCGGGAAGGTCCCTTCAAATAGTAAACCGCGAAAGCTGTTGCTTCTGCTGGATGACTTGCACCTCTATGAAGGCGTTGCGCCGGTATTACTTAGCGATGCGATGACTGGAGAATACGGGCTGGGCGACGAGTCGTTGCCGATCCCTGTGATATTCACGTACTCGGCCCATTCGCTCACGAAGGCTCTGGAGGAGATCGAAGCAGTTGTCAGGCGGGGCAAATATGTTGGGAAACATGACCTGCGTCGCATCACCGATCTGGCCGAAGCTCGGCTTGCTTATAGCCAGTATCTGCTCTCACGCGAAGCGCCGTTATCATTTAATTGGCTCAACTCAAAAAAACCCGACGTGGACGTACTGCTCGAGGTATTACACAAGGCAATTTCAGGTGTGCCTTCGCTTTTCTATCAAGACAAAGTCGAAAACTTTTTGGAGCTGGCCCAAGCTTCTAGAACCTTACTTGAGGCCGATGATGAAAAAATCATGCAGCACTTGAGGAACCTGGATGCAAACGGAATTAAAGCAGGGAGACCAGAATGACTGCGGACCCGACACTCGGGGCGGCCCAGGCATATGCCAGGGAACTGGACGAGGCGCGCAAACGCTTTGAGGAAGCCCTGAAATCACATACCAAGAAACCTTCGCGCTTAGCAAATTTCCCTGTGCGATCGTTGACGTGGTTGGCGCTCGCCCCGACATGGCCCACCAGTTTAGCTGAGCTGGGCTTCCCCGGTGAAAGCGGTTTTGTTAGAGGCACTGCGGCCAGGGAAAATCTGCAGCAGATCTCCGCCGCAAGGCTAAGCGACTTCGGCACGGCCGACGATGGCAGTGGCGAACTTTTCACGATGAATTCCGCGCAACGTTCGGCGGTGCTCGATTTCCTACAGACCCTGCCGGATGAAGAAACCCGATCACAGGGAGTTCTCTCATATATACGCAAACAACTCACTGAGGCCAGCAGAGCTATGCTCGAGGCCAGCGAGCGTGGTGACGTCCTATTGACAGCACCGCTTCAACGTTGGGCGGATTTGGCGGCACGCGCTAAAACTGAGGACGGCGTTGCCTTATTTCTTAAAGAGCAAATAGAAGTGGCCCTGGCGGCCGCGAGAAAACGTAAGCAGATTGTTTCACCGGAAGCATTGCGTTGGATCGAAGCTGCCGCTCCCTTTGTGAATTGGCTCGGCCCGGTCATGGAGTGGGGCATGGTGCAGGCTTGTCGCCGGATTGAATTGTTTTATCGTGAAGCCTACGACGACCGTTCGTTAAAAAACTATTTCATTCGGTCGTATCAGGAAGAAGTCTTCATGCAACTCCTCCCCGAAGATCCGGCTAAACAGAGACATCGGAAAGACACTGCGCCACATTGGGCGTTGCATTATGTTGGCCTCGGTGGAACCGGAAAGACCATGTTAATGCGGCGTATCAGCGCGCAGTTGGCTGAACAGATGAACCTGGCCGTAGCGCGGATCGATTTCGATCGTCTGAATCCAGACTACCCTGCCCGCGCTCCCGGCTTGCTCCTGATGGGTTTTACTGAAGAACTACGTCTTCGCGCCGGAGACGCATCCGCCGATCTTTTTGAGCGCTTCGATAAGGAAGTTGAACATTTACACGAGAATATTAAAGCTCGCTACGATGCTCACAATCCTTTGTCAGTAACCATAGATGATACCGCTTTTCAAACAGTACTTAGGCCCTTCATACAAGCCCTCACGAAGCTGGCGGAACGAAAGCGAATTGTATTGATCCTCGACACGTGTGAAGAGCTGGCCAAGCTCCGCTCTGACGGCTCGCTGCCCGACAGCGTTCGGGTCACGTTCGAGATTTTGGAACGTATTCACGAGCGAGTGCCAAGCCTGCGCGTGATTTTTGCCGGCCGGCGCCCCCTGGCCAAGGCTGGACACCTTCTGCCGGGAAAAGACTCGAAAGAGTCTTACAACTGGACGTGTCCCGTTTCAGAGTTACCAGCGCGCGATTATTTGCGTTTGTATGAGATTCGTGGCTTCACAACAGAGGAGTCCGAAAAGTTTCTGGAACAATATAACGGGCCGGATGGTCCGTCGGTTAAGCGGGAGTTGTTCAGCGCGATTCTGCAACAGAGTTGTTCGGCTGATAAAACGTTCGATAGCCGCTTTGAATGGCATGACGGTCGGGTTGAGACGGATACGGACTCCCGCTACAACCCCTACGACCTTGACATGTTTGCCGAGTGGGCCTGCGCTGACAGCAATGTAGGCGAAGCCGAGATCAACGCCGGCGCCACGCAGTATGTCAAAGATCGGATCATGAAGCGGCTCGATTATCACGTTAAGAGCTTACTACCCGAGATTGTGCTGCTGGGTCGCTTCGATGAAAAGATGATGCGACAACTGATCGAAGCAAAGGGTGAGAACTTCGAGTATCTCTTTAACGAACTCATTAGTCAGGAGTGGCTGGATGTCGATCGGAATGCAACGCTGAGTGGCACAGTATGGGCCGTCGACAACATCATGCGTAAACGACTCTACAACTATTACGAGTCGGAAGAACAATTGATGTTTGTCAAAGCGAAGAGATTTGTAGCGGACTTTCTATACAACGTGACACTGGACCGTGACTGGAAAGAGCTTTCTCCAGCCTACTTCGATGCCGCGGTGCGAGTGCTGAGTCACAACAAGAAGAAGTCCGCAGAGTGGTGGGAACGTGTTGAGAAACGATTGGCAGAAGCGGAACAGTGGACGTGGGCCAAGGAACTTACGGATCAATTGCTTGCCGATGATGGTCCGGTTTTTCGTGCCGATCCGACTCTGGGAATACGGCTGGCTGACGAAAGCGTTTTGCGGCCTGCGGTGTTGGCTACTCAGGCAGCAGCGATTACTCACCTCATCGACTCTACGACCGGCGTCGATGGTACGGCACTGCTGAAAATATGGTCCGAAGTCCTCGATAAAGTTGACCGGCATCCTGACGCGGAAGGCGCCGTTAAGCTCAAACATAGGGCAGTGACCGGGAAATTTGCAGCACTTCGCTGGCATCCGGAACTGTGCTCGCCGTCGCTGTTGGACGAATGGGGCAAGAGTTTTGAGCAACTGCCTGCGTTGACTGTCGTTGACGAAAACGCCGCCGCCTCGAAGGTTGCAATGCTTGAAGCGCTGGTGGAAATTAGCGAGGATCTGACCCTCGATCCAGGCCTGACGAAGAACGACACAGAAAAGCTGGCTCAGATCTATCATCAGTGTTATGCGGAATTACCACCCTGGTTGTCTAACC
Organism: Pyrinomonadaceae bacterium; assembly: GCA_035278765.1. GTDB lineage: Bacteria > Acidobacteriota > Blastocatellia > Pyrinomonadales > Pyrinomonadaceae > PSRF01. The sequence goes on along the minus strand of DATEIS010000528.1, from coordinate 32,241 downwards.
TGCCGGACGATCTAAAGGTTTTCTTTACCACAGTTGGTGGGCGCCTGCAGAAGCTGTGCGGCTTGCACAACGAGGCAATTGAGTCGCTCCATAAAGCACTCGAACAGCTTAACCTGATGAAGGGCGCGCAATCTCTGCCACAAAGACTTGACTGGCATAGGCCCGAGGATTTTGCTTCACGTATCACGCTCGAGTGCGTGCGAGCCTTATATCCAGCTTATAGCGAACCAAAGTTCGTTTTGACTTCCATTCAGTCAGCGTCGGGTAAGGCAGGAACGAATACACTTGATGCCGATCGTTTGGCCTCGCTGATAACACAGATCAGGAGATATGGTGGTCTCCTTCAGCCGGATACCAGTAACGATGAATCAATCAAGTGGTCCATTTCATTGCAAAACCTCCGGCCTACCTGCAGCGCACATCGACAGGTGCCTCCTCTTTTTTCCTCGCTGCTGGCAGCCGAGTTTTCGAGCGGCCGGGTCAGTCAAGCGATTGAGAGGTGCCTGGAAATTTCCCGACAGGCTGAAAACAGCAAACCACCGGCAGTCTTTCTGCAAAAGACTGCCGAGCGTGATTTGTTAAGAATGGCGGTGCGATCTCATCTCCGCGACGAGAGAGGGATTCTATTCGGTGACAGTTTGGCGAAAGCTAAATTTGAGTTGTTGGATGACATCCATCTTCGTTTTCATGCATATGCGCTGGATGGTCCTAGAAATACTACAAGTCTGCAATCGTACCTTCAGCCGGGCATGGACGCGCAACGCCGAGCCCGCTTACTTCACATTGCCTGGCGTTCAGGCAAAGACACGGGCACCGGCAACGACGGTTTTGAACTGGGTCGCAGCGATGTGAATGCGACGTTCACACAGTTCTCCCTCGGGCTCGACTTAATAGAAAACAGGTATTTATCGACTGCCGGCAGCAAGAAACCAAGTGACGGCCCAGCGACGGATGGTTTGATCGATTTGAGTCGTCAATGGGCCGAAGCGAACCGGCATCAGCCCGTACAGGCACTGACATTACTCTTGCGCTCCTTTGCGCTCAACTCTGAAGCGCTGCCAGTCGACGACCTGTTCGATCCTCTGGTCAGACAAATTGGCTCGCTCCGTGCTGCTGAGATCGCTTTAGAAGAAGGTACGCTGCTGGCTTTGCGAATGCCTGCAAAAGGTATCGTTTTGTTAACGGCGGCGCATGGGTGGTATCAAGGCTGTAAAGACACTCTCGGCCAGTTTGTTGCCACCGTCAGAACCGCAATGCTGTATGCGGCTATGCAGAGGAGGGACGAACTCTCTCAATCACTGCGGACGATGAAAAGCGAGTATGAGGCTTGTCGTGTCGCAGCCAACGTCGGGCTGCCGACGTGGGAGCTGTTTGAAAGCCTCTTGAGCGAAAGCAAAAAGGCAACCGTGAGTGACGATATCCAGAAGTTGTTAACAGGGTTGGAGCCGTTGCGCAGTTGGCGACCTTTAATTGTTCGGGTTCTGGGTTGTTTGATACGAGACCGTGAGTTCACTTCACCGAAGACCGCAACCGACGCGCTAGTGAACTGGGTTAAAAGTAATTACTCCACGACTATTAGCGAACTGCAGCAGGTTATTCCGCCGGATATCTCGTATTTGTTCAGTTACAAAGAAGCTTCGGTCATCGTCAAGGAAGAGCCTTCACTATTCAGCAGAATAAAAGAGTCTACCTTTGTTCGCATTGTCAGAACGGGGGCGCTGATTATCTTCGCCGTGGCCATGGTTATTACGGGATATGGGCTCATGGCTCGCTTTGTTCAGTGGGTTTTGTCTTTTGTTTGGCCCGTCAGCAAAGGCACCAGTTTACTAATCACTATTGGGCTAATAGCGCTGCTCTCACAGGTTGCGGAGATCTGGCGCCGGGTGGTGACGCTTTGGACGAGGAAGATGCTGGTCGAGAACGTGGATGAGGTTAAGGATCCAAATCGACCTTTACTTTCTCGGCTCAAATTGGCGATGTGGTCGGGAATGTACGCATATGACGTGCGACTAGCCACAATGGAGTTAAAAAGTGACGATTCTTATCGGGAGTTGGCTGAAGTTGTTCCCGAGAAGGTTCGCAAAAAATGGACAAAAATCAATCGCTGGGCGGGCAATCGTTTCGTGCACACAAAGATCATCGTGGACGATAACAACTGTGCCGCCCCCTGGGAAGCGATTCGCGGGCTGCCGTCGGAAGACATTTGGAGCTTTCAGCGGAGTCGAATTTTAGCCAGGCGCAATTTGAAATTGCGCGATGTGACGCGGCTCAACAAAGTCGGTCTGCCGGTGCAGATTGTCACGCTCGCGTCTTCAGTCTCACAGACGGAACTGGCCCAGAACAGTTGGAGGATGGACGAAGCCCGTTTGCAGCCCAAATATTTTTTCCGCGCTCTGCGGAGGGCTGGTATTGGTGGGTCAGCCATGGGGCTTAAGGCGATGGACCACACAATTGATAAGCCCGGCGAGTATTTAAGAGGGGTCTTTCCCGAATTTAGTGTCGTTCACATCATCGGCACTCCGAGTCAAACGGGTTTAGGTGTTCGCCTCGAGGTTCAAGGAGTGGAAGGGATCCTCGATGATATTTATGAGAATCAGGAATCAGAAAGCCCAACTTCCATCCACTCCGAGAATCGTAATAAATCATATTTGTTGAGCGGAGAGGAAGTAGCGAGAATTTTTCCGCGAGTACGAATCTGTCTGGTGCAGTGCGGTGCGGTAAATGACGACTCGCGCGACTCTACCACCCGCTATGAGGCTGCCCTGCTGCGCCGTTTCGGAGCAGAGTTGTTCAAGTGTGGAATTCCGGCGGTTATCCTGCTGCCGCCACTGCCCGAGCACGTTGCGGTTGAGGCAATCCAGACATTGAATAACATAATTACGGTCGAGATAGAGCGTGGGCCAAGGCGATGGTGGCATAAGCGAACCCCCTTAGTCAAAACTGTCAGAGAAATGCAGGAAAATATCGCCAGAGCATACGGGGATTACGAGAAGGCGATCGAGATTGCCTTCGACGTTTGCCTGTACATGGAAGATGATTTTGACTTTGGCGTTGCCGAGCCCTTCGCTGACCAGCCGGACTGGCAACTGCCATCGCGATCAGCGTGTTACTAATCGGTGCATGCCTTCCTCTTTAAAGCGCTGGAATGCGCACGATGTGCAGGTAAGAAGATCCGCTCGTTTGCGCAGCACATAACGTCATTACTGTATCGCAAACTAATCAAAGGAGAATTGTTTATGGGTGTCCTCGACTGGTTCAAATCGCGCTTCAAGGACGAAGCCAAGAAATACATCTATACGGAGATCGACCCGTCACATGTAAAGTTTAATGACAATCATCAGATCAATCCCCAGCCACTGAAAGCCGGCACTCATTATTTTCGACTCTGGCTGGTAGAGATGTTTTTGAAGAATGATAGAGATTGGTTCAAGTCGTGGCACCCAGCCGTCCACTCAGCGATAAGTTTTACATTTGGTGACAAAACGGAGTTGATTACGCACGTTGCCGGGCCAACACGGCTCAAGGATATCGGGCCGGCTAATCTGGACAAAGTGGTCACTGTAAATCGTCCGTTAACTTCTCTGGTTCCTTTTAACGGAGGCGAGGTGGCAATTGATGCGGGTTTGCTTGCCATGGAGGGAAAAGACGATCTGAAGGGTTTTCTTAACGTCCTCGGCGATTTCAGCAGTCTGCTGGTTGTTCCGCAATTATCCGCTGCGCTGGCTATCGCCACGCCGCTTGCCAAAGGAGTTTCAGAGTTGGTCGGGTCAACCAACGGCAAACTGGTACTGGGCCTTAGCGACACCTGGACCGGAGGTGCAGGCGGTGGCAATCTCCTTCGTGAGAAGTATTTCACTGTCATTCTGGCCAAAGAAAACGAGATTAATAAGGAGAAGCTGTGGGTTGAGAATGACCGTTTGAAGTACGGAGACGCTCAGAGCAGCAGCAAATTATTGACTGGCTATAACTATATGCTCTTTCGCATTGAACGCCAGGATGAATTTGACTCGTGGGACTCGCTTACATCAATCAAGGAACCTTTTGATCAGGCTCTTCTGTTGCTCAAGGCGGGAAATAAAGATGAGGCGGCGGCGCTTATCAAACAAGCAAAGTTGGCCGCTTACAATGCCAAGGAGTTAACGCGAGATATCGACAGCCGTCGCATCATCGAAATAATTCAGCAGCGGTTTGATACGGCAAAAGAATTCCTTGGTTCCGCTGCCTTTGAGGAATTCGATCGGAGCCTGACAACTGCTATGAGCGCGTCTGGTGTTATGTCGCCTGAGGAAGCAGCTTCGAAGGGAAGGCTCCGTATTGAAGACCTGCGCCTGTGAGATTCAAGGCAGAGTTCACCGTTATCTTCTTTGCGTTTCATTTGCGCCTTTGCGTGAAATATACAAGACCCGAAAACCCGAAATAGAGTGCTGTTCACTCGGTGCGTAGCGCGATCGTCGGGTTCACTTTCGTGGCGCGTCGCGCGGGCACATAAGAAGCCACAACTCCCACTACGATAAGCACAGCCGAAACGCTGGCGAATGTTAGATAATCAGTGGCGGTTACCCCGTAGAGAAGGCTTGCCATTAAACGGGTCAGCGCGTAGGCCGAAATTAATCCTGCTGCCACGCCGATCAATGTCAGCGTCAGTCCCTGCCGCAGCACCAACCGCAACACATCCATTCTTCCCGCGCCCAGCGCCATACGAATTCCCAACTCACGCCGGCGGAGAGTGACGGTGTAATTCGTCACGCCATAGACTCCCACCGCCGCCAACAGCAATGCCACCCCGGCGAAAGTGAGCAGCAGCGTCATGTTGAAGCGCCGGCCGGAAAGTGACCTCGAGAGAACCTGGTCCATAGTCTGTACATCAGTCAGGGCTTGTTCTTTGTCGATTGAATAAATCGCCGTCGAAACCGGTTGGAACAGGCTTTCCGGGTTCGAAGCAGTCCGCACCACGAAGCTCATGTAAGGTCGCGGTGATTGTCTGTACGGCAGATACATCATCGCGGACGAATCGACGTCGAGCCCACTTGCCTTAACGTCACCTACTACACCGACAATCTCACGCGCTCCTTGCTCCAGGTGGAATGTCGGCGTTAGCCGCTTGCCGATCGGGTTTTCCCCTGGCCAGAATCGTCGCGCCATTGCCTCGCTGATGATTACGACTTGCACGCTGTTATCACGATCCTGGTCGCTAAAGAAACGCCCCTGACGCAACGGGATGCCAACCGCCCGGAAATAGTCAGAGGTGATGTAACGCGTCTGGGCCATCGGCTGCTCCGCTACTACCCCGGCAGGCCGGCCCTCGATGCTGAATGGCTGTGTCGATCCACCTCCTCCGAGGGGAATCGTTGTCGTAGCGCCAACGGAAACAACACCAGGCACAGCTCGAATCTGTTCGAGCGCTCGATCGAGAAATGCAAGCTGTTGGTGAGGTTCGGAATACCTGGTGGGCGTTAAGGCGACGCTCATCGTTAACGCATTGCTGGTGTCGAACCCGGGATTGACGTTTTGCAGTTTCCAGAAACTGCGAATCATCAGCCCTGCTCCGATCAGCAGAACGAGCGACAGAGCCACTTCGGAAACTACCAGCGCCTTGCGTGTGTGCTGTTTTATCGCGCTGCCGCCGGTTCGGCCCGAGCCTTGTTTCAAAGTGTCGCTGAGATTGGTCCTCGTCAACTGCAACGCGGGCACAATCCCGATTATGATTCCCACGCCGAACGACACCAAAAGGGTAAAGCCCAGGGCCCAGGTGTCGATGCCGATGTCGCCTGGATTAGGAAGCCTGCCCAGTTCTACCAACACTTTACTTCCCCACACGGCGAGCAGCAGGCCAAGCACGCCTCCAATAACGGCGAGCAGAATGCTTTCGGTAAGTAGTTGCCGTATCAAACGAGCGCGTCCGGCGCCGAGCGCGATACGCACCGCGATTTCTCTCTGGCGATTGGCGCCTCTGGCAAGCATCAGATTCGCAACGTTTGCGCAGGCAATCAACAAAACGAAGCCTACAGCACAGAAAAGCACCAGCAGCGCCAGGCGGATATCGCCGACGATATCCTCACGGAGCGGGATCACCACGGCGCCCCAGCCTTTATTGTCCTCCTGGTATTGTTGTTCGAGCCTGCTCGAAATCGTACTCATCTCGGCTTGAGCCTGTTGCTGTGAGACGTTCGGCTTTAGACGTGCAACCACGAGGTAGTCATGAATCGATCGAACTTGACGTTCCTTATCATCCCACGCCAGAGGCACCCACAGCTCAGCCTCTCGTGGAAACTCAAATCCGGCAGGCATAATGCCTACTACGGTGAAACCTCGGCTGTTGAGGGTCAGGGTTTGACCGACTATGTTCGGGTTCGCGCCGAAGGCTCGTTGCCACAGTGCGTGACCTATCACAACGACCTGATCGCGTCCCGGTCGTTCTTCATCAGGAGTAAAGGTGCGCCCCAACATTGGATTAGTGCGCAACACCGAAAAGAAGTCTGACGAAACAGGGGCGCCGATCAATGGCAGGGGATCATTACTGGTGCTGAGACTGAAGCCGATGTACCCGTAAACTGCCATCTGCTCAAAGGAGGTGCTCTGTGCCTTCCAGTCAATATAGTTCGCAGGCGAAACTGAAAATCTGTCCATGCCGGGAAAACTTTGCTGCGGCGGCGTGTGCCACACATCAACGATTCGCTCGGATTCAGGGTAGGGTAACGGACGTAGTAGTAGACCATTAACGACACTGAATATCGCGGTGTTGGCGCCGATCCCGAGTGCGAGCGATAACACAGTTACTACACTGAAAACAGGACTATGGACCAAGGCTCGCACACCAAAGCGAACGTCTCGCCACGCGGTTTCGAATAATTGTCCCATTCTGATCTCCCTTACTTTTTCGTGAACCTGTTCGACGCCTCCAACCTCGACGAGAGCACTACGTCGAGCTTCTCGAGGGGTGAGTCCCTCGCTGATTTTCTTCTCCGTCAACATGTCCAGATACGCCTGAATCTCTTCAGTGAACTCCTGGTCCACACGATCCTTGTGGAACAGGTTGCGGCAAAAGCTGGTCAGGCGAGGAATCAACGGCATGATGCTTCTCCTCAGGTAGCCTTTAGGGCACCCGTGATCGCGACTGAAATCCGTTGCCAGTCCTGTGTCTCCTTGTCGAGCTGACGCCGTCCGGCTGCGGATAGTCGATAGAATTTTGCGCGGCGATTGTTCTCTGACTCACCCCACGACGACACGAGCCAACCTGCCTCTTCCATCCGGTGTAACGCGGGAAAGAGTGAGCCGGGTTTCACTTTGAAGGTTCCCTTCGTGATCTGATCGATTCGATGTGAAACGCCTAATCCGTGCAGCGGACCCAGAGCCAGTGATTTCAACACTAGAAGATCGAGCGTACCTTGCAACAAGTCAACTTGCCGTCCTGCCATGTATCTCTCCTATAGACAGTCTGTAGAAGGTACAGATAAATCTTTTCATATAGAATGTCAATACGAGCGTGTGAGGTACAGAATTACTATTGAAGAGATGAAGGGAAGCTACAGAAAATCGGATGGGAAATTACAGTTCGGATCACATTTCTACCGGACACTGCCGAGCGCAAATCCGCCATCGGCGACAAATTTCGGAACCGGTCGAGAAAGCCGTGTCATCTGACGCTACGAAAAGAACATATTTGACTATTTCTTCAACGCTCGCCATTCGGGGAATCACAAAGTGATCAGTTGGGACACCTCATTTTTATCTCTTTGGGTCCCGAATCTTATTCTGCGACATCGGTTGAAAGCGTAATTTCTTTGAGCGATTCAAGATTTGCCAGCCGTTCCCTTAGTGCCGCGCCAATCATCTGGTAAGCATCACTTCCCAGTGCCAATCGTTTAGGGGCTTTAGGCATTTCAGCGCAGGCGATCATCGCTTGGGCCATTTTGTCAGGGTCTCCTAGAGTTGGAATTGCACCTTTTTTAAACTGACCGACTGCGGTGTTTTCTAAACGTCTAAAGACTCGGCAATCTTCATTCCGCTTTTCGCGAAGTTGGTTCGCGCGCTTCCAGGTTCGATTATCGTGACCTGAATATTAAAATCGGCGACTTCCTGAATGAGGGCTTCAAAGAAACCTTCAATGCCCCACTTGGTGGCGTGATAAAGACTCATAGCCGGAAAAGCGACTTGCCCGCCCATCGAAGCCAATTGCAAAATGCGTCCGCCGCCCTGCTTTCTCAGATATGGAAGAAAAGCGCGGGTCATGTGAATCGAACCGATCAGATTACCGATGTTTTGTTATCTGGTCGAAGGGAAAAAACAAATTGAGATTGGAGATAAAATTTATCGTTATCAGAAAGACGAATTTCTCGTTTCGACAGTTGATCTTCCGATCACTGGAGAAATCATTGAAGCGTCGCCTGAACGACCTTATATTTGTTTGGCTCTTGAAATTGACCCGGCCCAATTTATGAGATCCTTCGCACACTCGACGAAGCGCCTGAAATCGAACAAGCAAATGCACGAGGGGTTTATGTCGGTAAAAAGGACCACGCGATCAGCCAGGCGATTTTCCGGCTGGTGCAAACGCTCAAGAATAGCGCAGACAGAAAGATTCTGTCCCCGCTATACATTCGGGAGATTTACTATCTTTTGATTCGCGGTAGACAGGGAGCCGCTCTCCGCCAGCTTGGAATAATCGGAAGTCCCGCGCAGCGAATCTCGGCAGCGATCCGGGCATTGAAAGTCGACTATGCCAGGAGTTTCAAGATGGCTGATTTGGCGAAAGCCTCCAATATGAGCGTGTCGTCTTTTAATTATTACTTCAAAGCCATCACAACGCTTAGCCCGCTTCAGCATCAAAAGCAAATTCGCCTTCAGGAAGCACGCCGCTTGATGTTGCGTCACTGTTGCAGATGCGGGGACACTGCGCGCCGCTGCCGAACTGCTACCGTCTTAAAAATCGTCGCACCGTTTAATACCTCACTCCTCAAAGGCGGTGGCAACCCTTTGCCACAATGCCACGTATTACCCACGACTCACGGATTCTGTTACGTAGAGAAGGACAAACATGAAGACGACAACTCACAGCGTGGCCTGGTTTGTATTATTGGGGTTGATTCTTGCGGTGTCCTCGGCGGCCGTAAATGCGCAAAGCATAACGTGGAAGTTTGGCGGCAATGATGCCGGGACCAGCACTTATAAGACCAACGCTGACGGGAGTTTTGAGTCTCAGACCGACTTAAACATCGCGGGCACGACGCTCAAGAGCCGGCTCACCGGCAAACTTGTGGACGGCGCGATAACTGAATTCGAGATCGTCAACCAACAGGCTGGCACCGAGGTCACGGTGTCGGCTAAAGATGGTAAGGCGCGAATTAAGTCCGGTGAGGCAACCAGAGAAACAACCTACAAACCCTCCACCGTTCTGTTTGCCAATCTCCATCCTATTCTCACCGAGACCTGGGCCAAAGTACTGGATCCCGCCAAAGACGGCGTGCAGAAGATCGATGTGTTCATACTTGACGCTGCTGTCACGGTCCCAGTGGAAGTCACCAAAAAGAAAGCGCGCACCGTCGACGCTGACGGCAAGAAGCAGGTAGCAAATGTTTATCTGGCGCGCCTGGGAACCGTCGAATTCGATGTGTACCTCGCCCAGAGTGGTGACTTCGCGGCCTGGGATGTTCCTTCGCAAAAGCTGCGAGCCATCAGGTCAGGTTACGAAGCGTTCCTGGTCGATCCGAGCACGCTTTATCCCGAACTGAGCCAGCCTACGAGGCAAACGAAAGCCGAGAAAGGCGTGCGGGTAAAGATGCGCGACGGCGTGGAGCTCGTCGCTGACATTGTCCGCCCGGCTGACGATGCTAAATATCCGGTCATACTGGAACGGACGCCTTATGGCAGAGAAATTTTGTCGCAACTCGAAGGTGAGTGGTGGGCCAAGCGCGGTTACGTGCACATAGTTCAGGACGTGCGCGGACGAAACGACAGCGCGGGTGATTGGGCCCCTTTTGTCAACGAACGGAAGGACGGCTACGACACGATAGATTGGATCACGAAACAAGGTTGGTCTGATGGTAAGGTCGGGATGATCGGCGGTAGCTACCTTGGCTGGGTGCAGTGGGCCACGGCGGTCGAGGCGCACCCGGCGCTCAAGTGCATTGTTCCGCAGGTTTCACCACCAGATCTCTTTTTTAACTTTCCCATCGATCACGGTGTGCCGATGCTCTTTGGCGCGCTGTGGTGGTCTAACTTCGTCAAGGAAAAGAAAGTGCCGGCTGTACCTCAAACACCGAAGGATTTGGAGAAACTCAAGACGTTGCCATTGTCTAAGGTCGATGACGAGACGCTGGGCGTGAACATTCCTTTTTATGATGCGTGGCTGCTAAAGGAGACACCGGCAGCATTTGACAGCGCAACGTTCATGGCCGACATGAATAAGATCAAGATTCCCGTTTTGCACATCAGTGGATGGTGGGACGGGGACGGCATCGGGACGAAATTGAACTGGGCCAAGATGCGAGGCCTCGGTCATAAAAATCAGTGGTTGATTTATGGACCATGGACGCATCTATTCAATAGCAGCACACGATTGGGAGACGTCGATTTTGGTCCCGATGCCATCATCGATCTCGATTCGATTTACCTGAGATTTTTCGACACCTGGTTGAAGGACAAACAAGCGAATTGGGAAAAGCAGCCGAAGGTCCGCGCGTTCGTAACGGGAGCCAACGAGTGGCGTGACCTTGGCGATTGGCCTGACTCACGCTCGCAAATGATGACGCTTTACCTGAGTTCCCGTGGGCCTGCAAACGGTATTGCGAGCGTTGGAGAGTTGGTCGCGGCGGCGCCAAAAGCGCAAACGCCCGATCGTTATACTTACGATCCGGCAACGGCTGAAATTCCGGCGCAGCTGAAGAACGTAAAAGATTTTGGAGACCTGCTTGCCGCCTCCTCAACAGTGGTGAAGATCGAGCCGAGCGACACTGATGTGCTCCTGTACAGGAGTTCGCCAATGAGCGAACCACTGGAAATTGGCGGTCCAATCCAGCTCGACCTCCACTTCTCTACCAGCGCAAAAGACACTGATTTCTTTGCCGGTCTCGTAGACATTGATGAAAAAGGGACCATGCGAGCAATAGGGCTTCCCGGCAAAATTCGCGCACGATATTTAAGCGGCTGGGAAAAACCGTCACTGCTTCAGCCAGGCAAATTGTATAAAGCGACCATTGAGCTTTGGGATTCCGCGCATCAGGTAAAGAAAGGGCATCGGTTAGGCGTGATGATCTCGAGCGAGATGTTCCCGAGTTACGCTCGCAACCTGAACACTGGAGAACCGATCGCTAACGCCACCCGAATGGTCGCCGCACAGCAGACGATTTACCACGATGCAAAGCGGCCGAGTGCATTGCGCTTTAGAGTACTCCCGCGCTGATCCGGTTTACCAGATCTGACAACGTTTTGGACGGACCATCGGACTTCCAGCCTTGCACTGAAACGCTTCAGCGAATTCGGGCATGTTTGAGAGTGGACCATTAGCCCTGAACTTAGCGAGCGGATGTGGATCCTGGTTCGCCAGGAATCGCGCATATTCGGGCCGCATGTTCGTGGCCCAGTTGTGCGCATAGGCAAGGAAGAAGCGTTGCTCGGGAGTAAAGCCATCGATGTTCTTTGGACGCGGTTTTCCTTCCATTGATTTCTGAAGCGCCGCGTACGCGATCGTCAATCCACCCAGATCGGCGATGGACTCACCAACGACCAGCTCGCCTTTCTGGTTAAGTCCCTTCTCGACCTCGTAGCCACTGAATTGATCGATGATGCATTGGGCACGATCCTCAAATGCTTTGCGATCGTCAGGAGTCCACCACTCTGAAAGATTTCCTTTAGCGTCGAACCGGCGACCCTCGTCGTCGAATCCATGCGTTAGCTCGTGACCAATAATTGCGCCCATCCCACCATAGTTGACGGCATCGTCCGCCGTGGGATCGAACAACGGTGATTGAAGAATGCCTGCCGGAAAAATGATTTCGTTGTTTAGTGCGTTATAGCCTGCATTAACCGTTTGTGGTGGGACGATCCATTCGGTTCTGTCTACAGGCTTTCCGATCTTCGCCAGATCGCGTCGCTCGGCAAACTCAGTGGCGCGCAGTCGATTAATAACAAAGGTAGTTCGATCGACTTTCATGGTGGAGTAATCGATCCACTTATCGGGATAGCCGATCTTGTCCACGATCGCATCAAGCTTGATAAGAGCCTGTTTGCGAGTGTTCTCTCCCATCCAACTCAAAGTCGAGATGTCGCTTCGCAAAGCCGCCTTCAAGTTCTTGATCATGTCCAACACACGGGCTTTTGCAGATGGTGGAAATGCCTTCTGAACATAAACCTGTCCGACGGCTTCACCCAAAGCGTTATTGGTTGCCGTAACGCAACGTTTCCAACGCGGCAGGTTCTCGGTAGCTCCCTGAAGTATCTTGCGATTGAAGTTGAAGTCTTCGTCCACGAATGCGGAAGAAAGTGAAGCGGCTGTGTTGTTGACCAAATGCCATCTGAGATACGTCTGCCAGTCAGCAATCGGAACGGTCGAAAGCTGCTGATTCATGACTTTAAAGAATTCGGGCGTACCAACATTGACGTCAGACTTTTGTCGCAGACCGATACCGGTGAAGAAAGATGGCCAGTCGAAGTTTGGCGCTAGTTCACTTACTTGCGCCATCGACATCCGGTGGTAAAGTTTTTCGGGGTTGCGCTGCTCAACTCGTGTCAATGACGCTTCAGCCAACTTCGTCTCAAGCGCCATGATCATCTTTGCGGCAGCTTCGGCTTTAGTTGGTTCGTCGCCCATCAACTCAAACATCTTTGCTACGTGTTTGAGATATTGCTCGCGAATCATCTTCGACCGGTCGTCGGTCTTCGTGTAGTAATCGCGATCAGGAAGACCAAGACCTCCTTGAAATATGCCCGCCGTAATCTCGGTGCTATTCTTGAAGTCCTGATTGGAGCCATCGACAAACAACGCATTGATGCCGGTGAAGTGAAGATGGGTTATTACTGCTTGAAGAGACTTCTGGTCTTTTATCTTCGCAATTCGATCCAACTCCGGAGCTAACGCCTTGATGCTTTCAGCTTCAATCTTCGCCTCATCCATGCAGCTCGCGTAATAGTCGCCAATCTTTTGTTCGTTGCTTCCCTTCTTTGCACTCGTGTTCTTTGCAGCGGTTTCCAGGATGTCGCGCAGTAACTCGCGATTTCTTTCGTTCAGAATATTGCCGAGACTCCAGGAGGGAAACGCGGGAGGAATTGGATTTGCTTTCATCCATCCGCCGTTAACATATTGATAGAAGTCAGTACATGCCGCGGCACTTTGATCGAAAGTTGAAGGATCAATTTTGTGCGTCGACTGCGCAAAGAGCGAAGCAACCGCAAGGGTCGACAACAGCGAGCCAACGACAAACAGTCTGATTAAAATCATAAGCACTCCATCCGTCTTATTCGCATGGAAAAGAAGTTTCGCGCAAAGGCGCGGGAAATATTTTACGTGGCGGCAAAGTACTACCGGGTCACTTTTTCGTCACTAGACCGTTGGTCGAAGCTGTTCTCAAACTTTAGTTGGAGAATCAGGCCCAATAGCAGTTCGTTCAGAATTGAAAACAAAAACTGCAAACTGTTCAGGGTAGTGATCTCCCTTAAGCCCGGTAACGTGCTGCAAACGACTCCGTTACTCCACCGGTCAGATCGGCTTGAAACTGTCCTCTAATTAAGGCGCCATAAACAACGAGGTCGCGGGCAAGCATTCGCAGGCGACGGTCCAACTGTCCCACTAGCTTGCCGGACGAATCAAAATCCTTTTCGCCGTAGACCGACACGCCGTAAGGCAAACTCCATCCATAGCACTGGCGCACGCTGGTGCGCATTTGCTCCATTACGGTGAGGCCCTTTTCATGCGAAGCGCAGACGTAGGCGAAAAGTTTACCGGCGAACTCGGACCAGTAGAAGTCGAGAAAATTTTTCATCGCACCGGACATCGAGCCGTGGTAGTCGGGTGAGGCCAGCAGGAAGGCGTCGGCCCAATTGACAGCTTCAGTTGCTGCGCGCAAACCGCTGTGGTCCATAGACTCGTTGTCGGGATTGTAAGTTGGCAGATCGACATCGCTCAGCTCGAGCAAACGCGTTTCAGCTCCGTGTTCACGAGCCGCCGCCAGGGCGATAGTCGCAAGCCGGCTGCTGTATGAACCGGCTCGCATACTTCCGCACACACCCAGCAGTCTGATTGTCATCAGAGAAACTCCTTCTATTTACCCCGCGGCTGCATAAACCACTCGGTAAAACGTGAGCAGCGTCCCGCCTCATCAAAATGCATCACGAAGATGTTATCGAACTCTCGTGTAACGGTACCATCGGGCTGTCGATAACGAGTACGACCTTGCGCAACGCCGACATTACCTTCGACTGCAACCGGGGCATAATGTGCTTCCCAGGAACCGGCTGCGTCAGGTTCTCTTAGCCAGTCAGACACAATCGCCTCACGACCGCGCACCGGGTTTTGTTCATCGAATGGACTGTAGAAATAGAGCGCATCCGCACTGAAGAGGTCTCTGATCTGCGCCGGTTCATACGTTCGCCATGCTTCGACATACTTGTCGAGCCACACTTGCAAAGACTCGCGATTCATTTGCACTCCTTCATCCGAAACGAGTTAGCTTTTCTGACCACATTTTGTCACCGCGACCGTACTTGGTCACGTCTGCTACGACGATGAAGCATTTTTCCGCCTAAAACTGTCAGCAGCTAGTGGCAGCCGGCTTGCACATAAGAAAGCATTCTCGTTGATAAAAGTAACAGGAGTGTTTATGCAAGCAGGACTACAAAGCCCTCTAATCAGGCATAGGCTGGCTATCTCGATCTTGTTCGCAAGCGCTGTTGTGATTCTCTCCGCGCTCTTTGAATTCGGGCGCGTTTTGTAACGGCGTTAGACCTCGGATTGAAAAGCCGGATTCTTATGCCGTTACGTCTCGGGGCTTCTCAGCACGTTTGCCTTCATGACTTTGCCGCGGTTCACTATCGCACTCCAGCTCAAATGTCGTGACTAGTTCAGGAGCACGCTTCGGCAGATCTGTGAGACGAATGCGAAAATCGTCCTGCACGAACTTCACCGGCACGTTACTGCCGTGCAACTTCACCGAACTCACCTTGTTCAGCAGATTCGCAATCACCACCGTCTCACCCGGCCAGTAGTGAACATGCGCGTACAGCGTGTTACCGCGACGCGTGTAGCTCAGATAATTGCCACGACGCGGCTGGCAGTTGTTCGAAAGACGAATTGTGTCGCCGTGCTTCGCCATCCAATCGCCCACCGTCTCCAGTACGCGCACTGACTCGATCGGAATGGATCCGTCCTCGGTTGGTCCAATATTCAAAAGATAATTGCCGCCGTCGCGCGCACACGTAATCAGGTTGCGAATCACCGTGGTCGGACTCTTCCAATTGTGATCGGAAACGTGATAACCCCAACTATCATTCAACGTCATGCACGATTCCCAGGGTCGATTAGCGGACGCTTCGATGCGTTGCTCGGGAGTATCGAAGTCTTCGGGAATGCGTGAGCGATTGTTGATGATGACGTCCGGCTGGAGCTTCCGCACCATCGTGTTCATCTTCACTGACTCCCAGCCATTTGCATCCAGCGGCCACGGCACGTCGTACCAAAGTATGTCGACTGTGCCGTAGTTGGTCATTAACTCGCGTACCTGGCCGTGAATGTAATCGACAAAACGCCTTCGCGCTGCTTCGTCTTTCACACAACGCGCGCCGTCGGGATGGTGCCAGTCCATCAGTGAATAGTAGAAACCGAATCTTAATCCCTCAGCGCGCGCGGCTTCGACATATTCGCGCACCAGATCGCGGCCCGGCGCTTTTTTGGTCGCGCAGTAGTGCGTCAATTTTGAGTCGAAGTTACAGAAACCTTCGTGATGCTTGCTGGTGAGCACCATGTACTTCATACCCGCACGCTTCGCGAGTCGCGCCCAGTCACGTGCGAAGTTTGGTTTGGGCTTGAACCGGTCGGCGTATTGCTCATACTCCTTCGCTGGAATGCCTTCGTTTTCCATCACCCATTCGTGACGGCCGAGCGTGCTGTACAAACCCCAGTGAATGAACATGCCAAACTTCGCTTCGTGCCACCACTTCATCCGGCGCGTGCGATCCTCGACTGTGGAAGTTGTGGGCGCTCCGTCCGTGGCTGGCGCGGACTGCTGCGCTGAAACAACGTCCAGTTTGGAACCGATTGCAGCTGCGCCCATGAGGGCCAGGTAATCTCGCCTGTTCATTTACGTTTTCTCCTGAGTCCGAGAGTCAAAAACTTAATCACAAATCAACAAGCGGCCAGAGCGGCCGGGCATGTCTTTGATTTCGAAGACAGCTGTATGCGTGCCTTCGGAAATGTCGGTCCAGAAATCAGTGACACGGCAGCGGCGCTTTAGTTGAATCGAAAAGGTTTGGGGCGTGTCGTCCCAGTTCAGTACCGAAATGATTTCACGCTTTCCGACTCGCATGCGTCCGACACGGAACGAATCATCTTCGAACCGTGCTGCCACACCCGACGGTGGCTGCAACTTGCGCAGCATCGTCAATTTCTCCGCACTGATCTTCGTCAGATCGTCACCCGATAAAAGCATTCCACCTGACGCATAAATCGCGGTGGCGTGGAACTGAAACTCGTTGTCTGGCAGATCTCCAGTCAAGACTATCGCATCAGAATCATTCCACCAGAGCTTTCCGTTTTGCCAGTTTCGACTCAGATTCTGACGCGCCGTAGTCTCGATTCGTTCCCAGGTGCGCTTGATGTCGTTCGAGCTTCGCGAGCCGTGAATTAATCCGAGCGAGGGCCAGATCGGATGATTGCAACCAAGCACAAAACTGTTTTCGACGCCGCGCAGGATTGCCTGCATGCCGCGTCGATAAGCTTCCACGCGCGTGGCGCGCGAATCGTAAAAGCGGCCGCCATGAATCGCGCCCCAGAAGTTTGCGTCGAGTTTGAAGTAAGTGCAGCCCCAGTCGCGCTTCATGGTGCGAAAGAATTTTTCGAAGTGCTGTTGTACCGCCGGGTGTGTGCCGTCGAGCACGTACCATGGACCACGCCGCCAGCCGCCAAACGTGACGCGGTCCGAACGCAGAGGTTTTCCGTCAGCATCTTTCACGAACCAGTCGGGATGTTGTTGGAAGATGTGTGACTTTTCCTCAGCTACGAAAGGCGCCACCCAAATCGCGGGTTCAAAACCACGCTCGCGAATCTGCTTGAGAACGCCCTGCACGTCGCCACCAAACGCCGCGCCAGTTTCGAGCCAGTCGCCCATCGCAGGCTGATAGCCGTCGTCGATCTGTACGTAACGCAAACCGGGCGTGTGTTTGGCTATGAAGTCGAGGTTATCCAAAACCTGTTTGGCTGTTACGCGCGGGCCAAAGCAATACCACGAACACCAGCCCGTCGGCGGCGATGGAAACCGAAGTGGCGGATGATTGGCGACGAGTTGTGACGCGAGGCTATCGAACAACTGCTCGCGATCGCTGCCGGACTGATAGGTGAACGGCTCGAGTTGCCAGCTTTCACCCGGACGCAACTCACCACCTTCTGTATCGAGCACGACTTTCAAAGACGGATAGCTCAGATAAAACTGCCCGATAAAGCGACGACACGAAGTAAACGCCAGCAGATGATTGTCGCGTGTCGACGGCGACAACATCATCATTCCGTAGAGTGCCTTTGCACCTGCGGGCGCAGGCAGTTTGTAGTGTTTGGCGTCGGTGTAGTTTCCGAGATCGGCCGGTTGGCCCAACGTGCCGCCGGTTTGCGAAAGCATTTGAAAACCTTCGCCGTAGAGACGTGTCGTCGGAGGCATCGACAGTACGAAGTCAAACAGCACAACCTCTTTGATTCGGATCGGCTCCGATCCCTGATTCACCAATCGCGAGTGACAGACAATTCCCTTCCAGCTTCGCTCGAGTTTGACTCGCGAAACATCTGCGCCTGCGATCAACGGAATGACAGCGGTCTTCGCCTTAAGAAGCGAATCGCGCAGACTTTGCGCCTGAATCAAACGCGGCAACGCCGCCCCGAGCGGCGATAACAATGCCAATTCGAGTATTTGTCTTCTGGAGATCATTTTTCGCGCAAAGGCGCAAAGGCGCAAAGGAAAACCGCAAAGAAAGGCCATGGTTTTCTTGGCGGCTTCTTTGCGCCTTTGCGCCTTTGCGGGAAAAATGCCATTGCCTACCTCGTCAACCGTGCATCCACCCAATCCGCATAAATCCGCCCACCTTCACCGACACGCCGTACCCGCAGCATCAATCGCTTCACATTCTTCACTTCAACCTTCAAAGTCTTCGCGCCATCACCCTTCTTCAACGCATCGCTCTTCCACAACTCCTTCCCATCGCCAAGCACAAAAAACTCCGCCTTTGCTTCGTTGTTGTTGAACTCGTCGTCAATCCCTACGAGCGCCGTAAAACTGTCGTAAGTCCTATTCAATTCAAACTCGATCTCCGAATTCGTCGGCATCCCGATGCCTTTTTCAAACAGCCGTCCACCAACCGATAACCCGCCGCTGTTGAAGTCGCGATCGAGCTCCGGCTGTCGCCACCCGGGCGTCAAACGAATCGGATCGAGATCGGAAAGAAATATCTCCGGTGGTTGTATCTTCTTAAGCGTAAACGAGAGTTGTGCTTTCTTCTCACTAAGCGTCCCGTCCTGCCAGACAGTTCTCACTTCCGCCGTGTAACTCGTGTTTGGATCAAGCCCACGCAATGCGAATACCTGCGAAGGTGTGAATCCCAACACGCTGCCGTTTAAAGAAACCTGATAACCTGCCGCTGGTTGATGCACTATGGTCCAACGCAAATTAGCGCCATCAACTCCCAAACGTTCCGCCCAAAAATGCTGCGGTTCTTTTACCGGAAAGTGATAGGAAGGCGCTGCTTCGAAACGCACGTCCCAACTGACTTCGGTGGTTCTTGGCGAAGTTATCTCAATCTCCGCCCAGCCCTGGTGATTAACGATGCGGACCGGCATTCCACCGGCCGTCGCGCTTTTGATGGCGAAGTTCTTACCGCGAGGAAATGCGAATCGCAAATTATACGGATCGTTTTTGATCAGCCTGCTTTTACCCGAGTAACGCTTTCCGCGGAGGCTGTGTGAGATCAAGTCGACCCAGCCTTGTGTGATATGACGGCTGGTGGAAACAAGCTGAATTTGATCCGTGGCCGGCATGAGCGTGAGCACGCGCGTACTGGTTGGTCCAAGATCCACTGAAATGCCCTTCTCCCATGCTCCCAGGTATTCCTTATTCCAGAAATCGAAGACGTGAACCGGCCGATCCTCCGGCAGTCCGAGGTCCTTCCACGCGACGTAAGTCGAAGTCGACCTGCTTTCATCAAAATTGAAAACCCCAACGACGTCATACTCACGCCCGAGATGATTCACCTTCAAGTCCCAGATTCGTTTATTGCGATCGGACGAAAACAGGTCTAAGGGACGAATATCCACCGCCGGGTAAACACGCTTGATTAGCTCGACGCGCTCAGACGAGAGATCGACGAGACGGTCGCTCATCAACGCCGCCTGACCGGTGAGTCCTTGCAACGTGGCCCAGGCACGTGCCTGTTCGAGCGACAACGGCGCGCGGACGATAAAGACATCCGGATCCGCATACCAGGCGACGTTATGCAGGAAGTAGTACTGCATCGTCGCACGCATCGCGAACTTGAATCCGTCCCAGTTTGGCAACACATCCGCGCCGATGCGGGAGCCATTCATCAGGCCGACACCCTCCAATGGCACCACCCAGCACCCGAGTAGATAACTACCTGATCCAATACCCGCACGAATGCTCTTCAACGTCTCGCGGTAGAGCCCATCAGTATCGTCGGCGGGCTTCCTCATAAAACTCTTCTTGTTCCGGTACTCCCGCACTACGATCGGCTGACCATCGATCTTGAAATACACGTAACCCCAACTCGCGAGCTTCGCGAACAAATCTTTCAGATACTTGGTGGATTCAGGCGCCGTGGGATCGACGAGAAACGTTCCTTCCCAGGTGTTTGAAGCAGTAGTGCCGTCAGGCTTCATGAGAAAAACGCCGGCGTGGTTTTTGACGACTGCTTCGTTGCTCTGGCCGTGCGGCGCCAGCCAGATGCCGGGCTTTAGTCCAAGACTCTTGATGTATGACGCCAGACCATCCATGCCACCGGGAAAGCGATTATTGATCGTGGACCAGTCGCGGTTTTCACCGAGACCGCGACCGGTGCCCTGCCAACCATCATCGATCTGGACGTACTCCGCTCCGAAGTCTTTAAGGTTTTCCGCGATCCACTTTGCTGCGATCTTGATCTCGTTTTCGTTGATCTCCTGATAGAAGAAGTACCACGAGCACCAACCAGACGGCGGCAACGGAAATCGCGACTTATCGATCGGTTGGAAATATTTGATCTTGAGCGTGTCGCGAAAATAGTTTTTGAGAACGACGCCTTCTTTGAGCCGCACTTCGTCTTTGCCGGGATCGAAAGTGCCATCAGCGATCGACGGCTTGACGTCGCCGAGCGTCATCACCATCAACTCTCGATTGGCGCCGTCGCGAATGCGCGCTGGAATCGGATGCGGCCACGTTTGGCCCAAAACCGATGGAGCCACGAATAGGCACAACAATAAAAGCGCTGATTTCTGGTTCAAAATCAAAAATTCAGCCTTATGCCAAACTGAAGTTGCCGCGGATTAGTTCCGGCCGCGAGCGTCGAAATACGCCCGACGTTGGTGGCCAGGGTCGTGGCATTTGTGTTCAACGTCAGGTTCGCGTTTGCCGGCGTGTCCCAGTTCTGAATGTTGAAGACGTTGAAGGCCTCCATTCTGAACTGCAACTGCCAGTCTTCGCGGATCGGGAAACTCTTGAACAACGACAGGTCGGTGTTGAAAACTGACTTGCCGCGAAATACGTTGCGACCGAGGTTTCCGAATGAGCCTGACGGAATGCCAAACGCGCACGGATTGAACCAACTCGCAATCGTGCGCACGGCATCGGCTGCCTTGCCACCTTGCGAGATCGTTCTCTGACAAGCCGGATCCGGATTCGCCGACACTGGACCAGCTACAAACGGATCTGCGATCAGATTTGGACGAAGGTACGTTCCCGGCGCCGTGGGCGCGCTGCCGCGCAGGTTTGCAAGATCTCCAGTGACTTGGAGATTGAATGGCGCGCCCGAGCGTGCCTGCATGATGAAGTTGGTCTGCCAGTTCCCCAAAACCCACGACGCTGGACCACTGCGGAACCAGCGCTTGCCTTTTCCGGTGGGCAACTCGTAAACCGTGGCCCAGGAAAGGAAGTGCGGTATGTCGTAGGATGAAACTCCGCGCGCAGTGCTCGGATCGAAATAGTTTTGAATCGTCGAGCCGCCGCCCGGTCCATTCTCGACGTTGAAGTATCCGCTGCTGACGTCGATCGACTTGCTCCACGTGTAAGAGATCAACGTGCTCAGACCTTTTGCGAAACGGCGCTGAAACTTCGACTCGAGTGCGTTGTAATTTGAGTAACCGATATTGGTGGTGTAAGTGATTCCGGCGCTGACCCACGGCATCAACCGCAGCGCATCGATTACAGAATTGGGCGTGCCGTTCGGTGAAGCCTGTCGCGCCGCATTGGCAAAACCGGCGTACGGCAGCCGGCCGTTCTTGCTGCCGACATAAGCCACGGACACCATCGACGTCGGCGTTAACTCCCGCTGTATTTCGACGTGCCACTGCTGTGAATATGGATCTTTGTAATTTGGATTGTTTGGGAAACCAGCGAGGCTCCAGGGATTAGTCGTCGGCAAAGGAGTTGCAAATCCCTGACCCTGAAGCTGGACGATGTTGAATGCGGTACCGTTCGTAAAATTGGCGCTGGCATTCGCATTACCCGAAAACGCCGTGGCATCGGGCCAAACAGTCGCTTCGAGATCATTCTGCGCATACTGGCTGCGGGCCGGTAGTGGATCCCAGTACAAACCGTAACCGGCTCGCAAAACGGTTTTTGGATTCAGTGTCCAGGCGATACCGACGCGTGGTCCGAAGTTGTCCTTAATGGGCGGTGGCGCAAAGAATTTCGCGCCCGCGAGAACCACGTTATTGAAGTGCGGATCAGTCTTGAACGCATCGGGTATGCACGGCGCAGCCTTGGCTACACTGCAAAATGGCGGCATCTCTGTAGCACCGATGGTCCAACGTTGGTTTTCAAGATCGAGTGAGTTCCACAAACGGCCGTCCGTTGTCTTCGGTTGCGTGAGATAGTCGTAACGAAGTCCGAGTGTCAGAGAAAAGTTACGCCGCACACGCCACTCATCCTGAATAAACGCGGCCCACGATGCATACTTGAATTGAACTGGACCACCGTGCAGCACAGGCAATTGTGCGTTGAAATTATTTGGGAAACCGAGCAGAGCCGAGGCCAGCGACAAACCTGAAGTACCCGTCGCTAAGGTTGGCAGGCGCGTCTGTTCGTCGTTGAAAACATAAGTTTGAAAAGTGTTGAGTTGGACGCGTTTTGCTTCGATATACCAGCCGCCGGCTTTGAAGCTGTGATTACCCTTCAGCCACGTCACGCTCGGCGTCATGCTCCGGTTTGGGTTCTCGCGCAACGCTGTCCCGCGAATTCCAAAGTTGTTATTTCCACCTGCAGTCCAGTTTTGCAGCATGACGAGCAGTCCGCTGTACTTGTCGACGTCGAGAAATCCAAACTGGTTGAGCGGATCCAATCCCGCTTCGTGTTGATTCTGCTGGCTGGAATCAACACCGGGACGGCCTGCATAGCCCGCGCGAATATCAAAGATAAGATTCGGCGAGAACGTGTGCGTCCAGGCGCCACCGTAGTTTCGTCCCTTACCGCTGCCGGCAGTCGATCCTTCATTTCCGATGGGGTTGAAAACCGTGACGTTCTGTTGCGTGTAGCGGAAGAAAATACTGTCGTTTTCGCTGAAGCGATGATCGATTCTGACTTGAAAACTGTTGGAGTTGTTTGTCGATGGGCGGATCTGCGCGAAGTTGTTTGTCGGATCGCCCGAGAGATTTGGCGCGGGAGCATAAGTCTTAAAGAAATTCTGCATGGGCGCGAAGATCAATGCTTGCGGAATCTTGAAACAGGGCGCGCCGATCGTCTGATCCTGTTGCTTGAGTGAATTCACCGGAAGCGGAGTGCCGGACGCATCACAACGAAACTCGTCACGAACAAAGTTGTTCCCTACTTGTCGCGTTGAAAATGGATTGAAAATGCGGCGGCGAAAGGGAGTGTTGGTGAAGTCGCCATTTATCTCAGCGGCTGTCGGCACATACGTCAATGCGAGTGTCGGTTGGCTGTAGCGCCAGCCGTCATAGCCGACTGAAAAGAAAGTGCGATTCCGGAATATTGGACCAGTGAGCGTTGCGCCAAACTGGTTTTGCCGAAACGGCAAAGGTTGATCGGGAACTCCCTGCCCTGGTTTGCAGCGCGCCGTGGTGCAAACGTCTAAGGGATTGCGCGCGTCGAACGCATCGTTGCGCACGTACTCAAAAGCGGAACCATGAAACTTGTTGCCGCCCGATTTTGAGACCATGTTTACGACGCCGCCCGCAGCGCCGCCGTAATCAGCGCGAGAGTCGTGGCCAACAACCTTGAACTCCTGCACCAGATCGATGTTTGGAATGACGATATACGTCGGACCACGGACGTTGGTGTTGATGATGCCGTCGTAGAAATAGAGCTTGGAACGATTTTCCTGTCCGTGGAATGACGGATCGGCAAAACCGGAACCAGGAATGCCGACGTTTCCCTCGACGCCACCCACGTTCCGGTTTTGAGATGTCGAGACAGGTGTTACGCCGGGAGTTAACGTCAAAAGCTGCGTGAAGTTTCTGCCGTTGAGCGGCAGGTCCTGGACCACTTTCTCGGGGATGACGGTGCCGAGATCTGATGAAGCTTGTTGAATGAGCTCAGCGCCGGCCATGATCTCCACTGTTTCCGAGACCGCGCCCAGCGTTAGTGCGACATTCTGAGTTACTGCTTCACTGACACCCACGTCGAAAGGTGCGCTCTGCACGCCTTTGAACCCGGTGACTTCAACCCGCAACGTGTACATCGCGGGATTCACATTCACGAAGTTAAAATAACCATCCCCGTTGGTCGTGGCATCAACCTCGATCTTAGTTGCTTGATTTATGAGTTTTACAACTGCTCCGGGTACGGCCGCGCCATTCGGATCAGTAACGGTACCGCTGACTTTTGCGTTTGCCTGTGCAAGAGCAACGGAAGCAGTGACGGCGATCAGCACCATCAACACGACTGTGCGATTTAGTAGCAACATGACGCGGTCCTCCGGAAATTGGTTTGGGCTCAATTGTCCCTGCTTGGGACAAATTCAATAAGGAGATGAACACGGATTGTTATTGAGCTAATCCGTGCTAATCGTTTCCGTTTTCCGTGTTATCTGTGGCCTGTTTCTCTTCCAGCGCAAACGCCCGCTGAGCACGTATGATGTGCTCGCGCATCGCTTCACGAGCTTCGTCGGGCTTACGCGCGCGAATGGCGCGATAAACTCGCCGATGCAACTCAAGAGCCTCGTTGAAGTCGTGTGCTCGTTCGATAGTTTCGCGGCGGCGTTCGTAAAGAATTGCCGAGACCATCTCGACCAGTGTCGCTAGTGTCGGATTGTTTGACGCCGCTGCAACCGCTCGATGAAACGCAACGTCGTGTACGAGGAATTGCTGCGGATCCTTCAACGCCGCGAACATGTCGGCAATCTGTTCCGACATCGTGGCTAGCTGTTCTCCCGTCGCGCGCTCCGCGGCCAAACCAGCGGCGCCCACCTCGAGCACCGATCGAGTCTCAAACATGTGTTCGAAACTAAAACCGTGGAGTTGAGCAAGCAAACGCAGTGGTTCGCTATCGAGTGCCGGCGGTCCGTCGACGATGAAAGTTCCCGCTCCCTGTCGCGACTGGAGCACGCCCATGGAAATCAAGGAACTCAGTCCCGCCCGCAAAGAAGGACGGCTAACTCCCAACTGTTTTGACAACTCGCGCTCGGGTGGCAAGCGGTCTCCGGGCTTCAGGTCCTGGTGCTTGATGAGCTCGTACACACGAGCGACAACCTGTTCGGTAGTCTGCCCGGAACGAACAGGTTGAACTATCTTCAACTTTCGAACAGTAGAATTGGTCATAACAATTTGGACTTGGACGCGAAACTTATAGTACCAATTTTGTTTCAGGTCAAGACTTTTTATTCGCGCGTTTCTCACGCCAAGACGCAAAGGTGGCAAGAAACAGGCTCTTCTACTTCCTCGTTGCAACTTTGCGACTTTGCGAAAACTGCCTTAGAGGGCTGCTAAATGGTTTTACCAATAGTGATATTAGAGAACTAAAGACCGATTGGGTGTCTTTGAGGGTAGTGAGATTTGCTCCGCTAACGGGTGCACACAGTTATCACAGTTTCCGCAACGCTCCTCCTGCATCGCTTCTCCAAAGTAATCGTGCAAGAGATGCCACCGGCACATCGCACTCTGCCCGTATTGCATCATTCGCTCTAATTTCTCTTTGTCCTTACCCGCTTTCTCTTCCGCCATGCGCGAGAGGACTTCAAGTTCGCGTTGCGTAGCGTTAACTGTTAACAATCTGAACTGACTTCCGCGCAGTTCCCTGACGACTTTCATTTCCTTCAATAGCGACAGTACGACGCGCACCTTTCCGTCACTCACTGTGTTTGCATGTTCCTGAACGGTTGACAGTGCAACCGGAGTTTCAACCGCACCTAAGGCTTCTAATGCTTGATAAACGGCGAGAACGTCGTTGAACTTCGGATGCTTACCACCGAGAAAGAACTGGTGAGTGCGCCGATCCGCGAGTTGATAAAACAAACTGCACGTCGCGGGCTTACCATCGCGACCGGCTCGTCCGGCCTCCTGGTAATACGCTTCGAGCGAGCCGGGCATCTGGTAATGGACCACGAAACGAATATCCGGTTTGTCGATGCCCATGCCGAAGGCATTCGTCGCCACGATTGCTTCGAGCTCGTCGTTCATGAACGCATCCTGGTTCTGCTTGCGTTCGCTTGCGTTCATGCGTCCGTGGTACTTCTCGATTTTGAAGTCGAACGCTTTCAGCCAATCCGTCAACTCGTCGACTGTTTTGACGGTCGCAGCATAGATGATGCCGGCGCCTTCCTGTGTTTTCAGAATTCGGACGAGCTCTTCGTGCTTTTCACGCTCATTAGTAACTCGCTTAACTTCGAAATGAATGTTGGGTCGATAAATACCCGTCTTCACTACCTGAAGTTTTCCGAGATCGAGTTGCTTCTCAATGTCGGCAGAGACTTCACGCGTCGCGGTGGCAGTTAAAGCTAGTACAGGTGGCGAACTGAGCGTTTTGATTGCGGCGCCAAGCGATAAATATGCAGGACGAAAATCGTGCCCCCATTCCGAGATGCAGTGCGCTTCGTCAATCACCACAAAATTGATGTCACGCTTGCGCAACTCACCCAGGAATTCCTGAGTTGTGAAACGCTCGGGCGTAACAAAGATAAAATCGCTTTTATCGGTCTTTATCTGTTCGAGATTCTCCTCGTGCTCCTCAGTTGTCAGCGAGCTATTCAACTGCGAGGCTTCGAGGCCTGCCTCTTCCAACTTATCCACCTGATCTTTCATCAGCGAAATGAGCGGCGACACGATCACAGTCGTGCCGGGCAGGTGCAAAGAAGGCAGTTGATAACAGAGCGACTTCCCTGCTCCGGTCGGCATGATGGCGAGCGTGTTGTTGCCCTCGAGCACAGAACGCATGACTTCTGCCTGGCCGGGGCGGAGTTTGTCGAGGCCGAACGTTTCTCGGAGCGTTCGCCTCATCCTGGTAAGTTCGCGTGTGACTTTTGGAACCAGAGCACTCATAAGATTCAACCTGCACGACTACCGCAGGGCTGCATTCGTTTGGAACACCTTTGTAGGTGCGAGAGCTCTCGGGCAAGATGAGTGCCAAATGATTTTGCGGTTTAAGTGAGTCTCTCAGGTAGGTCGTCAAAAATTTACTTCAAGGACGAAAAATCATCCGGAGTGTCTACATCGACCTCGCCTTCCGGGAATGGCAGGAAGTGCGCTTCGGAAACATGTCTCTTAATGATCTCTTTCGCGCCGGACACGCCTCGCAATTGAGTCAGCTCTGTAAACAGCGTTCTACTGAAAAGCGCCGGCACGCCAAAGCTTTCACCATAAGCCGAGGCAATAACGGGTCGTCCGGTGGTGTGGTGACCTGCGATCAAGCTCGAGATAACGTATGAGGTGACATGAGGTTGGTCGCAAACCAACAGCACAACTGCAGCTACCTCGGCGTCGAGACTGATAAGAGTTTCAATACCGGTCCGCACCGACGATCCCATCCCAGTCTCCCAATCAGGATTGTACGCTTCACGCACATCGAGTTGATCCAACTCGCGTCTGGATACTTCTGCATTTGCGCCCGTCACGACGACGACGGGGCGGCACGTCGCGTCGAGCGCAGCTAATGTTGCGCGTCTGAGCAGACTCCTGCCTTGAAAAAGAAGCGTCTGTTTGGGGCTTCCCATGCGGGAGGATGATCCAGCCGCCAGGATTACCGCACCCACGTTCATCGCGATACCTTCGATCATGCGTCTCAAGCAATCAGCTACGTTAGCTTCTGCGTACCCCAAAGGCAATAATTTACACAAATCTGTGCGCGGCGGTGTTTGCCTAACAGAACACCGATCTCCGCGAGCGTGAATCCCTTGAGTCACTGAATCATTGAGTGTTTTAATCCACAGATTACACAGATTTTTCAAATCTTTTCTGCGTAATCTGTGGATAAACCTGTAGTCAAAGCGTTCTTCCAACTATCTGTCCTGATGGAGTTGACGAATGTCGCGAAATGTACGCTACCGGCCAGAAAGATTTGCCGTGCTACTCGTTTTTCTGGCGACTGCACTCACGGCGCCTTTCTCTGCGCCTGCTCACTCGCAGAGTCGGACGCTCGGTAAGGTCGTGATCAAAGTTTCACTGAATGACACGGATAAGCCGTCAAATCCGGTCCAAAATTTTGGCCTCGTGGTTAAGAAGCTAAATGCCGATTCGCCAGACGTCGCGATTTCCGCAATTCGCGTCAAGACGACAGCTGATGGGTCCGTCTCTCTTTCGCTGATACCGGGCGATTACGTTGTCGAGTCAGACAAGCCACTCATTATTAATCGGAAGAGCCATGAATGGTCCATCAAGCTGAAGGTTGAATCAGGGGGCACAGCCCTGGTGGATCTGAACAATGCAAATTCGACGATCACAGCGGCTGATGACGCACTGAGGCGCGGACGAATTGTTGACGAAGACGATCTGTTGCACGTATTGAGCGACGGCGTTGTAAATGTGCAGGGAGAGCTAGCTCAGGGAACCGGATCAATTGTCGATAGCACGGGGTTAATTCTCACCAGTCAACACGTGATTGAAGGATCGAAGGAACTGCGAGTTCAATTTGACGGCAGTAAAAAAGTTGCCGCCAGGCTCGTCGCAAATGATCCCGATTTAGATCTTGCTGTCTTGTGGGTCGACCTCTCTACTTGTCCGTCCTGTAAAGGTTTGGCAATGGCGGAAGCCAACCCAGGCCTTGATGGCGCACGAGTATTCACGATTAGCAGTCCTCTAGCTCGAAACAAAACACTCACGGCGGGCATGTTAAGAAGCACAGGAAACGGCATCATCCCCGATTTTAAAATCGCGAGCTTCGACTCAGGCGCTCCTGTTTTCAACGCTGTGGGTGAAATGATTGGTGTACTCAAATTCGTGGATCAGAACGGGACCAGATCCGGAGCTTCGGGAGTAATCAGAATTCAAGATTCTCAAGCCCTTCTCGCAAAGGCGAGACAAATGATCAAAGAAGCTACCGCCTTCCCGTCGGCTGAAATGCTTCCAACCGAGCCCGGAGACTCTTATCCCGCAGAAGTCTTAAAGAATAAAGTGGATGTCAAAAAGTTCAGGACAAAGGCTTACGAAGCAGACTTCGGGGAATACCAGTTGACAATGATTACGCCCGTGCTAAAGCACTACCTCATTGAGCGGAGTCGAATTGCGTTTGAGCGCCAGAAGAAGAAGATCGAAAAAGACGGAATAATTACTTCACCGGTGATGTCGAATAGCTTCTACGAGCTTCGGAACTGGGGTGATTATGTCAACCAGATGAGGCCTGTGGTCCATCTGCTTGTGGTGCCGGAAGTGAGCGCCACGGGGAAATCTACATTCTTGAGTCTGCTGACGCTGGGAGTTGGACTGATGAGTGGTGGGCCAATGATGCTGCCGGCAGATTTTAAATTTAAAGCCGACTTCCAGGAGATGTCGCTGACGTGCGACGGCAAACCAGTTACGCCGATTCAGCGAGGAAGAATTGAATTCGTTAAGAGTCTATCAAGCTACCTCAAGATGAAGCAGCGCACCGCGTACGCGGGCGTGTATACCTATTCAGCGGAGACCTTCGCGCCCGACAAGTGCAAGCAGATGAGTTTGCAGGTCGTTTCACAACAGAATCCGACGACTCCCGAAATCAGAGCAGTTGATCCCGGGATGATCAGACAGGTCTGGAGCGATTTTGAAGTGTACCGGCAACAGGCGGGCAAACAGTCACCTCAATAAAGGAAATGAGATCGTTATGAAGTTAAAAGCACCACGCTTAGTCGCACTCCTTCTGACCGTGGCCGTTCTGGGACAAACCCTATCTATCCGGACCACAGACGCACATACGACTGACCCAACGTCGCGGATCGCTCGCTTTGAAACGTGGCTCGAAAGTCTGCGACAAGAACTGAAGATACCGGCTTACTCCGCTGCCATCGTGAAAGATCAAAAAGTGATTTGGGCAAAGGGCTTCGGTTATGCGGATGTTGAGAATAAGATTCCTGCAACCGAACATACCGCGTATCACCTCGCTTCGTTGACCAAAACGTTTGCGTCAACGATTCTGATGCAGTTGGTCCAGGAGGGAAAGATCAAACTGGACGATCCTGTTTCGAAGTACGGCATCACGCTTGAAAGCGATGGTGTCATTAGAGTGCGCCACTTGTTCTCCCACACATCCGAAGGAAATCCCGGCGAGCAGTACCGCTATAACGGCAATCGCTTTGCAGAACTGGACAAGGTGGTTGAAAGGGCGACCGGCAAATCATTCGCCGAACTTCTAATTGCAAACATTCTCGATCCTCTCGGCATGAATGAGACGGCGCCGAACGTGCCCACGTTTGTCAGCACGAAATCACCAAACGCCGCCAGCCAGGCGGCAGAAGCCGAAGTGAAAGCCGCAGTGATGGATATCGTTGCGGGCTACAACTCCGGCAACGTTGACCAGATTCAGCGGCGTCTCGCACCGCAACAAAATCGCTTTTACAGCGAGGGTGGTTTTCTAACTCGTTTTATCGATGTGGACGATCTGAGGGGAGCATTCCAGGGTGGCTTGAAAGTGCAGATGGAGATCAACAACCTCGAGACAGCGGTTTACGGCGACAGCGCCATCACCACGTTTTTTGCGCGTTCAACCGTCACGCCTGCCAATGGACCACCGCGCATTAACGCCCCGTCCAGGAGTTCATACTTCTGGAACAAACAAGACGGCGCCTGGAAGCTGGTCCATGCGCACTCGTCGCCATTGGTCCAGGCAATGATTACGGAAAAGCACCAGCAGAGATTCGACACGGTCGGAAAGATACTGGCCCAACCTTATGCCCTCGATCGCGAATTTAAAACCACGAAAATAAGGTACCCGCAGGGATTCAGCACTTCCGCCGGATTGATCTCAACAGTTCTTGATATGGCGAAGTATGACATTGCGATCGATCAGAACAAGTTTCTTACGAAAGAAACTCAACAACTCGCTTTCACACCGGCTGTCTCAACCAAAGGTGAGTCGCTTCCCTACGGGTTGGGTTGGTTTACGCAGAACTACAAGGGCACGAAGATGTTCTGGCATTACGGCTATTGGACCGGCAACTCGTCTTTTATTTTGAAAGTGCCTGAGCAAAACATTACGTTCATCATAATGGCGAACTCTGACAATCTCAGCCGCCCGACGGACCTCGGCTCCGGTAATGCCCTAAGCTCTGCGGTAGCAATGGCTTTTTTGAAGACGTTCATCTTTCCGGAGAAATTCGGCGAGAACATTTCCGAAATCAGTTGGACCGCTCCGGTTACAGACTTGAAAAATCAGCTTAACGCTGTCGCGGCAAAACCGTACGCCGACGTCTATCGCACAGACATGGTCACGAAGTTCAGGATCTATCAAAGCGTGGGACGCACAACCGAGGCCGCGCAGTTTATGAAAATGTATGGAGAGCTTTATTCCATGCCGATGCCCGCTGAACTCGTGAAGCTGCCAATGCTTGCGCAGATCGTTCAAGTGCTGGACAAAGAAGACAAGAGTGTGGCGTTTAATCTGCCGAGTAGTCAGGACGTTCGTATCTTTGCCATCGGCGAAGGTCAGGGCGGTGAGATGTTTGACTACGGCTGGATTGAAGACGACAAAGGGTCACGTGTGTGGGAGATGCAGGAGGCCAAGACCGCACATGCCGGTGGCGCGGGCAAGAACAGGAAAGTTGATGCGCAAATCACGCTGCCTGCTGGCAACTATAAGTTGCGATACAAGTCCGATGATTCGCACGCGTTCGACCACTGGAACGCCCTGCCGCCCGACATAAACTTCTGGGGGATTGCGGTCTATAAGAAATAAGGCAAATGGCCTTGCGTATGTCTATCCCTAATGCCAACCAGTGCACACCAAGGCATTAGGCATCGAACTTGCTTCGTCTCGGTATGACTGCCAAATCGCCGACGAGTGATTCATTTGAGTGCGGCGCAACAAGGGGGATTTATGACAAACAATACATTGGCAGGCCTCCCCGCTAATCGCGATGCTTGTGTTCAGAGTTTGGTCCGACATTGCCATCGGGAGTGTGGACCTGCTTCATGAAGAAAGAAACATCATCAACTGGAGCTCCTAACGGAAACCAGCCGGCTCGTTCATCTGCCGAGCAGTTGACAGAGCAGAATGTCGCGACCATAACGAGACTTGAACAAGCGGCCAAAGAACAGCGAACACAGGCAGATCGCGTCGCCGAGAAGATCGCGAATTTCTGCGGCAGCATGACGTTTGTCTGGGTGAATGCGGTCTGGTTCGGCGGCTGGATTCTTCTGAATGTAATTCCAGGTATCACCCATTTCGATCCTTTTCCCTTTACTTTCCTGACGCTCATGGTTTCACTGGAAGC
>DATEIS010000527.1:0-5778 GCA_035278765.1 Pyrinomonadaceae bacterium | reverse complement strand
TTGCCGTCCAGATGTTCATCAACGGCATCGCGAAGTTCCTCAAGCCATAACTGAAACGAGGCGCTGGTGGTCGTGAGTTTTGAGGTTGGCTTCACAGGATTACAGGATTATCAGGATTAACATGTAAATCTTGTCTAATCTTGTAATCCTGTAAAGCCTACCGTGGGAATTTTTTGATCTGAGCGGGTAACGGGGCGACGGGGAAGGTTGTGGTGGTTTCGTTGCCCGCGGCGACTTTGATTGTTTGTGAGCCGAGGAGGGAGCGGGTTTGCTCGGGGATTGTTTTCTCGTCGAGCAGGACAATGTGCTCGCCCGGAGGCAGGTCGCCGATGATGAAATAACCTTTATCATTCGTCAGGGTGTCGCGACCGCTGCCGGTGACGATGCGAACGTCGGATAACGGTTGTTCGGATTCATCAAGCTGCCCGTTCTCATTCAGATCGAGCCACACCACGCCACTAATACGTCCAGTGCGCACGACGCGGAAGTCCACGATGACGTCGCGATTCGATTCGATCACTATCAACTGCTGAGTCTGGTCCAAAAGCGTAAGATCGGCGCGAACCGAGAGCAGGTCGAGATACACCGAGTGCTCTCCGCGCGAAACGCTGTCGACGCGAAACATTCCACTTGCATCTGAAACCACGTAACGACTGCCATCAACACGCACCTGCGCATTTGCCTGTGGTTGATCGACACCCGGATCAAACCGCCCATTGAGATTCACATCCTGATAAACCCGACCATACACCGCCGCATACGAACCGAGGTCCGAAAGTGGTCCATTGATCGCACGTTCGGCACGCTTGGAAGAGAACAGCAATCCGTGCAGACTGAGCAATGCAGTCGTGCCGCTCTGTGTCTTTAAATAACTGAACTGCAGTGAACCGTTGCGCGGCAACTTGATCGAGGTGGATAGATACTGCGAAGTGTGAAACGGATTTGAATTGCTTCTGGTGTAACCCAGCCCGCCACTCAAGCCCACTCGATTGTTAAATAGGTTCGACACTCGCCACGTAGCCATGCCGTTGAGGACGCCTTGACTACCTACAGACTGGCTCACTTCGAGAGTATTCCATTCATTGATCCGGATGTTTCCGCCAACCTGCCCGTTGAGCGCCTGATTCCCGAATGTCTTAACGCGCGAAGCGTTGAGGAACATAGTCCAACGCTGAAACTTCTTCGTCGCAGTGATTAACGTGAACGCCGAGTTTCGCAGTTGTGTGGTGCCGCTTTGCGTGTGTGAGATAAAGAGAGACGGCAACGAGTTGTCGGGTGCAAGAGTGACGCTTCCAGTTATGTAGCGATTGAATTGACCTGCGCGACCTGGTGTAGTCGCATTGCTGGCACTCAAAGCTGCTGTGAACCATCGTCGTGGTTGCCAATTCACGCCGCCTGCCACGAGGTTGTTTGGTTCGTATAGTCCGCTCTGAGGGCTCAGGAAATTTTTGCCCACGTACGCATACCGCGCTTGCATGACGAGTTCAACTGTCAGTTGATACGAACCGGTGAGATTGATCGCCATGTCAGTTCCGCGTGTTTGAATTCCGGTACGGTTGACTCCCGAGAATTGGCCCACCGCCACATCAGCCTGGAGACGATTGAGACCCGAGAGATACTTCACGCCGCCAGCGACCAAATTTCCCGTGCGATTCGATCCACCGAAGTGCATACCGCCCGCAGAGAGAGTGAAGTCTGACTGACGCGCCGCCTGTGTGGCAGTTGTTACTAAGGCGCCGAAGACACGAGTGTCATACTTGAATGAGTATGGCCGCAGTCTGAAGCTCTCAGGATCGGAAGTGGAAGGTATCTGCGTGATTCCGGAAGTCGTTTGCCCGCCAAAAAAATCAAGACGCACACGATTCAAAGGCAGTTGGACCAAACCTCCGCGCACGGCCGCGCTTAGGAATTCTACGTCGGTCCCCGTGCCAAACTCGCCGCCAACAAAACTCTGACCATTGGGACGATCGAGTCTGATAGTTCCGCCCTCTAATGTGGGGCGCGAATTGCGAGTCACTCCGTACGCTGTGTTCGCGAGAAAACTCAGTCGTGCATCGCCGACACGACCAGTGCCGCGCAACACCAGACTGTGATCACCTTCCGTTGTGTAACGACTGTAGTTGTAGTCGTATTCGATCTGAAAAAGTTCCCACGGCGCATGCTTCGCTCCAGTGCGAATTGTGCCAGCCTGAACACCCTTGCGACTGATGACAATGGCGTTGTTTTCATCGCGACGAACAACCACGTCGAGAAGGGCAGCGACGATCTCGGCGGGCAGCATTAGCTCGTTCGGAGTTGGCGGGAAGACTAAGTCAGCGGTGCCGGAAACTGTGAGCACCAGGGCGCCGTTTTCGCGCACTTCGTTTAGTGGGGCATTAAACACCGCCGCTGTCCCGTTTTGACGGCGAATCGTGACCACGCGCTGAGTTGAATCGGAACTGAATGTATCGCCGAGTGCCTGCGCAATTGTCGCGATGGGAAGAAATAATCGTCCGCCGCGAAGCTGGACGGTACTGTTTGGCCCAACGAGCGGGCGTTCGTTAACGATAATTACCGAGGTTTCCTGCGGTGCGGCTTTCGGAGTCGCGGGTTTAGTCGTCTTGCCCTCGAACCCAAGCACACTCGATCGTCCCGTCGCGATGCTAACGACAGTCAAGATCAGGATAACTCGGAACAGGGTGTGCATATAGGTGGGGATTTTTCCTGGAGGCGAACTGCCTTTAACTGTGTTATAAACTCAGCAATCTAAACTCAGGAGTTCTCACGTGATGCCTGCGAAACGGCCAAGGCTGAAGTGTCGCCATGTCTTCACGATAGTCGCAGTGTTGTTTCTTGGACCTGCCGGCGTAGAGGCGCAAACAGGCGGTGTGACAATGAAAAGCACCGTCAGTGAAACCGTTGCTCTGTCGGTCCTCCCGAATTCAATTCCTGGCGACTTAGTGAGTACCGGCAACACTGTCCGAGTAACCTGGTCGGGTGCGGAAACAGATGCTCCGGTTATTCGCGTGCCTTTGCTTGTGCGTTCAAATAGCAGTTTCAAAATCTCGGCTGCCGTCGAGTCGAACACAGCCGAAGTTACTCAACTCTCGGTAATAGACGTGCGTGCCACCGGGACGTTGATTTCACCACAGGCGATCAGTGAGTTCAACGTGCCGCGACAGTTTGACGTGCGTGGATTGGATGAAAGCACGTCACCAGTACTCAACCTTCTGGATCTATCTCGACCCGTGCTCGTAGCCAGTGGACCACGCGTTTCGAGCGGTGGCACTCTTGCTTCTCCAAACAATGCTTTGCAGATCACGTTACTCATTCGTTTGCAGCCGCAGCCAGCCCGCGGTTGGTCGGCCCATTTGACGTTCGTTGCGACTGCGGGATCACAAATTCAGTGATGCCCTCAGTCGGTCTGCTACCGTCCTGAAAATCGACTCGATACTTCACGTTGTAAGTACCCGGCGCCAGACGCGTCTCGAGTACGATCGGCTGCGCTAACTCGGCGCCACCAAGCAACGGCAACGACTCCTTTTGCGGCAACTCAGCAACCGCAACCCCGGAACCGTTCATAACCTTCAACGAAGTGAGAGGACGAATCACGCTGTTACCGGCATTCTTGAGTAGTGGTGAAACGACTACCTGATCTTCAGTTGCCTCGGCGCGAAGACTTTCCAAAGAGCCCTGCCGGCGCAGTTGCGGAACTTTGATATAGAAAACTGCTCCCATTCGATATCGAATGACCATCTGCCGTCGATTCTCATTGAGCTTGATGTTGTCCGGTCGCTGTTCGATGATCAGGGCCGTCAGGTGATCTCCGGGAGTGGCGTCTTTCGGAACTGAGACTGTGACTCTGATCGCGTGTAACTTTCCCGGTATCACAGTTGTTTCCGCCGGACTGTAGATCAGCCAGGGACTCGCCGAGTTGGGCAACGTGTTGGCTCTCTCAAACTTTACCTGTCCATCTCGATCGATGGTCCAATCGTTCAAGCTGGCGACGATTCGAACCGGTTGTGGGTTTTCACCGACGGCGTGGTAGTCGAGATTCACAACCACTGTCGTTTCGGACCCCGGTTGCATCTCCAGCTCAAGCCGTGCTGGAGCGAGTGAAATGCCGTTGCCGGCAGGTGTCGGCGTTGGCTCGGGACTCTGCGCGTTAACGCAGACCACGATAAGCAAAGTCAGAATAAGAGCGGCGACAATATTGTTAGTCGGCAACATCAATCTGGAAACCTTTCAACAGGGTACGTTAGGACCAGGCGAGACGCTGAAAGTGAGCGTTACAGAGGAAACTCCAGCAGCGAAAAATTGCGGCGTGAGAGTGAAGATGGCGTCGAAAACCCATCCGTCACTTTGCTGGCGTTTGGAGCTGTTATTTTTTGAAAGCTCCGGACCGCTAAGTACGATCGTCGAGCCAGACAAATTAGCCAGTGATGATTGGTAAGAGACGCGGCCGTTACTTCCGACAGTTGCAGTAAAGGCGGGATCGTTATTGAAGGGTGAACGAATGATGTGAGTGCTCTGGGTGCAAATTTTGCCGGCGCCACCCAGGAGACGCGGATTCTGAATGCCGAACCCGATATCCGACGCTTGCAGAGCCTGGCCATTAGGGTTGGTTGGCCCCGACATCGAAACCGCAACCTGATACGGTTGATTGCTGCGAAGCGCGAACGGGACCATTACCTTCACAATCGAATTCGTATTCAACGGCGAGACTTCACCAAAATTGATCGTCACTACCAGATCGTCCTGTACGTTCGCACTTCCGGTGACAGATCCGCCCACCGCGCCTGTAATCGTTGGCTGACCGCCGCTGCTGATATCCAGTGCTTGTGCGGGAGTCGTACGAGCGAAGGCGAGACAGATCAGGATGACGAGAAGTGAGAATGTGACGTTGCGCAATCGCATTACGGTGCGGTCACGGTGAAAGTAACGGAGATCGTGGTCGTGCCGTTTTCGAAAAACTGGGGCTTCACTGCGAACAGTGCCGGTACGGTGAGTCCATTTGCATTGCTGCGCGGCACCGCATTCATGATGATTGGACCACTGAGTGCAGTCGTGGCAGACGAGAAGGCGCTGAGGTTTGATCTCACGGCGGTGAACTCGTAGCGACCGGTGGTTCCGTTCACGGATCCGTTCGCGGCCAGAGTTGGATCACCGGAGGTTGCGTTTGTGTCGGAGCCACCCGTATTCACGCCGACACCTGTTCGCGAAACCGTTCCCAGGCCGAATCCAATATCCGCGGCGCCAATTCGGCTGCTCGAGCTGCCGGAGCTCGTCACGGTTGCCGTCATCGATAAGACGTATGCCGCGTTGGAGCGGACCTTGAGTGGTACCGATGCAGTGACGAAGGGATTTGTGTTGCTTGGACCAAGCTCGCCAAGATTTATCGCCACGGCGAGCGGAGTATTGACTACTCCATCCGTGGTCACGCCACCACCTGAGTTACCGGTAAGAGTGACGGCGCCGCCGGAATTGATCTCGACAAATTTTGATACCGTTGCGCTCATGCTGACCGTTCCGGTCGTCGACTGTCCCAAACAGGTAACAGCACTGAACATGAGCAGTATTGTTATGAAAAGGAATTTGCGGGGCATAAAAGGGTCTCCTTGAGGGGGAGTGAGATATGGTGGTGCGGCCGTCACCAAAAGGCGACGGCCGCTGCCACTCAAATAGAGGAGGGGCGTTGAAAGAATTACAGCGCGACGACTGTAAACTGAGCGGTGATCGTGATCGCCGGAGCTGGATCGAAGAACTGCGGTTTGATCGCGAAGATCGCCGGGAAAGTAA
>DATEIS010000526.1:0-3612 GCA_035278765.1 Pyrinomonadaceae bacterium | reverse complement strand
CGTATACAGTAAGTGTGTCGGAAGGGGGGCTGTGCCTCACAGGTCATCCTTGGAAGAGGTCAGTACCGTAACGCGGTAGCGTCGGGTCGACGTTGGATCAATAACCGGACTATTGCACCTACGGGAGTTACCCGACGCTACCGCGTTACGGTACTGACCTCGTCCAAGTGCAAATCCTGTTTTCAGGATGGACAAGGGATTTCCTGTATATCCTGGTTCAAATCTTGTAAATCCTGTGATGTTGTCTGATGCAGCCCGAGACGCTTGATCTTGCAGTTGAGCGTCGTAACCTTCACCCCAAGCAGCTTCGCGGCCCGTCGTTGATTGCCGCGCGTGCGGTGTAGTGCATCGCGAATGAGTTCGCTTTCATAACGCTGCATCTCTTCCTGAAGCCCGAGCCGCCGGGTGGTTTGCGGTTCCTGTTGGCTGGCAAGCGACTCCACCTCACGCAAAAGTGTCATCGCCGCTTCTCTCAAGGTGTTGATATTGTGAAATGAACTACTCATTACATTTTTAATCCTTGCTCAAGAGTTCCCTGAAGAACGCGACGGCGCGTTCATCCCCAGTTTGTCCGAGAACTTGAATCGCCAGTTTTCGGACGGGCATTTTTGGATGGTTCCGGGCTGTGCGAATCAGAATTGGGATGGATTCATCTTTCGCACGACGTCCAATGGCAATTACTGCCTGCTTCTGGAGTTCGATCTCTACATCGTTGTCGACGGTGGTGGTTAGTGCTCCTAAACTTTTTTGTCCCGCAACACGGCCAAGACTCGCGATCGCGTTCTTGCGCAGTTCGAGATCCTTCTCAGTCTCGGCAACTCGGATGAGGTAAGTCGCAGCGCCATCGCTGTTGTCGTTGCGGCTGATGCCGGTAAGCGCGCGTCGCTTCAACTCGCGCGTAGTCATCGTTTCGAACATGTTTTGCAACAGCGGGAGAGTGGCGGCGGAACGGCTCATTGCAAGCGCCGACATCGCCGAGTTTCGAGCTTCGCTGCTCTCCTGGTTGTTGCGAATAATCTCTGTGAAGAATGTATTCTTTGCGACGCTCTCGCCGGTATTACCGAGCCAGTAGATAGCTCGCGAGCGCATCGGATCGGCGATGGGTCGACGGACCATTTCCATGAGCATCGGATCAACGCGCGCGTCGTCGTGAACTGCAATCGCGAAAGTTGCGCGTTCGGACAGTCGATTTATCTCAGGCGCAGGCGAATCCACGATCGACTTCAGATAGTTCAAACTCTCTTCGTTCGAGATGCGCCCGGCCCAGTAAACGGGATAGCTGCTGAACTCGCGATCGCGACGAAGATTGTAGACTTCCGCTCGAGTGAAAGTGTCGCGCTGCGTGTCGAAGAGAAGAAACACCCCGAGCTCGCGTGTTTCATGACGCGGGTCAAACATCATCGAGGTTCCGTCCATCGACATATAGACACCGCCAGAGCTGTCGACTATTTCGAAATCGACCGCGACACCGGGTCGGACTTCAAACTGGTAACCCACCCAGAACCGGCCATTGGGGGCATTTGCCTTGCCGGCGATGATGGCGCTTTCGATTTTGGCTTTCAGATTGGCGCCGTCCACGGGCGTGAAATTCTTCGTTTGCCCCAGCGCAGCGACGCTTAAAGCCATAACGATGGCTGCTGAGATTATGTTTCTCCGAATCATAATCCTATTCCTTAGACGTTCAATGACTGCGATTTATTTCAACAAGTCTTCGAGAAATTTGAGCACTTGAGGATCTTTGCTCCTGCTCAACCAGCCGATCGCGCGCTTGCGACGTTCCATCGGAGCATTCTGATCCCTCGCGATCTGGATTAGTTTCTGCACCACACGCTGGTCGTTCATTCTGCCTGAGCCGCCCACGCCGACACCCTGGCCTGAGGAGGCTGCGACGTAGACATTGCTGCCGTAACCCAACGCACTCATGATCTGATCGCGCAACTCCTCGTTCTTCTCGGTGTCGTAGAGACTCAGCAGGAACTCGATTGCCTTTTCTCCGCCGCGTCGCGAGATAGCACTGATTGCCGATTTGCGAAATTCGATATTGTCTGAGCTGCGTGCGATGTCGAAGAGTTTGGCGCCGGCTCGTTCACTCTTGCGGTTTCCGAAACCGGAGATGACGGCTTTGCGAATTTCGACAGTTTGATCCGCGTCGTAAATCCGGAGGAGGGCGTCGACAGCAGGCTCACCCGGACGGCTCGCGATACTCGCGATCGCGAGCTTCCGTTGTGTCGTTACCTTGCCACTGATCGCGATGTCGCTAAGCACTGCGATCGCGCGTTCACCAGTGTGTTTGCTCAACGCATAGAGCGATGCTTCGACGATGTCGTTCTCCGGTGAGCTGAGTGCGAAGTCTCGCAGCGCGTCAACAACGCTGTCGTCGTTAGTTGCGCCGAGTGCGGAAATGGCGCGTGCTCGCAGTTTAAGATCGGGCTCACTGCGCGCTACGCCGAGGATCACTGGAGTGACTGACTTGCCGCCGTTGCGACCGAGCAACGTCAACGCGGCGCCCTTGCAGCGCACGGTTTGAGTTGAGCCGGGTTTGAGCCATTCAGTCGCGGCCATGATGCCGCGTTGGAGATCGGTTTGAAACAGAGCCTGTAGCACGACGATCTTGAATTCACATGGATCGTCATCGTCGGCCGAGTCGTTGGAGGAAGCTTCCGGCGTCCAGATAGTTGCCGCACGTGGAACGCCTGGAATGTCTTGAACGCCTTGAGGACCTTGCCCGGGCGCTATAGCTACGGGAGCGAGCGACTGACTAGGCGGAAGAGTATACGCGCCTTCAATTCTCGGAACGACGACGGTTTCCGTTCTCATCCTGGCAATGAGCTCATCTGAAGCTGCTACTGCCGCGGCATAGTTTGGTATCTGAGCCATCAACACCCGGGCGTCATCTTTCCAGTTTGTGTTTGGATACTTTTCCAGCAAACGCATCAGGGTCGTACGGCACTGGTCATACTCAGCCAGTCTCTGTTGCGTGTATGCCAGCCAGTAAAGCGCGGCATCGAGGTTCTTCTCGTTGGGATACGTTGAGACATACTCACTAAACTTTGCCTGAGCTTTGGCCCATTCACCGTCAGTGATGAGATCACGCGCGCTGCGGAACACCGTGGCCGCGTCGCTTTGTTGAGAGCGATTGGACGAGCTCGACTGCAAGCTTGCACGCGTTTGTTGTGCATTAACTACGCCGCCGGCGATTAATGTGAATACGAGTGTGATTAAAATGAACCGGGCGCGCTTCGCTGCGGTTGCTGTATTCGATGTAAGGTTGTTCATGAGTTTAGCCTCTATTCTTTAACGATTGTTGTGCCCCGGTCCTGGTAATCCACTAATGCCGCTACGATCTCGGTTTTTTGCACCCGCTCTTTGATCACACGCACGTCTTCAGCACGAGCGCGGTCAGGCAGGTTTGCAATGTCGATCAGGAATGGCTCCAGATCGGAGAGCAGCATCTTGGTGGGAAACTTTGCTTTCATCTCCGCGTCACGGCGGAGGACTACGTTTTCATTTAGGAGACGACGCGAGAGTGCTTTGTCGTAAGTAACGTCGATCTCGTCGTCGCCATCAGCGATAGCGACGTTCTTGATCGAGCGCAACAGAATTTGAGTTTGT
>DATEIS010000525.1:0-4223 GCA_035278765.1 Pyrinomonadaceae bacterium | reverse complement strand
GAACACGATCAAAACCACGGGCGGCCACGGAGGGCCGCCCCTACAGTACGTACAAAGAAATGCGACGACTCGATCTGCGAAAAGCTCAGGCAGCGCGACTCAACACGATCCGCGATATTAATCGCCAGATCGTGTTGAACTACGTGCGCGAGCGTGAACCGATCTCGCGCGCCGAGATTGCTCGCGAAACGGAGCTTCAACGCTCGACAGTCTCAGCCATCGTCGAAGATCTCAAAACCGAAGGCCTCGTCGAAGAAGTCGGAATCGGCGAGTCAACGGGCGGTCGCCGCCCCACGCTGCTAAAGTTGCGTGCAGCCGATCCGATCGCACTCGGCGTATCCATCACTCCGACCTGTACGACAGTCGCAACAAGCGATCTTGCCGGACGCGTTCTCGATCAAAAAAAGTTTCTCACCGATCCGGAAAAGACAATCAGCGATGTGATCAGCGTCGTTCGTGATTTCACCACCCGCTACAAAGGATCGATCGAAGGCGTCGGCGTGAGTCTTCCCGGGCTCGTCGATCCTTCGACCGGAACGGCGCTCTACATCCCTTACTTTCTCTGGCGCGATCTTCCCATCTCAAAAATGATCTCAGACGCAGTCGGACTTCCAGTCGTGATCGACAACGACGCCAACGCCGTCGCACTTGCAGAACTCTGGTTCGGACGACCCGAAGTCAACGACGCCAGAGACTTCATACTCGTACTCGTCGCCGAAGGCGTCGGCACCGGCATTATTTTCGACGGTCAGGTCTATCGCGGTCAGCGTGGCGCAGCGGGCGAGTTTGGTCACATGGTGATCGGACGCGGCGCTCCGGTCCCGTGTTCTTGCGGAAGCGACGATTGCTGGGAAGCGTTCTCGTCAGAAGGAGCAGCGATTGCTCGTTATTTGAAGTTGTCGGCGACAAAGTCTCCACTCACTTTTATTGAGCTTGTCGATCGAGCCCTGGGCGGAGAAGAGAACGCAAAGACAGCCCTCGTCGAGACTGCTCGGCACCTGGGCGTCGGAATCTCAAACCTCATTATCGGCTTCAGTCCCGAGGCAGTTGTCGTCGGCGGCGAGATCGCTCGCGCCTGGGACCTGATCGAACACGCCTTAACCGAAACGATAGCGAACAGCGTTCGTCGCGGCCTGCCTTCGGCGCTCATTCTTCCTTCAACTTTGGGCGATGATCCTACGCTCCGCGGCGCCCTCAGCCTCGTCCTCGCCAGTAAGTTCGCGGCTGCCTTCGCGGCCTAAAAAAAATGTTGACACAACCGTAATTCTGTACTAAAACTTAGTTCGCTGCGACAACAAACTAAGTTTTGAAGTGCAAAAACCGGGGCAGTGAGCCTTTCGCTTCGGTCAATCCAAGTAGGTTTTAAGAATAAATTCAACTGAGCTGCGCGGGTAACTCCGCGTCGTTTGTGTCTTGCTTTCAGCGCTTGAGGAATCAAAAATGAGAAAGCCATTCGCTACGCCTGTCCTGCTTGCCCTTTTCACCTTCATTTTCGCCGTCACCGCCGTTGCCCAGAACAACAAAGGCGCGATCGTCGGCACCGTTAAAGACCCTAATGACGCTTTGGTTGCAAAGGCGCAGGTCAAGGTCACCAGCACGAAGACGGGTGAGGTTCGAAATACTGATACCAGCGATGACGGAACCTTTATCGTCACCAACCTGGAACCCGGTCCATACAGCGTCACAGTCGAAGCCAGCGGGTTTCAATCGGTAACGATTGAAGCCGTGCAGGTGGAAACAAACGCCCGCCAACCACTCGACGTGAAATTCGCCAGCGTCGCATCAAGTAGTGCGTCGGTAACGATCACGGCGGAATCAGCGCCGCTGGTCGAGAGTGAAACGAGTGTGCGTGGCGATCTCATCACTGGAAGGCAGGTTACTGACCTCCCGATTCCGCAAAGAAACTTTACTTTGCTGGCCGGACTTTCTCCGGGCGTTACTAGACCAAACCTCGGCCTACTAGGTGGTGGTGGAAACTTTGTGAATGGTGGTGGTGGTCAGAACAACACCGAGTCGACCCGTTTTCGTGAATCCGGTGGTTCCGTTCTGGTGGTTAACGGCGCGCGCGCGACGAACAACAATTTTACCCTCGATGGTGTAGACAACAATGAATCGCAATTCGGTCAGATCGCGATTTACCCGCAACCGGATGCGATTGCAGAGTTCAAGGTTGAATCAAGTGTTCCCTCGGCAGAGTCAGGTCGCGCCGGTGGCGGTATCATCTCAACCACTTTCAAGTCGGGCGGCAATGAAGTTCATGGCACTGCCGGTGAGATTTATCAGGGTCGATTTTTGAGTGCGGCGGCAGCCAGGTTTGACGATCCTAATTCCCCGCCGGTGCCGAATTATGTTACGCATCAGTTCTACGGCACGGTTGGTGGTCCAATCTTTCTGCCACGTCCCGGCGAAGGCGGACCACATTTCTATGATGGGCGCAATCGTTCGTTCTTCTTTTTCTCGTTGAATG
This sequence comes from Pyrinomonadaceae bacterium, assembly GCA_035278765.1. Taxonomy (GTDB): domain Bacteria; phylum Acidobacteriota; class Blastocatellia; order Pyrinomonadales; family Pyrinomonadaceae; genus PSRF01. Next base: position 1,756 of record DATEIS010000525.1, on the reverse strand, counting down.
GTCAGCGAAACAGTACGCCGATTTTTGGCGGCACTGGCGATCCGCAGGGAGTGCCGGTACCGACGGCAAGAATGCGCGTTGGCGATTTCAGCGAGCTGCTGCGACCGAATGAACCGCTCATTGACTACGCAATTGCCGGCGGCGGTACCGTTAAGGCGGTTCGCGGCACTATCTTCGCTCCGAACGGCACGCCCATTCCGGGAAATGATCTGCGCAATTGTCCGACTTGTGGTCCATTCTCACCGTTTGCTCTCGCTTATGTGAATGCGTTTCCACTTCCGAATCTTCCCGGGACAGGACGAAACTTCCAGACTAATCGCAAAGAACACGCCGTCGTCGATAGCTGGGACCTTCGCATCGATCATCGTATAACTGACAGCAACACGCTCTTCGGTCGCTACAGCAAATCGAGCACAGCACGTGCGCGCGACAATTTCTTCCCGCTCGGCACTTCGCCGAATGGAAATGACTTGCCGGCTGGTCCATCAGCAGGCGACGAGTTTGGCGATTCGAAGGGCTTCACGCTCGGCGATACGCATATTTTTTCGCCAACCGTTGTCAACGATGCGCGTTTTGGCGTTACCAGAGTGCAGATCGGAATTTTCAATACTGGCGTCAATGGCACCGGAGGATTCAGCCCGACAGTTTCAGCAAATCTCGGCGCTCCGAACATCAATATCAGTCCCAACACGAGCGGTATCGTGCTGGTTGGAATCGTCGACACGCTCAACAATGAAGATCGAGCCACGGAATTTACCGGTGACGGTGGTCCCTTCTATTTTTTCTCGAATAACTTCCATGTGGCCGACGCTGTCACCGTAGTGAAGGGCAATTCGACATATAAATTTGGCGGCGACTATCGTGTCAGGCAGAACAGCAACTACGATGGTGGTCGCAACGGTGGAACCAAGGGAAACTACCAGTACGGCACCACCAACAGCGGCTTTGTTAATGGTAATTACAACGGTATTGGTCCGAACGATACCGGGTCTTCGTTAGCCAACTTCCTGCTTGGATATCGACCGGGGTTTGTGACTCGTGGTGATCCGGGTGGTCCATTTTTCCAATCGAGTAAAGAAATGGCTTTCTTCGTTCAGGACGATTGGAAAGTCAATCCTGATCTCACTCTGAATCTCGGACTTCGTTACGACATCTTTACCGCTCCGACGGAACGCTTCGATCTACAGAGCAACTTCGTTCCTGCAACCAGGACAATTCAAATGGCGGGTGAGAATGCTCCCGGTGGTCGCGATCTCGCTGATACCGACAAGAACAATTTTGGACCGCGAATCGGATTTGCTTACAGCGGTTTTAAGGACAATAAGACGTTAGTCCTGCGTGGCGGCTATGGTTTGCTTTATGCGACCGATACTGCTGCCGCGCAGCCGCTCACTGCCAACCCGGGTACGGGCGCAGCCAGTTATAACTGTAATCCAATAACGGTTCCGGGTGGTTGTCCTGCATTCTTCCTGGCTCGCAATCCATTTGATCGTGGTGTTCCAACCGCGCCCTTTACCGTCGCAGCGCCTGGTTCGAGTTTCGCGGCTCCAATTGGAGGCGCGATTCGTTTCAACGATCCGAATCGCACGGATGAGATGTATCACCAGTTCAATCTGACCTGGCAGTATGAGTTTGCCCCCAATTGGCTGGCCGAAGCCGCATATGTGGGATCGTTGGGCCGAAATCTTTTGGTACTGCAAAACATCGGCACCGGTAATGACCAGGGCGGCCCGGGCTCGCGCGAGATAATACTCAC
>DATEIS010000524.1:0-9016 GCA_035278765.1 Pyrinomonadaceae bacterium | reverse complement strand
TCTTCTACTTCTGCGGCAATGCCGGTTTAGTGATCTTGCAGTCGACATTTAAGGATCGCAGGAAGTTCAACAGATCCTCACGTTGCTCCGGCAAGATCTTGTGCGGCTGAAGGTTCTTTTTGTCTAAGTATTGATTCTCTTTCCCACCAGCCAACATGATATCGACAGCTTCCTCGAGTGTCTTCGCACTCCCATCATGAAAATACGGCGCTGATCGCGCAACATCTCTCAACGTCGGCGTCTTGAACGCGCCGGTCTCTTCCGGTTTGTTCGTAATCTTTCCGCGTCCTGGATCCGGCTCCTTCTGGTCCATGCCGATACCGACGTTGTGATACTGCTGATCGGTAAACAGCACACCGTCGTGGCAGTTGTTGCACTTGATCGCCTGGAAAATATTCCAGCCACGATATGCGCTCATGCTGATCGCCGTATTGTCGCCGGCCTTCCAACGATCCCACGCGGTGTCGCCGCTGATGATGGTTCGTTCATATGCCGATATCGCCTTCATCATGTTCTCAGCCGTCGCATCGCTCTGAAAAACTTTCTGAAACTGCGTCTTGTAACCCTGGAGCGCGTTTATCTTTGCGACGATCTCACCCGTTTTTTCACCGACGCCCATGTTGCCGCCTTTCCATGCGGCCATGGCTTGCGCTTCGAGCGATGCGCTGCGGCCATCCCAGTAAAACTCTTTGTGATAGCCGATGTTCCAAAGCGTCGGGCTGCTGCGCGGAAGCTGTTTGTTTCCGGCGCCAATCGCTTTTGGTAGACCGTCAGTCAATCCGTGCTCGCAGACGTGACACGAGTAGCACGACTTTGAACCGTCGATGCTGAGTCGTTCGTCAAAAAATAACTGACGGCCGAGCGCAACTTTCTCCGGTGTCATAGGATTATCCGGCGGAATGGGCATCGGTTCGTAAGTTGTAAGTTGGGCTGGAAGCGGTTGAATCTCGGGTGTAAAAGCGTCCGCCGACGGAGCGTTGGTGTTGCTGCCGCGACAACCGATGAAAAATGTAATGGCCAAAAGAGGGAGACTAATAACAAGCACGAAGAGACGTAGTTTTCTATTGAAAATCATTGGCACTCCATCTTGGGGATTTGCTGGTCCATCGCGGATTCTTACATAATCCGTGTAATCTGTGAACTGCTTATGAAGACACTCAAGGCACTGCTGTCGATCGTCGCGCTGCTATCTCTCGGTTGTTCCGGCAACAACGAGAATGCACACACAACGGCGACAACGTTCGTTTCACCACCGCCCCGACAGGTTTTGAAGATCGAAACAATTCCATCTGTTAAAAAACCCGCGACACCTGATGATCCGAAGAAGCGAGCAGACCCGAATAAACCATTAATGATATCCAATTGGGCAAACCGAATAGGGATGCCGTGGATTAGGAGCAAACCGGTTGTAATCGATTTCTCCTTGGCAAATGCGCAACTCAAGGGCGAGGGTGGTCAGTTTCGGATCCGCTACATTGTTGACGATGAAGATATGAGGTGGATCGATCGTTGGGAACAAGTCGTTCTAAGTGGGTGGACTGAAGGCAAACACACAATCCGGCTGGAATTGATTGGACCGGATGGGTGGCCTTACCGAAATGGTGACTACAACGTCGAGACAGTAGAATTCACCTTCACAAAGGAATTCCATTGAACTTAGTGAAAGACTCTCGAGCTCAATCATTCCGTGAACTAGCAGCCGAAGCAGCAGCGTGTACGCGGTGTCCGGCGATGTGTGGACGCAGCGCTGTGTTGAGCGAACTCAACGGTTCACCTAATGCGAAGATCATGTTTATCGGCGAAGCGCCGGGACGAAAGGGCGCAGACAGAACGCGTGTGCCGTTTTCCGGCGATCAGTCGGGAGCGAATCTCGATCGGTTTCTGAGCTCGATAAATCTCACGCGTAACGAGATCTTCATCACCAGCGCGGCGTTATGTAATCCACGCTCCGAGTCGGGAGCGAATCGCAAACCGACACAAAAGGAATTAACCAATTGTTCGAGCTTTCTGCAGCGAACGATTGACCTCGTCGATCCGCGCGTGATCGTGACGTTAGGTTCGGTTGCGCTCGAGGCGCTAAAGCGCATTCAATCTCATGAGTTGAATTTGAAAACATCGGCTTCTCAAATACACTCATGGAACAACCGCGTGCTCGTGCCGATTTATCATCCGAGCCCGCAGGTCCTGGCGTCGCACCGGCGCGAGGCGGAACAGTTAAAGGATTACCAGGTAGTAAGAAAGGCGTGCGACAAAATAGATCATGGATGAGTATCAAGCAATCAGAGAGGGTGGCGCCGGACTGATAGATTTGTCGCCGGCACGCGGGCGTATCCGAGTGAGCGGGTCGGAAGCGACGATGTTTCTCAACGGCCTGATGACGAACGATATGAAGTCGCTCGCCGCGAATCGATGGATGCCCGCGGTGTTCCCGACAGTGCAGGGTCGTTTGATCGGCGTTGTGCGTGTTATTCGCGGAGGTGAACCATCGTTTCTGATCGACACCGAGACGGTAGCACACGATGCTGTGCTGAAAACTATCTCGCGGTTCACGATGGCAGGCGATTTCAAAGTGTCTGATGTCACTGCTGAAACTGCGTTGTTGACAGTCCAGGGACAGATCGCTGGTGAAGTTGTCGACAAGGTGTTTGAAACCTCCACATCGGAGATACCAGCCAACGGTGTTGCAGAAGTTCAGTGGCAGAACCTTCCTGCGACGATCATCCGCGCGTCTCACACGGGTGAAAATGGTTTCGACATTCTCGTTGACTCGTCGCAGAAAGCTGAACTACTTCAGGCGCTCGAGACCGCGGGCGCACAACCTATCAGCGAGGACACGCTTGAAATTCTTCGTGTCGAAGCCGGCATTGCTCGCTTTGGAATCGACGTCGATGAAACGAACGTTGTTCCGGAAACAAATCTTGACAACGCAGTGAGCTACACGAAGGGCTGCTACGTTGGCCAGGAAATCATCGTGCGGATCAAGCATCGTGGTCATCCGGCGAAGAAACTAACCGGCCTGCGTTTCGAAACGGACGCCCAGGTTGAACCAGGAGCAATAATAAATTCGACGGAAAATCAGGAAATCGGGCGCGTCACGTCAGCGGTGATTTCGCCGCGCCTGGGAAGTATCGGGCTCGGCTACGTTCGCTACGAACATCTTGCCGAAGGAACACGCGTGGTGGTTAGTGACGGGATCGATGCGATCGTAACCGCGCTGCCGTTTGTAGGAACTAATGGCTGAAGACCTCGATTACGCACAAGCACAACTCGCTTACTCGATCATTCAAAACCTGATCGAGCACAATCGCGTCGTCAGCGATCTGATCGCGATGATGGCCCAGGTGCTCGACGAAGATACAACCAAAGCCCTCACGCAAACGCCGACATGGACTGCTTATCTCGACAGCCGTCGCGCGTTGGAAAAAACCAGAAATGATGTGGAAAAGTTTGCGGCAATACTGAAAAAATTAGCCACGGATGAACACGGATAACACGGATCAGAAATTCATATCAGTGTCATCCGTGTATATCCGTGGCTAAATCTGTCTGATTACCATAATCACCTGGCGCTCACGTCCGCCATCGAACTCGCAAAGGAAAATTCCCTGCCAGCGTCCGAGCAGCAGTTGTCCATCGTGAAAAGGAATCGTGACTGAAGAACCGGTGAGACTTGCCTTGATGTGCGCGTCGGAGTTTTCTTCGCCGTGACGAAAGCCCATTCCGTGCTGTGGAATGAGTGTGCGGAGTGCGTGAAGCATGTCACGCGGTACATCCGGGTCGGCGTTCTCGTTGATTGTAAGGCCGGCGGTGGTGTGTTGTACGTAAAGTACAACCACACCCTCACGCTGCCCTGACTCCTTGAGTTTTTCTCGAACGAGGTCGGTGAACTCGACCAGCTCTTCCCGGTTGCGCGACTTTACTCTTAAAACATACATCTCTAACGCGGACCCGACGCCTTGCGCTTGATCAATGCCCAACCCGTTGGAAGTACCGCTGCCGCAAGCGCAATCTTGATCACGTCGCCGGCGAGATAAGGCAATACAGCGATCTTGAAGGCCGTTACGGGCGGCGTGTTTGTCAGAATCGCGTAGAAGCCCCAGCCGCCAAGCAGAATGATCACCGAACCAATCGCCATTGCCGCGACGGCTGTGTGATATTTCTTGTCCCAACCGTTTTCAGCGAACGCTCCGGTTACGAAAGCAGCCGCCGGAAAAGCGATCAGGTACCCAGCCGTTGGTCCAAAAAACCGCAAAATACCCGGCGCTCCACCCGGCGCAAAGAACGGCAACCCAATCGCACCTTCAATCAGATACGCAATCACCGCTGCTGCACCCAAACGCGAACCAAGCAACGCGCCAGTCAACAGCACCGCAAAGCTCTGCCCTGTGATCGGTATCGGTCCGATATGGATTGAAAACTGCGCCGCCGCAGCAATGAACAAACTAAAAACAATCACTAGCCCAAAAGATCGGACTGAATCGAGCGGCGCAAGCGCCGCTCCCATCAATGTGTCAGCTTTAGCGTATGTACTCATGATTTTGTTCTTTGTACTTTGTTCTTTGTAGCTTCGTCAAAGCACCAGGCACAAAGTACCAAGCACTAGTCTCCGGCAGCAGTCTTGACCGCCGCTTCTTCAGCCGCACGTGGCTCGGTCGCCGTATTTCCAATCCGCATTCCGTGGAAAGAGCGCCACACGAAAAAGACGGAGACAAGGAAAAACACGAGCGCCAGTATGTGCGTCAACGTCGCGTTGCCATTGCGCGCCGTCAAACTAACCGCGAGCTCAACTGCGAGCAATCCAAAGAGCGTCGTGAATTTGATCACCGGATTCATCGCGACTGACGAAGTGTCTTTGAAAGGATCTCCAACCGTATCGCCGACGACTGTCGCATCGTGAAGCGGCGTTCCCTTCATCTTCAGATCAACTTCGACAACTTTCTTCGCATTGTCCCACGCGCCACCTGCGTTCGCCATAAAGATCGCCTGGTACAATCCAAACACCGCGATAGAAATCAGGTAGCCAATGAAAAAGTAGGGCTCGACAAATGCGAACGCAAGTGTCGAAAAGAAGACCGTCAAGAAGATATTGAACATGCCCTTCTGCGCATACTGCGTACAGATCTGAACAACCTTCTTGCTGTCTTCAACTGAAGCTTTCTCAACACCTTCGAGCCGGATGTTGGCCTTGATGAACTCCACCGCGCGATACGCGCCGGTAGTCACGGCCTGGATCGAGGCACCGGTGAACCAGTAGATCACCGCACCACCCGTGATCAAGCCGAGCACAAACGGAGCGTGCATCAGCGACAACTTGTCCACGTCGGTACGCAAGCCTTCAGTAAGCGTCATGATGATCGAGAAGATCATCGTCGTCGCTCCTACAACCGCAGTTCCAATCAGCACCGGTTTGGCTGTCGCCTTGAACGTGTTGCCCGCGCCGTCGTTCTCTTCAAGAAGGTGTTTGGCGCGCGAGAAGTTGACGTCGACGTTGAAATCTTTCTTAACCTCTGCTTCAACATCGGGCACCTGCTCGATCAGCGATAGTTCGTAAACAGATTGCGCGTTGTCAGTTACCGGACCGTACGAGTCAACGGCGATCGTGACTGGTCCCATACCCAGAAATCCGAAGGCCACGAGTCCGAAACCAAACACTGGCGCAACCACTGGATCGACCATCAGAGCGCCTAAACCAAATCCCGCATCAGCTCCAAGGTTCGTGAAAAAGTAGGCGATGGCCATCAGGCCGACAATGCTGATGCCAAGCCAATAACCCGAGAAATTGCCCGCTACGAGGCCCGAGAGGATATTCAACGACGGCCCGCCTTCTCTTGACGACGTGACCACTTCGGCGACGTGGCGCGACTCAGTCGACGTAAACACCTTCACAAGTTCAGGTATCAACGCGCCTGCAATCGTGCCGCAGGAAATGATGATCGCGAGTTTCCACCAAAGCGTCGGATTACCGCTCAGCGTCGGAATCGTCAGGTACGAAACGATGAACGTGATCACGACCGAGACAATCGAGGTGATCCACACGAGCGACGTCAACGGCGCCTCGAAGTTCATCGAGTCAGCGTTCCGGTAACGCGCTTTGGCGATTGCATCATTGATGAAGTAAGAGAGTCCGCTCGCGATGATCATCATCACGCGCATGACGAAGATCCATACCAGCAACTGTACCTGCACGGTCGGGTTTGAAACGCCGACGAGGATAAAGGTGATCAGCGCCACGCCCGTGACGCCGTAAGTCTCAAAACCGTCAGCGCTTGGTCCAACTGAGTCGCCCGCGTTGTCGCCAGTGCAGTCTGCGATTACGCCCGGATTGCGCGCGTCGTCTTCCTTGATCTTGAAGACGATCTTCATCAGGTCGGAACCGATGTCGGCGATCTTCGTGAAGATGCCGCCGGCGATACGCAGAGCCGCAGCGCCCAGTGATTCACCGATCGCAAAACCGATGAAGCATGGTCCCGCGTAGCTGCCCGGGATGAACAACAGGATGCACAACATGATCAGCAGTTCGACGCTGATCAGCATCATGCCAATGCTCATGCCGGCTTTTAACGGAATTGCGTAGAGCGGAAAAGGTTTGCCTTCGAGACTCGCGAACGCGGTGCGCGAGTTTGCGAACGTATTCACGCGAATGCCAAACCAGGCCACACCGTAGCTGCCCGCGATTCCGACCAAACTAAACGCCAGAATGATCGCGACGCGGAACGGCTCCATCCCCGACAGCACGCCGAAGTAAAGAATAATAACGACGGCGATGAATGCTTCGAGAAGAAGAATGAACTTGCCCTGAGTTGTCAGGTACGTCTTGCAAGTCGCATAGATCAGCTCGGAGATCTCACGCATGGCGCGATGCACCGGCAGGCGTTGCAGGTTCATGTAAATGGCCATGCCGAAGGCAAGACCGAGTACACAAATGACGATGCCAAACAGGAGCAAATTATGACCTGAGATACCGTTCAGGAAAGTCACCTGGGTGAGGTCTGGGAGCTCTAAGCTTGCTTCACCACCCTGGTGCGATTGAGCGTAAGTTGGCAAGGCAAAGGCTAAAGTCGTTACGGTAGCCGCAATAATAATTGCTACCCGCCGTAGTGTCAGCGATAGTTCCACTTGGGCAAATTCCTTTCGATTTATCTAGATAATGGCGAGATACGCTTTACGAAAACGCGTATTATCCACAGATTACACAGATTTTTCAAAGAGAGGCGCTGAAATCTGTGTAATCTGTGGACGGTTTCGGCTCCCCAGCCAGCGCCGGATCGAGTCGATCATGATGACGGCGGCCGCAATCATGATGATCGCGGTGAGGCTGGTGTTGATGAGGCCCTGAATCGCGGTCTCCGGCTTTTGCGCCAAAGGCCAGAAAATATCGGTTATTGACTTAAAACCCGCTACGAGAGTCGTGGTACTGACAAATGTGAGCGGCAGAATCGTCACCCACGCATAACGCGCTTTGCCGGAGTTGATCACGATCGTAGTCGCGACGCATAAAGCCACCGCGGCCAGCAATTGATTGGCGATTCCAAACATCGGCCAGATCGTGGAAATTGATCCTGACCAGATAAAAGCCGCCCACGCCGCCACCACGAGCGCGGAAGTCACGATCGAGCCTGGCAGCCAGTTCGGCTCCTCGAGTTTTTTATAGAAACGCCCGCCAAACTCTCCGACCAGAAATCGCGCGACACGTGTACCGGTGTCGATCGTCGTGAGGATAAAGAGCGCTTCGAACATGATCGCGAAGTGGTACCAGTACTTCATGAAACCACTGAGTCCGGGGATGCCGTCAAAAATTTTCGCGATTCCGAGCGCCAGCGTGACCGCGCCACCGGTTCGTCCGCGCAGATTCTTTTCACCTGACTCCTGTTCGAGACGATCGATCTCCTGCGGTTGTAAATTGAAGCCCTCAGCAGTGTGCGTATCGACCATTTGGACGTAAGCGGCCTTTTGCGCGTCAGTTTTCTGAGCAGTGTTGATGGCGAAATAATCGCCCGGGAAAAGAGATGTCGCGGCAATCAACGCCACCACGCCGACCACGCCCTCCATCAACATGCTGCCATAGCCAATCATTCGCGTGTCAGTCTCTTTCGCGATCATCTTCGGCGTTGTGCCTGAAGAAACGAGCGCGTGGAAACCAGAGATCGCACCGCACGCAATCGTGATGAAGACAAATGGATAAAGCTTGCCGGAAATGACCGGTCCGCCGCCCGCGGTGAATGGCGTGAACGCGGGCATATTCAGATTTGGGTGGACCAGAATCACACCGAGAATCAGAAACGCAATCGTGCCGATCTTTAAATACGACGATAGATAATCGCGCGGGCAAAGCAGCATCCACACCGGCAGCACCGAAGCGATGAAGCCGTAAGCCGCCATAACGAGGATCAGACTGTTTCGTGAGAGTGTGAACGTTTCCGCGAACGAGGACTCAGCAATACGGCCGCCGAGATACACGGCAAACAGCAGACCCACGATACCGATGATGCTCGCTTCTGCAATTTTTCCCTTGCGGAAGCGATACATGTACAGACCCATGAAGAGCGCGAGTGGAATCGTGAAGCCGACCGTAAACGTTCCCCACGGTGATTCGGCGAGTGCGTTCACGACCACGAGACCGAGACCGGCGAGCGCAATCACCACGATAAAGAGAATCGCAATTCCCGCTACCAATCCCGATAAAGGACTAATCTCCGTGCGCGCCATTTCCGCCAGTGACTTGCCCTTGCGACGCACACTGCCGGCCATGATCATGAAGTCGTGTACGGCGCCGCCGAGACACACGCCGATCACGAGCCACAACAGTCCCGGCAAGTAACCAAACTGCGCCGCGAGCACTGGTCCGATTAACGGCCCCGCACCCGAAATGGCAGCGAAGTGGTGTCCAAACAAAACCCACTTATTTGTCGGATAGTAATTGTGACCGTCGAACATCGTCTGCGACGGCACCGGGCGTGAGTCGTCAAGCGCGAGCACCTTCGCAGCGATGAAGGCTGAGTAATAGCGATACGAGATC
>DATEIS010000523.1:0-35551 GCA_035278765.1 Pyrinomonadaceae bacterium | reverse complement strand
ATAGAGCGCAGAAATTCGGGCTGTGTCGTTAGGATGCAGCTCTTTCTTTTTGTTAAAGCTCGAGGGAATGTTAACTTAGCTAGGCTGCGTTTGTGTTCAGCAAGCAGGGAATACCAGGATTACGAAATGCCGAATGCCGATGACCTATGGGATTACCGGCCGCTTGCGCGCCGGCCCGCAAAGGAAACTGTCGAAAAAGAAGTGGCAGAAGACGATTGGTCATCTCGCTCCAGGTCCGCCTCGGTGCTGGATACGACGGTTTTTGACAAGCCTCTCGCACCCCCAGTCCAGCCTCCTCTCATCTCGTCGACCGCACGAAGCCGATCGATTCTGCGGCATGGACACACTGTCAGCTATGTAGGGCTGTTTCTTTTCACTCTAGTCCTTTACTTCCGCCCCTATGAACTGTTCTCGGCCCTTTCGTCATTAGATAAGCTGGCTTACTGGTTAGCGATCACAACGATAATTGTATTTATTCCTTCCCAGCTTACCCTCGAAGGAAACTTAACGGCTTTTCCACGAGCCGTGAAGCTTGTTCTCATCCTGACACTTGCCGGCCTCTTATCGATAACTACGGCTATTAATCGAGAGGAAGCCTGGAATGAATTCAACGACGTGTTCATAAAAGCCGTGCTTATGTTCGTCGTCATGATCAATGTTGTTCGCACTGAGCGACGGTTAAAACTCTTGCTGTATGTGACCGTGGCTGTCACTTTCCTCCTGGGCTTTAACGCTCTTAGTGATTACCGCACCGGCAACTTCACGGTTGAGGGTTATCGTATTAAGGGATTACTAGGTGGAATGTTTGGCAATCCCAATGATCTCGCTTTGCATTTTGTCACCATGGCGCCCCTCGCATTAGCCTTGATGGTGATTGCGCGAAGCTGGATTATCAAAATCGTTTTCCTGATAACGACAATACTAATCATCGCCGGCAACGTTGTGACTTATTCACGCGGAGGATTTCTGGGACTGCTCGTAACTGCCCTGGTGGTGGCCTGGAAACTCGGACGACGACATCGAGCGATGGTGGCGATCATCGCACCCATTGTTTTGGTGGCATTCATGACTTTGGCGCCGGGAAATTATGGACGCCGGCTAGCCTCCATATTCATTCCAGGGCTTGACACCATGGGCTCCTCCAGTTCGCGACAGGAGATATTGAATCGATCGATCATTGTTTCTTTGCGCAACCCTATCACCGGAATCGGGATGGGGAATTTTCATACCGTGTCGCTCCGTGAAACGGTTACCCATAACGCGTTCACGCAGGTATCAGCAGAGATGGGCATGGTAGCGCTCATTGCCTATATGATGTTTTTGACAGGACCGATCCTGCGACTGCGGCGAATCGAACGACAGACGTTTGAGCGTCCTCAGGAACGCCGTTACTACTATCTCTCTGTGGGGTTACAGGCGAGCCTGATCGGGTACATGGTCAGCGCGTTCTTTGCCGCGGTTGCATATCAGTGGTACGCGTATTATCTGGTGGGTTTTAGCGTTTGTTTGTATCGCCTCTACGACTCGGACCACGCCCACGATGCAAGTCAGAAAGCGAGTTAGTTGGCAGTTATGTGGTTCGATATTGCACTCAAAACTATTTTCTGGGCGGCCGTGGCAGCACTCGCCTATACTTATTTAGGCTATCCGCTGCTGCTGTTAATTCTCAGTCGCATGCGAGGTCGCAAGACACTCACCGCAAGTTGCACTCCCTCAATTAGCATAATAATCACAGCCTATAACGAAGAACGCGATTTAGCCGCAAAGCTAAACAACACCCTCGCTCTTGATTACCCGAAAGACAAACTGGAGATCTTTGTGGCGTCAGATTGCTCGTCCGATGCCACCGACAGCATAGCCGCTTCTTTCGCTGCGCAGGGTGTTCGACTGCACCGCCAAACTCAGCGTTTGGGCAAGACAGCAGCGCAGAACGCAGCCGTCGAACTTGCGAACGGCGAGATTATTCTCTTCTCAGACGCAACCACTCTTTACCGGCCCGATGTCCTGAAGACCATGGTGCGAAACTTCGCGGATCCGAGTATCGGTTGTGTTGCCGGGCAGCTAATTTATGTCGATCCTTCAAACTCCGGCGTGGGGCGCGGAGCGGTGTCTTACTGGAGCTACGAAGTATTTCTCAAGCGGCACGAGAGTCAGTTGCGTTCTTTAATCGGCGTATCCGGCTGTTTGTATGCGGTCCGCCGATCAGCATACGTACCGCTTTATCACGAAGCGTGCAGCGACTTCATCATCGCCACGAAGATGGTCGAACAAGGCCTGCGCGCGGTTTACGAACCGCAGGCAATCTGTGAAGAACAAACAAACCGCCGGCCCGATAAAGAGTTTGCGATGCGCGTGCGCGTGATAACACAGACTTACAACGACTTGTGGCGTCATCGTCACATGCTGAATCCATTTCGTGCGGGCATTTACGCAGTCGAGCTTCTATCGCATAAAGTCATGCGATACCTCGTGCCGATATTTCTGTTCCTCATTTTTGCCTCAAGCCTTCTTTTAGCAACCGGCTCCACTTTTTATCTTGTCGTATTTATGGCGCAAGTGGCCTGTTATCTGTTTGCCATAGGCGGATACTTTCTGGAGCGAGTTGGTTTTCACACGAAGTTACTGGCGCTGCCCCATTACTTTCTGCTTGCGAATCTCGCGGCAGCAGTTGCGTTTTATAAATTCGTGCGCGGTGAGCGATATGCACGATGGGAACCGATACGAGACGTCGGGCAAATGACCGAGGCAGCCGCGACTTCATCGAAAATCGATTAGGCCCCGGTTACCTTCATGCTTAACGAGAGTTCTCATGGTCCATTAATTAGCGTCATTATCCCGGCATATAACGCCGCGGGATTCATTGGCGAGACGCTGAACTCCGTCTTTGGCCAAACTTATTCCAACTACGAAGTGATAGTAATCAACGATGGTTCTCCGGATACTGCTGAACTTGAAAAGGTGCTCGCGCCGTTTTGGGATCGGCTCCTCTATCTCGAGCAGGAGAACAAAGGACCGAGTGCCGCGCGAAACCATGCAATCGGAAAAGCGCGCGGAGAGTTCGTCGCGTTTCTGGATAGTGATGATAACTGGCTGCCGAATTACCTGGCGCAACAGATCAAGCTCATTAGTAGTGAACCGGCATTTGATATGGTCTACTCGGATGCGTTGCTTTTTGGCGACGGTCCGTTGTCAGGCCGCCGTTTTATGGAGTGTGCGCCTTCCGTCGGCCCCGTAACGTTTGAAAGCTTGTTGCTTTATCAAACCTCCGTGATCACTTCGTGTACGGTTGTGCGCCGGCAAGCGGTGATCGATGCGGGTTTGTTCGACGAACGGTTCATCCGCTGCGAGGACTTTGACCTCTGGATTCGACTCGCGCATCGTGGCGCACGTATTGGGTTTCAGGAACAGGTACTTGCACGTCACCGAATGCACATCGAGAGTTTGGCGGCGAATGAGATAGCAATGGTCGAGAGTCAGATCGAAGTCTTGAAAAAGGCAAAACAGACTTTGCCGCTCACTGAGGCTGAGCATAAGTTGATCGATCGGCAGTTGGAGAATTGCGCTGCCCAGATAAATCGTGAACGAGGCAAGCAGTATCTTGCAAACCGTGATTATGACCAGGCTGCGGCATCATTCACCCGGGCAAACACATTCTATAAGAGCCGGAAGTTGCAATTAGTAATCTGGGGTTTGCGTTCGACGCCGCGCATAGTTCGTTATCTCGCAAACGTCCGAATGAGTTCGAAAAGGCCGCTTTCTCAAACGACACCGAAGTAGATGACCAAACCGAACCCTCAAATCGCACACATAATGCCGTGGTCATCCGTCGGCGGCACTGAGCACGCTACTTTGCGACTCGCTCAAGCCTTGAGAAATCATAAATACGAACACACGATTTTTTGCCCTGAACTTTCCGGTCCGGTAGCAACAATGTTCGCACAAGCAGGATTCGAGATCGCCGAATACACAGCTATCGAGCCCAGCTACCGTCACCCTCGAGATTTTCTTTCAGCATCTCGTGCCTTGAGCAGAGAACTCAGAAAACGTGGAATCGATCTGGTCCACTGTGCCGATCTGCTGGCTGCTTATTACGCCGGTCTCGCCGGAAAGTTGGCGCGTTTACCAGTTTTATGTCAAATCAGATGTAGCTATCCACGCATCTCGACGCGTGACAAAACGTTTCTCAAAGCTGTGGAGCATTTTGCTTTTGTCTCCAAAGATGCGAGAGCCACATTTGACTATAAGGTTTCTGATGACCGGGCAACCGTTATCTACGATGGCATTGACGTGCGTGCGGCCGCGGAGGTTGATGATAGCGACGCGGTTCGAAGGGAATTGGGAATCAATACTGACGCAACCATCATCGGAATGATTGCCCGCGTCGCGCCGGCGAAGGATTTTCCTACTCTCGTCCGTTCCGCACAGAGTGTTGTCCGGAGCTTTCCCGAAGTGCGCTTCCTGATTGTCGGAGATCATTCAATGGTGGATCTGAATCGCCGGCATTATGAGGAGGTGCGGCAATTGATCTCAGAATCGGGTCTGTCGCAGTATTTCATGTTCACCGATCACCGTAACGATGTGGAGCGGCTATTGGATGCGATAGACATCTTTGTTCTTAGCACGAAGACTGAAGGGTTGCCACTGGTAATTCTCGAGGCAATGGCTCATGCAAAACCAGTGGTTGCCACCGCGGTAGGCGGCGTCCCGGAACTCGTTCGCGATAAAGAAACCGGTTTCCTACACTCTCTCGGAGACTACGAAGCACAAGCGAACCAACTAAGTTTGCTTGTCAAAGACAAGGTCTTGCGTCACCGGCTTGGCGAAGCAGGACGGGCGCTTGCACAGTCAGACTTCTCCCGCGAACGATTTGCCACGGAGGTTTCAAACCTTTACAGCAGGTTACTGGGCGAGCCCGAGTTGACGAGCGCGGAGTTGAAGACGAACAACTCACTGAATCAAGTTGGGAGACACGTTTAATTGCAAGCAGAAGTGCCAATGCAGACAGGTTTAGTTAACGACGATCAGAGTCGCCGGACAAAAATTATTGGACCGCCGGGGTTTTCACCACTCGCTTTGTTGCGGAGCCTGGGGGGTCTGTGGCAATACCGCGATCTTCTCTATACGCTTAGTGCTCACCGCATCAAAGTACGTTACAAACAGTCGGTTTTGGGGATCGCCTGGGCCGTACTGCAACCGTTGTCGCTAATGCTGATATACACACTGGTATTTGCCGTGGTGGCAAAAATTCCTACGGGTGGTACACCTTATCCGGTGATCGCCTTTACAGGGCTGTTGCTGTGGAGTCTCTTCTCAACCGCGTTGACGAGTTCTACCAGTGGTCTGGTGAGCCACGCTCATCTGGTTACAAAAGTTTATTTTCCACGAGAAATACTGCCGCTCACGTATGTCGTTGCCGCCGTCTTCGATTTTCTGGTTGCCATATTCGTTTTGATAGGGCTGATGATTTATTACCGCGTGCCGCCCACGATGAATGTTCTGTTTGCGGTGCCGATCGTTGTGATTCTCGTATGCTTTGTTACTTCCATGTCTCTTGTATTTTCAGCCCTTCAAGTGCGCTTTCGCGACGTTGGCGTCGCAATGCCGTTGCTGTTGCAACTGTGGATGTTTGCGAGTCCGATAGTTTATCCGTTGAGTGCGGTGCCGGAACGTTTTCGAAATCTTTATTCGTTAAATCCAGTGGTTGGGATTGTGGATAGTTTCCGGAGCGTCGTAATCGGTGGCACTCCGCTCAATCTGCGCGCGTTGGGAATCTCCGCCGTGATTTCGATCTTGTTGCTGCCGCTTGCTTACATTTACTTCAAGCAAGTTGAAGCAACCATGGCTGACGTTATTTAGCTATCGATCCTGCGAAATATGTACGATCTTGTTTTTAATCACGTAAGCAAACGTTATCGCATTCGTCACGAAGTGGAGGCGCATGCGACGCGCCATCCGCTCATGCGCAAGTGGATGAACCTTTGGACGCGTCCGGAAGATTTTTGGGCTATTCGAGACGTTGATTTTGCTGTGGAAAGAGGGGAGGCTGTTGGAATTATTGGACACAACGGCGCCGGCAAAAGCACAGTTCTCAAGTTGCTTTCAAACATCACCACTCCAACTTCAGGTCAAATCACTATCAGGGGACGACTGGCAGCGTTGATTGAGGTGGGATCTGGTTTTCACCCGGAATTGTCCGGCCGCGAAAACGTCTATCTGAACGGTTCAATACTAGGGATGAGACGCAGCGAGATTACGAAAAAGCTCGACAGCATCATCGACTTCGCAGGCGTGAGACAGTTTATTGATACACCAGTCAAACGATACTCCTCCGGAATGTACGTCCGGCTTGGATTCTCCATCGCAGCTCACTTGCACCCCGACATTCTGCTGCTGGACGAGGTGCTGGCAGTTGGTGATGCAGCATTTCAGGCAAAGTGTCTTGACCGGATCACCGAATTGAAGAATTCAGGCACTACCATCGTTTTCATCTCGCACGATCTGAGAGCAGTTGAGCGGCTTTGCCAGCGAGTGCTCTTATTGAAACGCGGCCAAATTGTAATGAGTGGCTCGGCCAAAGAAGTTGTTGCTGCTTATCAAAGTGATGCAACCCTTTCAAGTGAATCAGTCGAAGTGCACAAGAAAGGGGAGACTAAGGAAGTGGAGATCCGCGCGCTGTCGTTCCGCGACGAGTCGGGACAACTGAAACCAATCTTTCAAACTGGCGAAGCTTTGGTCGCGAGGATCGACTACGAAGTGCATCAACCTGTGAAGGATGCTGTTTTCGGCATTCTCTTTTTTACAGCGGATGGACAGCAGCATTGTGAACTCACAACGGAATTGAGCGACGAAAAGGTTTCTTTGTCTCCCGGTAAGGCTAGCATTGAGTTTCATACTCCGGAGCTGGGACTGCTGCCGGGCGTTTACTTCACCTCGGTACACGTGCAGGAACGAAACGGACGCGATGTAATTCACTACCAGTACAAATCCACGACCTTGCGCGTGGATTTTGACCGTGTGATCAGAGGCAACTTCTTCTTGCCGCACGAGTGGAATATCAAGCAGGTAAGAAACGGGCGAGATCAATCTGTGTAATCTGTGGATGAGCAGAGTTGCGGAACAATATGGGATCTTCAACTGTTTGTTACTTGTGCGGAGGGCAATCCAAACAAAAACCTGCCCCACCAATCGCCATCGGCAATGAAGTATTCCACGATCCGTGTGGCTTGGCGGAGTGCTCAAAGTGCAAAGTACGGTTTGTTGATCCCCGTCCCTCTGATGGTCAACTGTCGGCTTTCTATAATACCCCCGGATATGATTGTCATAATCCTCTGTTCAGTTCTGACCCGGACATTCGCCTGCGCATTATCGAACGATTCGTTAGTCCTGGAAGTCTCTGCGATTTCGGAGCCGGGGCTGGAAGATTGCTCGAGTGCGGCCGGGCAAGGGGGTGGACGGTTTGTGGAGTAGAACCAGGACGCTCAAGACAGCAACTTGAAAATCAGGGTTTTAATGTTCAGGAGGATGTTACAGAGATAGATCCGGTCGACGTGATTAGCATGATTCATGTGCTCGAACACTGCCCCTCACCCGTTGAGGTCCTTTCAAGTCTTGGTAAAAAACTTCTTCCTGACGGTATGCTCTACATCGAGGTTCCCAATGCCGATTCATTAAGAGCTCGACTCGCAGGCTCGTTTCTCAAACCTCTATGGACTCACGCGCCCGAACGTTTTCTGGCGTTTCCAATTCACCTCTTTTACTTCAATACTTATTCACTGACTCGCCTGCTGGAGGTTTGTGGCTATCGAATCGTCGAGATAGGCACGATGGGAATGGGCGTTGAGGAACTATTTACGCCTGCAACAAAAAGTACACCTGCCCCCTTATCCGGTGAAGTTCAATCCCCAGTGGTATCAAGGCCCTCTCCTTTTCAACCGATGAAAAATCTTATTAAATCGGTAATGTACAACCTGCGTTTGGGTGAAAACCTGTACATTATTGCCAGGAACGGCGTATAGACGGCGCTGAAAAGGACGGGATTTGTTCGGAAATACTCTGATATTCGATCTTTCTACCTATCAACATGCAGTGCCTATTCCTTGAAAACACCTTCCAAAATTAGCAGTACAAGCGGATGAGCTTCGTCAGTAACCAAGAAAACCGAGTCTTTATTTTTCTGGATTTCATGCCTCAAAAGCAGGGGAGTGGAGCGAGTTTACGTTTTTACTCCAATGTTCGGGCATTTCTGGATTTAGGTTACAAACCTGAAGTCATTCAAGTTTCGTCTCAGGCGGATAACACAGACCCTAGCGAAGATCTACGTGGAGCTGACTGGACGAGGGTTGTTGAATCTCCCGTACCAGGTTCATTGATGGGTCGTCTAATGTTTCGGGCCGGAATCCCGACCCAGGCTGCCGTCAGCTATTATAGAGAGCAGCACCTGCTCGCCTATCGCGAGATACGAAAGCGAATTAAGCAGGAACCGAACGCATTGTTTCATCTCGAGGGAGAGTTCATCACGAGTGTATTGCCCTGGCTTCCCAAAACAACACGCACTATCTGGAGCCTGCACGATTTGCCGTCAACAGTCTTAGCCGCCACGACTCGTATTGCGTGCGAGACGCAATCACGAAATCCGACGGTTAGCGAACGCAGGGAGCTTCGCTTTGCGCGCCGGTTGGAACGACGTATGGCGAATTATGCTTCGCTGGTGCTTTGTATTGCCGACTATGATTGCATGAGGCTGCGGGATTGGGGCTGTCGGGCGGTTGAATACTTCCCGCTCAGCATCCCGGATGAGCCGGAAGACCGGACGCGAGAATGGGCGCCGAACGGTCATTTACGTTTGTTGCATCTCGGAAGTATCAGTCATCTTCCGAGTTATCGATCACTGGAGTTTCTTTTTGAACGAGTTTGGCCAAACTTGCCACCAGAGGTGCGCGAACGCATTTCGCTCGATGTTGTGGGCACAATAAATTCCGAAAATGG
Source organism: Pyrinomonadaceae bacterium (assembly GCA_035278765.1). Lineage (GTDB taxonomy): Bacteria > Acidobacteriota > Blastocatellia > Pyrinomonadales > Pyrinomonadaceae > PSRF01. The sequence goes on along the minus strand of DATEIS010000523.1, from coordinate 26,566 downwards.
GCGTGCCCAAAAGATTTTGAATCTCGCAAATCGATTTACGAATGTCGCTTTTCACGGCTACGTCCCGGACGTTGCTCCTTATTACCGCAACTCCGATTTGCAAGTCGTTGCATCCACCGACGCCACCGGGTTACGCACTCGCACTATCGAATCGTTTGCTTATGGTTTACCAGTGCTCAGTACTGCTATCGGCGCCCGTGGAATTGCAGGGGTGAAGCCTGGCGAGCACTTCCTGATGGCTAACGATGCGGACGAGTTTGTCAAACAGCTCTCAGGTTTATTGAATTCACCTGAAAGTCTTAACAACCTCTCAATGCGCGCGAAAGATTTCTATAGACAGAATCAAAGTCGGTGTGTGGTGGCATCAACCCTGGCAGGGTACTTAAAAAAGTATTTCGGAATGTAACTAATGGAATCGAATCCTCCAAAAGTTGATCTTTCACTGCTGGTTTGCACCTACAACCGCTGCGAAGACCTCCGCGAGTTGCTCGAGACGGCGCTCACGCAGGAAACGGAGGGACGTTTTACTTACGAGGTTGTAGTCGTCGACAACAACTCTTCCGACAAAACCCGATCCGTCGTGGAAGAATTCATCAATGCGGGACACAAGCATCTACGTTATTTGTTTGAAGAGCGGCAGGGCAAATCGCACGCGCTGAACACTGGTGTGGAAGCGGTGCGGGGTTGGGCTTATGTGATTACCGACGACGATTTTGTGTTACCGAAGGATTGGGCGCGCGGAATCTATGATGGATTCAGTCAGAATCCGGAAGTCTCATTTGTGAGCGGCAAGGTATTGCCACTATGGCAGGCGGAACCCCCAGATTGGTTAACAACCCGGCATTGGTCCGCGCTTGCCATGGCTGATTACGGAGAGGAACAATTCATCACCGATGAATCGCATCAAATTTGTTTACTGGCCTGCGCCTTTCGAGTTGATGATGTAGAAGCGGTCGGCGGCTATAACGGAGACCTGGGGCCGACAAAAAAAAGAACTGGTGCGACTGAAGATCTCGACCTATTGATTCGGCTCTGGAAATCAGGCCGCAAGGGTTTGTACCTGCCGCACGTCTCATTCCGTCACAAAGCAACAGCGGACCGCCTCACGAAGAGTTATCACCGCCGCTGGCATAGAGATCATGGCCGTTCATACGCAATAATGCGCAGTGATGACACGGAGAAAGGAACTCGGCGATTTCTCGGTGTACCTGCATACATGTACCGTGAAGCCATACGGGATGCTGTTGGTTGGTTGACATGCGTCGTGCGGGGACGAACGAATGACGCATTTTGGCATGAAACACAGTTACGCTTTTTTCAAGGGTATTTTGCGACGAGGCGTGCGGATCACGCCCGGCAGGAGAATCACTCGACATAATAGACTAAACTGAGGGTTATGAGTGTAAGCATGCAAGTCTCCGGCAAAGTCGCACTGCCCCATGCGCGGTGGAGTAGTTTTCCAGGCTACATCATGTTGTCGGGGTTGCAGTGGTTACGACGCTCACGCAGTTTGAAATTACTGCAACAGATCGAGCGCGAACCCTTCCTGCCGAAAGCTGAAGTACAGGCGAACCAATTACGACGCTTATCGGAACTGCTTACACATGCCGAGCAGCATGTCCCGTATTACCGCGAACTGTTTCGTAGCTTAAACATGTCAAGCCGCGACATTCGCACTCTTGAGGATTTCGCGCAACTTCCCGTTTTAACGAAAGACATTGTGCGAGAGCGCTGGCGCGATCTCGTACGCGACGATGTGGCTCTGGAAAGCCTTTCACGACATTACAGTGGCGGCTCGACCGGAGTGCCGCTGAGTTTTTATCGCGACCGCGCTTACATCGATGCTTCCGAAGCCGGCACCTTTCGAAATTTTACTCAGGCGGGTTGGCGGCCCGGGGAGATGATCGCCTTCTTCTGGGGCTGCAATGAACGGTTGCAAAAGATGTCGAGAGCGGAATTTGAATTACGTCAGCGACTGCGCAGGATGTACCAGTTTGATCCGTTTCACTCTGGAGAACGCGACTTTGAAGAGTGGCTGAAGAAGTGGCCGTCAATCAAGCCATCGATAGTTCTGGGCTATGCATCCACCATCGGTCGTTTCGCTCAGTACATCGAAACCAGGGGTGCTTCAATAGAACCTTTGAAAGGCGTCTTCTCGACTGCTGAGAAACTCTATCAGCGCCAGCGCGAGCTGATCGAACGCGTGTTTGGCTGTCGAGTTTACGACTGCTATGGCAGCAGTGAAGTGCAGAACATTTCCAGCGAGTGTTCCCTGGGAAATATACACATCAACGCCGATTACGTCGTGCTTGAAGTCGATGAGGCAGATGAAAACGAGCCGGGCGCACGACCGTTTTTGGTTACGTCGCTCTTGAATTATGCGATGCCATTTATTCGCTATCGCAATGAAGATTGTGGGGAACTGCTGGACGACGATTGTTCCTGCGGCAACAACTTTCCATTGATGCGTCTTAATGTTGCTCGCGTCAGCGATAACTTTGTACTTCCCGACGGGAGAGTTGTGCATGGTGAGTTTTTCACCCACTTGATGTACGGAAGTGAGGGAATTGAGACTTTTCAATTTCACCAGACGGCTCCCGATCACATTACTCTTTGGATTGTCGCTGGACCAGGGGATCGCGAAGCTCGCGAGAAAACCATCCAGGCAGCCATTGAGAATATAAAGTCGTTAAGTGAAAAGCCGATTACGGTTGAGATTCGAGAAACGGAAAATATTCCACTCTCAACTGCGGGTAAGCATCGGTTCACGCGTTCGGATGTGAGCGCGTCTATTATGGCCCAGTAAATCTGCTGTTATGTGCGGAATTTGTGGAATTTACAGTTCTTCTGGAATCAGCGCGAACGACGAAAGAGTCGTTCGCGAGATGATGAGTCTTTTGGAGCATCGTGGACCGGATGGCGACGGATGGTGGTCCAGCCAGTCAGGGGCTGTTTTGGGACACCGGCGTTTAGCTATCATCGATCTGCTGGGGGGTCATCAACCTTTATTCAATGAAACACGCGATATCGGCGTCATCGTGAACGGCGAGATTTACAACTATCGCGAGTTGAGAGGTGAACTTACCGCTCTGGGTCACCGCTTCCGTACTGCGAGCGATACCGAAGCCGTTGTCTACGCGTACGAACAGTGGGGCGACGATTTCGTCCAACGTTTGCGCGGGATGTTTGCTTTTGCACTTTGGGATGAACGCAGCCGGCGGATGTTGCTCGGTCGCGATCGGTTTGGAGTTAAACCGCTCTATTATGCGACCCCGGATAACGAACGCGTGTTGTTTGCTTCAGAGATCAAGGCGCTGTTTGCTCACCCCAGCCTCAACAGATCGTTGAATGCATCTCGACTTACAGAGTATCTGATGTTTCGCAGTGTGGTTGGTGAAGATACTTTGTTCGAGGGAATTCACGAGCTAAATCCCGGCACTTTAATGATTTTGGAGAACGGACGCCGGAGTGAAAAGCGTTACTGGTCTCCCGAAGTGGAAGTAAACGGAAACTCCGCGGACGCGGTGACACGTGGGCGTGAACTTCTCAAGGATTCGATTCACTCAAGACTGGTTAGTGACGTCGCGTTAGGCACGATCACGAGTGGCGGCTTGGATTCAAGCCTGGTTAGTGCAGTGGCGGCCGAGTTAACCGATCATCCGATCGATACCTTCTGTGTCGGTTTTGCAGATTCGACTTACGATGAACGCCCTTACGCGCGCATCGTCTCAGAGCGAATAAACTCCAGACACCACGAGATTGAAGTCTCGCCCGAAGAGATCGATCGTGAATTGGATCGCCTGACCTGGGCGCACGATGAACCGCTAACACATCCAAATTCAGTACCGATGCACTTGATCTTTCGCGAGGCGAAAGAGCGCGCGGACGTCACGGTGCTTTTATCAGGCGAAGGTGCGGACGAAGTTTTCGGCGGTTATGAATGGTATCGGGTGGCGCTACAGCGTGACCGGCTCTTACGGCGAATACCGGGTGTTACGAGAATTGCTGCCGCTGCTCCGGCTGTCGGGAAGTTGTCAACTCTCAAAAAAGTTTTGCACCACGATTACCTGGCTACAGCGAATGCATTTTCGTACACGCCTCTCGTCAGAAAGCTTGTTTCGGATGGCGATGCGTTGTCGAAGGAGCGCCGAGAGTTCATGGCCGCGGAAAACGGAACTACCGCGAATCACCTTTTCACATACGACCAGCAAACTTACCTGCTGCCTTTATTGCAACGACAAGATCGTATGAGCATGGCGGCCGGTCTGGAAGCACGAGAGCCATTCCTCGATCATCACCTGGTGGAATGGGCCAATAGCTTGAGCGCTGAAGTGAAGCTCGCGGGTGGAGTCAGGAAGTCGTTGCTGAAAAACATTGCTCTGAAATGGCTTCCGTCCGAAATCGTGAACCGGCGCAAGGTCGGCTTTGAAATGCCGTTGGGCGAGTGGTTGCGGCCCGGCGGCGCGCTTGCTCATCGCGCGCAGTTGTTGCGAGAGGCTGATTCATTTGCCGCTGGAGTGACGAATCGTAACGTCGTCGAGCAGCTCATAAACGAGCACAATTCAAGAACCGCCAATCACGGAGACATTCTTTGGACACTAATTGCACTGGACACGTGGGCGAGAGTGTTTCTCGGTAGCCAGGTTCGCAGCGAAAGATTACCGGGAGCAGCTACAGGTAAGTCGCTCGAGTTGATCGGAGGCACCCGCTAATGTGCGGTATCGCTGGATTCGTCGATCTGAAACATCGTCTCGCTCGGAACGAAGCAGCCGCGGTGCTCGAACGCATGTGCCAGGTGATTGTCCATCGTGGACCTGACGATCAAGGCACGATGCAGACCGATGATGGCGTGTATCTCGGAATGCGCCGGTTGTCGATCATCGACCTCGCCGGTGGACATCAGCCAATCTCAAACGAAGACGGGTTGGTCAGCATTGTTTTCAATGGCGAAATCTACAACTACCGCGAACTACAGCCGGAACTCCACTCACGCGGGCACTCCTTTCAAACTCAGTCGGACACTGAAGTAATTGTCCACTCGTATGAGGAGTTTGGCCCCGACTGCGTTTCCAGGCTGCGCGGCATGTTTGCTTTTGCTATTTGGGACGCCAAACGACAGTCGCTGTTCATCGCGCGTGACCGCGTGGGCAAGAAGCCGCTTTACTATACTTTGACTGAGCAGGGCGTGTTCGTCTTCGGCTCTGAGCTGAAGTCGTTGTTGCAGCATCCCGCCGTACGTCAGGAAGTCAGTCCGCACGCTATTGATAGTTATCTGACGTGTGGCTACGTACCTGATCCGTTGTCGATCTTGCGAGGTATTCGCAAGCTTCCGCCGGGCCATCATCTGACATTTGCAAATGGCCGTGTCGAGGTGACTTGCTATTGGGACTTTAAATACGAGCCAGTCAAAAACGGAACGTCTCGTCGTTTGGAGGACTACCTTGACGAGTTGCGTTCGTTGCTGGCGGAATCGGTTCGTCTGCGTTTGATTTCTGACGTTCCTCTTGGCGCTTTCCTCTCAGGCGGAGTTGATTCGAGCACCATTGTAGGATTGATGGCGCGTGAGTTGTCCCAGCCGGTAAAAACCTTCTCGATTGGTTTTCATGAAGACAGCTACAACGAACTGAAATACGCGAGAGTTGCAGCCGAGCACTTCGGAACCGATCATCACGAGTTTGTAGTCACGCCCGATCTCTGTGAGATTGTTGACGATCTGGCGTGGTTTCTCGACGAGCCGTTTGCAGATTCTTCCGCGATTCCCACTTACATGGTTTCCCGGCTGGCCCGGCAATACGTAACGGTAGTTTTGTCCGGAGATGGGGGCGATGAACTCTTTGCCGGCTACACGCGTTACGTAGTGGATCGCCGTCGCAGCGGTTTCGCTGCACTGCCGCGCTTTGTGCGGCGTGGTTTGATGGCGCCGTTGAGTCGACATCTCCCGCACGGCGCACGCGGCCGCAATTATCTTCACAACGTGGCGCTGGACTCGCTCGATCGATACCTCGACAGTATTTCCATATTTACCGAGCTGAACAAACCGTTGCTTTACACGGATGCGTTTCGAGAGCAGTTGAACCGCAATGGCGATGAAGATGAGTTAGCCGTTCCGTTTCGCGATTATGCGGCGCGTGTGAAAACCGGCGAGGAGCTCGATGCGATGCTTTACATCGACAGCAAGACCTACTTGCCGGGAGACATTCTTACCAAAGTCGATCGCATGAGCATGGCTGCTTCGCTTGAAGCACGCGTGCCTCTCCTGGACCACAAACTGATTGAATTCGTTAACTCTATTCCCGCGCATTTGAAACTGAATGGCCTCGAAACAAAGCACATCTTTAAGCGAGCGGTTCGCGACTTTGTGCCTGCTGAGATTCTCGACCGGCCGAAACAAGGTTTTGGCGTTCCTGTTCAGGAATGGATCAACCGCCAGTTGCGCGAGCGTATACACGAGACGTTAACAGAACAACGAACTCGCGAGCGTGGTTACATTGAGCCCGCGTACGTTCAGTTGTTGCTCGACGAACACGAACGCGGACGACGCGACCATTCAACCCAACTGTGGGCATTGTTCATGCTGGAGCTTTGGCACCGCGTGGTTTACGAGGGGAAAGGTGCAGCGAGCGAACTGCAAGAGGCCGAGGTAGCTTAATCCTGATGGTTGCCGATACAGAAAGAGTCAGCACGCATGCGGCCGAGATCGCTAAAGGTGAGCGCTTCACCTTCGGCGACAACTGGAGCCGTTTTCTTTCTGTCCTCGACGAGCGACGTATCAACGAAGCAGTTGTTTCACTGAAAGACAAACTCGAGGTCGATTCTCTGGAGGGAAAAACTTTTCTCGATATCGGTTCGGGTAGTGGTTTGTTCAGCCTCGCGGCCCGCAAACTTGGCGCCCGCGTCCACTCGTTTGACTTCGATCCTCAATCGGTTGCTTGCGCCACTGAGTTACGGCGCCGGTATTTTCCGAATGATACGAGTTGGCGAGTTGAAGAGGGCTCGGCGCTCGATGCTGATTACGTGAAGTCGCTGGGCTTGTTTGACGTCGTTTATTCGTGGGGTGTGTTGCATCACACCGGACAAATGTGGAAAGGACTCGAGAACGCCGCGTTGCCGGTTGCGACCGGTGGCAAGTTGTTCGTAGCAATCTACAACGACACCGGGACCCAAAGTGCGCGATGGAAATGGATCAAGCAGACATACAACCGGCTTCCCAGTGTGGTCCAACCGCTGTTTGCTTTGCTGGCTATAGCGCCCGACGAATCGAAATCGGCACTGCGGGCATTGCTCAAACTGAGGCCCGGTGCTTACGTCCGTTCGTGGACCAACTATGCGCAGAACAATCGAGGGATGAGCCGTTGGCACGATATCGTCGATTGGGTAGGCGGTTATCCGTATGAAGTGGCCACGCCGGAGGAGATATTTGATTTTTATCGTAAACGCGGGTTCACGTTGACTAAACTAAAGTGCGGAAAAGTTGGGCTCGGCTGCAACGAATTCGTTTTTGAGAAGGTGAAGTAGGTTGCGACATAACGTTCTCCAACTCATCGGTAGTTTCAATCAGGGGGGCTCTGAGCGTCAGGCGGTGCAATTGACGCGAATGTTGCACGAGAGCGGGCGTTTCAATGTTTTTGTGGCCACGTTGGATCGTAGTGGTCCACTGGCGGCCGAAATCAGCCGCCTGGATCTCGCAGAAGTTCCGGAATACAAGTTAACGAGTTTTTACGATCGCAACGCCGTTGTGCAATTGCGAAGCTTCGCCGGTTATTTGAAACGTAACAACATTCACGTGGTCCATGCACACGATTTTTATACGAATATTTTTGGAATGGCTGCGGCAACGTTAGCCCGCGTGCCGGTGCGAATCGCTTCGCGTCGTGAATCCGCGGTGAGAGTTGCGAAGCAGAGGTTGGTGGAACGCGGCGCTTATCGTCTGGCGAATAAAGTAGTGGCTAATTGTGAAGAAGTACGGCGGCAATTGATTGCTGAAGGCGTCGCGCCTGAGAAAGTAGTCACGCTTTACAACGGCCTCGAGTTATCGAGGTTTACAACAGAGTTTGACCGGAAGACGTCGCTTTCTCATTTAGGATTAACCACAGACGCGCCGCGGCGATTTATTACGATAGTTGCCAACATGAGAGCGCATTTTATGGAACCGAAGCCGGTTTGCCTCAAAGATCACGCAACATTTTTGCGGTCAGCCAAACGCGTTCACGATTCTGTTCCCGACGCTGCATTCGTGATTGCGGGCGAGGGTGAGCTGCTCGAACACACGAAATCACTGGCAACCGAACTCGGTCTCGAACGCGATGTGTTCTTCATCGGCCGGTGTGAAAAGGTTGTCGAACTCCTCTCCGCTTCTTACGCCTGCGTGTTGAGCTCAATCTCCGAAGGATTTTCGAATTCGATCCTTGAATATATGGCGGCCGGACGTCCCGTCGTAGCTACCGATGTTGGCGGCGCTCGAGAAGCGATTGTGGAGGGCGAAACAGGTTATCTGGTGAAACCAGGCGACGATAAAACGATGGCGCTGCGACTCGTCGATCTATTAAATGATTCGGACCGAGCTTCAGTAATGGGCGAGCGTGGCCGAACAGTCGTGCGAGAAAAATTCTCGAGTGAAGCCCAGCTAGCGCGTGCCGAAAACTTGTACGAAACACTTCTCAGTCGCAAAAAAGACTCCGTGGTGAGTGTCGCAACGACGGTTCGACCTGGCGACGCATAGCACAATACAGATGTCTGACCTGAAACAAACCCGACCCCTGCGCGTACTGCTGCTCGCCCCTTCGCTGGATATTCTCGGCGGTCAATCGCGCCAGTGCGCGCGACTGCTCGGGGGATTGAAATCAGAACCTTCGCTTCAAGTCCACTTCTATCCACACAATCCAAGAATGCCTCGCGGTTTACGCTGGCTGCAACGCATTAAGTACGTCCGCACGGTAGTGACAACGTTGCTCTATTGGGGTTGGTTGTTGGCATGTGCCTGGCGCTATGACATTCTGCATATCTTCTCGGCTTCTTACTATTCCTACCTGCTGTCAGTAGCGCCGGCTATCCTTATCGGCCGTCTCTATGGCAAGAAAGTGATTCTGAATTACCGCAGCGGCGAAGCAGAGGATCACCTGGCAAACTGGAAGCTCTCGGCCATTCCCACGATGCGTTTGGCTGATGTGATCGTTGTGCCGTCAGGATACCTGGTCGAAGTATTCGGCAAGTTTGGTCTGAAAGCACGGCCAATACACAACATCGTAGAGTTGGAGCGTTTTCAGTATCGGGAAAGAAAGCCTTTGCGCCCGGTGTTTTTAACCAGTCGTTTGCTGGAACCGCTTTATAACGTCCCGTGTGTGCTTCGAGCCTTCGCTTTAATTCAGCGCCGGTTTCCGGATGCGAGCCTGACTGTTGCCGCTGACGGGTGGATGCGTGGCGAACTCGAACAATTGGCGCGCGATTTGGAATTGCGACAGACTGAATTCATTGGCCGGGTTGCGTTTGAAGATATGCCGGCGATGTACGGCAGTGCCGACATTTATCTAACTGCGACCAATCTCGACAACATGCCAAGCTCCATAACGGAAAGTATGGCTGCGGGCCTGCCAGTGGTTACGACAGACGCTGGTGGTATTCCTTTTATTGTCACTCATGAAGAATCATGCTTGATGGTCCGTTGCGACGACCACGAAGGAATGGCCGCCGCGGCAATTCGATTGCTGGATGACAACGAACTGGCGTTGAGACTTACCGCACAGGCGCGAGTCGCAGCTCGGAAATTTACCTGGCCCGTGGTCCGTGATGAGTGGATCAGTCTTTATCATGAGCTTGCTGCTGAATCAGTGGCGGGAGCCACAATGAAGCACAAAAATACAAACCAGTCAGCAGCAAGTGTTTGACCGTTGTTTCTCCTTGCCTTGAAAGACTTGTCAAAGCTCAGGAAATTTAGTGTTGATGAATTGCGGGTCCGCGGCATGCAGAAACTCTCCGCCTTCGCCGAACAGCGAGGGTGGTCCTCTCTCAATTCCGTTCCATCCGATAAGTTGTTTCAGGCGCTGGTAAAATTTGACTCACAAACATTCCTGGCGCATTTCCGTTCACGAACACGGCCAAACTTTTTTCCCGGTTTCGACGATCAGGAGAAAGTTGTTGCAGCGCTACGCGACCGTTGGTCTTACAGAGAACCGGATTTCCTGCGGCGTTGTGATGAGATGGTCGAAGGCAAATTCGATCTGCTGGGACTAAAAGGCCTCGATTTCGGTAATCCTGTCGATTGGAATTTCGAGCCGGTATCGGGCAAACGTTGTCCACTCGTGCACTGGAGTCGTGTCGAAGAACTCGACGCTGCCGAATCGGGCGATAAGAAAATCGTTTGGGAGCTTAACCGGCATCAGCAGTTTATTTTGTTGGGCCAGGCTTACTGGCTCACTAAAGATGAGCGTTATGCAAGGGCGTTTGCGTCACAGTTGTCGTCCTGGATCGAGCAAAATCCCCCGAAGCTGGGAATCAATTGGATTAGTAGTTTAGAAATTGCATTCCGCTCCATCTCGTGGATTTGGAGTCTCTATTTTTTCAGGCACTCTACTGCACTCACACCCGAATTGTTTTGGCAGGCTCTGAAAGTTCTTTATCTCAACGCGCGACATATCGAGACTTATCTCTCCACGTATTTCAGTCCTAATACGCACCTGACCGGAGAAGCGTTAGGACTTTATTATCTCGGCACAATCTTTCCCGAATTCACTGACGCCCTCAGTTGGCGAAATAGCGGCAGGAAAATCCTGCTGGAACAGTTGCCGTTGCACGTGAAGACCGACGGAGTCTACTTCGAGCAGTCGAGTTACTATCATCGCTATACCACCGACTTCTACATGCATTTTCGCCTGCTTGCTGAGCTCAACAATGATCCGCTGCCGGGTGTGATTAACGATAAACTGCAAAAGTTATTGGACCACTTGATGTACATCACGCGACCTGATGGGACGATGCCGTTGTTCGGTGATGACGACGGTGGTCGCCTGATGTTTTTTGATCCGCGTGAACGGAAAAACGATTGCCGCTCGACTCTGGCCGCAGCCGCAGTCGTTTTCGACCGTGCTGACTACAAGTTTGTTGCCAGCGGTCCAGCAAGAGAGATTTTGTGGTTGTCAGGTCCTGACGGTCTCGACAGGTTCGAAGCTATGAAACCAATCGAACCACCCCAACAATCAGTAGCTTTTCCCGCCGGTGGATACTACGTGATGCGTGATGGCTGGACACCAGACGCAAACTATCTGCTCTTTGATTGTGGACCACATGGTGTTTTCAACTGCGGTCACGCTCACGCAGACGCACTGGCGTTCGACCTGGCTGCGAAGGGACGCACATTGTTAGTCGATCCCGGTACTTTCAGTTACACCGGCTCCCGCGAAGCACGAGACTGGTTTCGCAGTTCCGCCGCGCATAATACCCTCACACTTGACGGCGAATCTTCTTCGGTACCTGCGGGACCTTTTTCATGGACCAGTGTTGCGAAAATTGAATGTACGTCCTGGTTGAGCCGGGAACAGTTTGATTTCATCCGTGGCCGTCACGATGGTTATCAGCGTCTGGCCGCGCCCGCGACACATAGTCGAAGTATCTTGTTTATAAAAAAACACTACTGGTTTGTGCTGGATGAGATTCAATCAAAAGGCAACCACGTTGCAGATCTTCGTTTTCATTTCGACGCGGGAACGAATCCGTTGATCGAGGCTACAGGTGCACCGGCAATTGTATTGGCTGAGACAAATGAGGAACGAGGACTCGAGGTCACGGTTTTCGGTGCAGAAGGTCGCTGGCGCCGGGAAGAAGGGTGGGTTTCAAACTGTTATGGAAGCAGGGAACCGGCGCGATTGTACGCCTATTCTGCGGAAACAACCGGTGATCAGCAGTTTCTGACTTTCCTTCTGCCGCAGGTTAAGCCGGGGAGCTACAGCGTCGCTGAAGTCGAGGCTATCGGTGGGACGGCTTTCACGGTCAGGCACGAGAACGCGTTGGATATTGTTATGATACGCGCTGGTGGTAGTGAGCAGGTCGAAATGGAACGCATGGCGTCAAATTTCGCCTGGACATGGGTAAGATTCACGGACCCGGAAGAAAACATACCAGCGGAATTGATTTTGCTGGATGGTTCGCGTTTACACATCGAAGGGAAGCAAGTTCTGAACTCGGCGCAACACGTTCAATATCTCGCGGCACTGCGGCAGGAAAACCGCTTCGTTATTGACACCGAGGAACCGAACCTGGGTTGCGCCCTGCGTATCTCAAACTTTGAATCGTCGTTCGCAAACGGACCGGCGAAAATTTAGATTTTATGTGTGGTATCAACGGCATTGCTTTATCCCGTCGATCAAGTCGCAGGCTTGATAAAGAACTACTCGTCCGCATGCGCGATTCTTTGGTGCATCGTGGTCCGGATGACAGTGGTCTGTTTCTGGATCAAAATGTCGGCCTGGGTCATCGCCGTTTGAGCATCGTGGATGTGGCTGCCGGTCATCAACCAATGACCAATGAAGACGGCAGACTACAGATCACTTATAACGGTGAGATCTACAACCACTCTGATTTTCGAGCCGAGCTGGAAGCCGCCGGACACGTTTACCGCACTCGTTGTGATACCGAAACCATTCTTCACTTGTATGAAGAGCATGGAGAACGCTGCGTCGAACGTTTACGAGGCATGTTTGCCTTCGCCATCTGGGACCAGCACAAAAGGGAACTGTTTATCGCGCGCGACCGGCTCGGCGTGAAGCCGCTCTACTATGCGCTGACGGCCGACGGATCTCTCTACTTCGCTTCCGAAATCAAAGCTCTGCTCATTGCCGGTGCGGTCACTCCCGAACTCAACTATGCGGGGCTGCCGGATTACCTCGCGAACCACGCCACTTCGGGCGAAGAGACTTTATACGTTGGCGTGAAACGGTTATTGCCCGGTCACTGGCTACTTTGGCGTGACGGCCAAATCACTATCAAAAAATACTGGGATATCACCTTTTCTAACTCAACTTCGACCCCGCGCACGTCGCGCGAGTACATTGCAGAATGGCTTGACCTCTTTCGCACCGCTGTTCGCCTGCGTCTGATGGCCGATGTTCCGCTTGGCATGTTCTTATCCGGAGGTATTGATTCGTCGGCAATCGCGGCGCTAATGAGCACGATGGTCGACGAGCCAATCAAGACTTTTTCTGTTGCTTTCGCGGAGCGTGAAGCTAATGAACTGGAGTATGCCAGGCTCGTAGCGAAGAAATTTAATACCGACCATCATGAGATTGTTGTAACTCCAGACGAGTTCTTTAATGCGTTGCCACAACTCATCTGGCATGAGGATGAACCGCTGGCCCATCCGGCTTCTGTGCCGTTGTATTTCGTTTCGCTGCTTGCTGCGCGACACGTAAAAGTTGTGTTGACGGGCGAAGGTAGCGACGAAATGCTCGCTGGTTATTACCGCTATCGGAAGACGATTTACAACTTGTCGTTGGGCCATCGTTATGAAAGTTTGACAACGCCGGGCATGCGCAGCGTTGTGCAGCGGACGATCGAGAAAATGCCCGTCGCCGGGCGCGTGAGGCAGAAACTAGGCCGCACTTTCCTCTGTCGTCCTTCTGATCTGGAGAGTTTGTACTTCGATAATTTTTCAGTTTTTCGGCGCGATATGCAGACCCGCTTGTTGTCCGCTGCGACGCGCGAGTTAATAGGGCCTTCTGATCCGTACTCGGGAATCCGTTCTTTGCTGGCAGATTCGGATGCCGATAGCCTCCTGAATCAGTTGCTCTACGCGGATACAAAAACGTATCTGCACGAGTTGTTGATGAAACAGGATCAGATGAGTATGGCGGCATCGATTGAGAGTCGTGTTCCGTTTCTCGATCACAAGCTCGTGGAGTTTACTGCCGGTTTACCGGAGCGAATGAAGCTTCGCGGGATGACGACGAAATATATTCTGCGAGAAAGCATGAAAGGATTGTTGCCTGAAGTGATCTTAACTCGCAGCAAGATGGGTTTTCCTGTTCCGTTAGGCGCGTGGTTCCGCGGACCGTTCCGGAATGTGGTTGATGAATACGTGCTTGGCGAACGCGCACGTGCTCGGGGTATTTTCGACCATGCCTACCTGCGGCAACTCGTCGACGAACACCAGCGCGGTGCAAACCACTCCGAACGGCTGTGGATGCTCGTCAACTTTGAGATCTGGCAACGCCAGTTCTTCGACGGTGAAGTGTTTCAGATGAACCAGTTCGACCTGCCGGAACCGGTGGCAGTGGCTTAATGCGGATGCCCATTTCTACGGACATTGAAAAACCAAAAATTGATCCTGCTACGTTACTTCGCGGTCGCGACCTCCTCTGTTTTAGTCACGACTGGAGCGGGGATCCTTTATCAAAAACTCACTTGATGCGGATCCTGGCGCGTGACAATCGTGTCCTGTGGGTCAATTCCATTGGGTATCGAGCGCCGACTGCATCCAAGGCTGACATAACTCGCGCCTTTAAAAAGCTCAAAGCCGCGACGAACTCATTGAGTGAGCCAGAAAGAAACATCTTTGTATTGAATCCGATTGCAATACCAGTTTATGGCCGTCCAAAGATACGTGATCTGAATCGAGCCTTACTACGATTTCAGGTTAAGCGGGCCATGCGCCAACTCGGCTTTCAACGACCAATAAACTTTGTGTTCAATCCGGCTGCTGCAGTAGTGGCTGGGGTTCTAGGCGAGGAACAGATTCTCTATTACTGCGTCGACGAGTACACAGAGTTTTCGGGTGTATCGTCGAGTTCTTTGGCGGAACTGGAACAACAAGTATTACGAAAGTCGGATCTGGTCATCGTTTCTGCCGAAAGACTTTTCCAGTCAAAGGTTAAGACAAACCCGCGGACTGTTTTGATCAGGCATGGCGTGGATTTCGATCACTTTCGCAAAGCTTTGGATCCTGAAACGGTCGTGCCGGAAGAGATCCGAGACTTGCCGCATCCAGTGATCGGCTTCTTCGGATTGATTGCCGACTGGGTTGATTTAGAGTTAATGGCTGCCGTCGCGAAGAGGTTCTCGAACGGTTCGATGGTCCTGCTGGGTAAATCCACCACTGATACCTCGGTGCTCGAACAAATACCGAATGTTCACTTGCTGGGACGAAAACCTTACGCATCTTTGCCGGCGTATTGCAAAGGGTTCGACGTCGCTTTAATGCCGTTTCGCATTAATGAGCTGACGTTGAATGCGAACCCACTCAAGGTACGCGAATACCTGGCAGCAGGATTGCCCGTTGTTTCGACGGCGATTCCGGAAGTCGAAGTGTTAGGCCTGTGCAGAATCGGTAACGACCATGCCTCGTTTATCCGGGAAGTTGAACTGGCGTTGCAAGACCCTGGACCAAGTATGGCTCGAAGTGAGTTGATTCGAAGTGAGAGTTGGGGAGCCCGGGTCGATGAGTTGCGAAAGTGTTTGGCCTGCCTGGACTGACGCTCAGGTTTGATCTTTGAAACAAAGCCTTCAGGAGAGTGGCGGCTTTGCGTAGCGACGACGAAATAGGATCGCGCCTCCTGAGGTTAGACCCGCAAAGAGTTGCAGCAGAGTTGCAGGCTCAGGCACGCTGGTTGGCGTGACCGTGAATTGCGTCTGAGTTACAGCGCCGAGATTTGTGATAGTTATAAATCCACTGCCGCTGAAGGTTACTGAAAAGATCGGGTTCGTGTTAAAAAACTGGTCCTCCATCGAATTGAAGGCAGTGACCGTACCGCTGATGGACGAGTTGGTGAAACTAAGGGAGCCTCGGAAGAAAGCCGATGTGACGCCGTTAAAAGTGACGCTTGGGTTCCCCAAACTAAGTGAGACACTATTTATTCCAAAGGAGGGGCCTCCCGGGATATCTCCGGCGTAGTTCAGTGAGAAGTTGAGACCGGTCAGGTTCACTGTACCCACGTTGGCCAGTGTCGTTACGCTGCCGCTAGTCAAGACGACGTTATCGGCACGCACACTTGGAGCGTAGAGTCCCAAAAACATCAACCCAACCAACATGACCAGTTTGGTGCGTATCCTCATGTCACCGTCCATCAATAAGGTCCATACACTTCGGGACCGGATTCATTGAAAATATATAAACTTTGAATAGGCTGATCGTTCCCTTTTTGCCCCACACAGGATACCACGTGTTTTGTGAATGGTCCGACAAAATATGCCTGTTGACACAACGGTTAATAGTTGATAGTGATTTCCGCTGGTGAGCGAGCGAAATCGAACTATTTAGAACCTCCACAACAAATCCCCACCTGCTTGAAGACTTTGGGCTAGAGCCCCTTCAAAATATGAGAACCTGAAAAGAAAGCCACGAATGAAACAAGTCCTGCGAAAAGGTCTGAAAACAATCGTAGTGGGCGAAGTGCCCGACCCTGTTGCAAATCCGCATCACGTACTGGTGAGACCGGTAGTTTCGCTGATCAGTAGCGGTACTGAGACCGCGGATATCCACACGGACAGTTTAGCTAAAGAGGTTGCCGAGAATCCATCCCACCTACGCAAAATCTGGGAAGTCATGAAGCAACAAGGCCCGGTCAAGACACTCTCGGAAGTCAGGGCCAAGTTCAGTGAATATGCCGCTCTCGGATATTCAGGAGCCGGTATCCTTGTCGACAAACACGAGACAGTTCGGGATTTTCAGGTCGGTGATCGCGTCGCTTACGGAGGTGAAGGCACGGGCCATGCTGAGACAGTCGTTGCCGGCAAGAACCTGGTCGTAAAGATTCCTGATGGTTTGGGGTTCGAACACGCCTGTTTTACGACGCTGGGTAGCATAGCGCTCAATTCAGTTCGGATCGCAGATATCGGAGTCGGTGATGTGGTAGCCGTAATTGGTCTGGGTCTGGTTGGACAACTTGTCGCTCAGATCGTGAGAGCGCAGGGTGGTGTGGTGATAGCGATCGACATGAAGAACGATCGTGTCGAGCTGGCAAAATCGGCCGGAGCTGATTTTGCATTGCTCGGTGGTCCATCCGTGCCTGCCGAAGTGACTGCACTCACCGATGGCCGGGGCGTCGATTGCGTCATCGTTGCCGCTGCCGCAAAGACAGCCGCCCCTCTGCAACAAGCGGTCAAGATTTGCCGGGACCGGGGCCGCATTGTCGTCGTCGGAGCCATGCCTCTGGATGTTCCGCGAGACGAGATGTACATCAAGGAACTTCAGTTATTGATGTCGCGAGCGTATGGCCCAGGAAGTTACGACCCGGTTTACGAGAAACAGGGCCAGGATTATCCGCTTCCGTATGTTCGCTGGACTGAAAACAGGAATATGGCGGAGTTCCTGCGACTGGTCGCCAAAGGTATCGTCCTGGTCGAGCCGCTTATAAGTCATCGCTTTGCTTTGGAAGATGCGGCTCAGGCTTACCAGACAATTATGAATCCTGCCGAGAACAGTCTGGCAGTGATACTCAGTTATCCTGAGACACAGGCAACACCGTTTTCACCAAAGCGAAGGACCGACACTCCGGCGAAAACGGCGAAAGCAGGAACGTTAGGCGTAGCCCTGATCGGTGCAGGCAATCTGGCTCGTTGGGAGCATTTGCCGATTTTGAAAAAGATGCCCGCTGTAAGTTTGCGAGCGATTCAATCGGCCAGCGGCGCTAGGGGTAAGACTTACGCTGAGCGTTTCGAAGCAAACTACTCCACGTCGTCCTATGACGAGGTCCTTGCCGATCCAACAGTTGACCTCGTGCTTATTGCCACCCGCCATCAATTCCATTTTGAACAAGCGTTGAAAGCGATTCAGGCCGGGAAACATGTGTTTCTTGAGAAGCCGATGGCGTTGACTGTGGACGAGTGCAGAGATCTTTACCACGCCGTCAACGGATCGGAGATTCAGCTTACGGTGGGATTTAATCGACGCTTTGCTCCCTACTATCTCGAGCTCAAGCGAGCCATCGCACAACGCACCGGCCCTGCGGTTATCAATTGCAGAATGAATTCTCCAGGTCTTACGGGTTCTTTCTGGGCAGCCGATCCGGCTTATGGCGGCGCACTGGTTGGTGAGGGATGTCATTTTGTTGATCTGATGTATTGGTTGTTGGAGTCGGAACCTGTTAACGTTTCTGCATACAGTTTGCCTCTGGGGAAGAAAGATCCGATTGGTGAAAACAACCTCGTGGCAAGTTTTCGCTTTGCGGATGGCTCAATAGGCAACTTGACGTATTGCACGGTTGGCAGCAAAACATCAGGAGGCGAACACGTCGAAGCTTTCGCTCCCGGCGTTGCTGCGACAACTGAGGATTTCAAACAGTTGGTCATCAAGGGTGGCTCGCTAAAAAGTAAATCCAGTCGACGTGCCGATAAGGGGTATGTAGCACAAATGAGTGGGTTTATTCAGTGTATCCGGTCGGGCAAGCAGCCTGAAGTAACTGTACTGGATGGAGCTCGTGCAACGATCGGATGCTTATCGATGCTCCAATCAGCTCAAGCGCAAGAGAGTGTAGCGATTAATCTCGCTGAGATTTTGCGCGCCGACGGGTTATAAACCACGGATTACACAGATGGGTTTGTACGTGATACTGATACAGAAAGTTGTTATCTGTGCGACGGTTTTACTTTGCGTTTGTTGTTCTGCCTGTGCTCAGCGACAGCGAGTAGAAGGCGCGAAACCCGACAAAGCGGTTGGCGAAAGCTCTTACGCAGACCCTGCGTTGGCTGACATCCCGGACCTCGTTAAATTCCCATCAGCAGAAGTTGAATTCATTGCCGGACCGCAGCTTAAGGCAGGAAGCTCTTTAAACCCCGCCCCGTGGTTTGATCAGACTGCCTCGTCGAAGGGACTGGAGCACGGCAACAGGTTTCCGGCTGATCCTCCCGCGCAGGTCTTAACTGGCTCTGTTTCTGTCACCAAGGGATCTAAAGCCATCGTCGGCACAAACACCCGTTTCCGCGCAGATTTTGCCGGAGCGCCCTACTCCTATCACATCATTATTCAAGACGCCGGTAACACCCAGCGCGATTACATTGTCGCAAGCGTTGAAGACGATACTCATCTGACGATTTCTGTGGTTTGGGAACAGCCAAATGCATCCGGCCGGACCTTTTCGAAAGTCAGCGGAGATCAGTTGGACGAATACATCAATCTCAACTACTACGATCAGGGATTTTGCCAGTATATAAACTACTATCGCACTGGCGACTCACGTTTCCTGACTTACGCCCGAAAAATAGCTGATTCCTGGTGGAAGACTCCGTTCATTGGAGAAGGAAACACAGACGTAACCAGCAGTCTCGCACCACGCAATATTAGTCTGAATGGTTTGATATTGCGGGCGCTGGACGGCCGTCCGGAAATGTGGCCGTGGATTACGAAGTTTGTGCGCGAACAGTTTGATACGTGGGTTGGGCTGCGCGTTTCTTATCCAGGTTTTTACTACGGCATAAGAGATCCGGGCTACATGATATTGTTCGCAGCTAATCTGGCGAGAGTGCATCCGGATCCAAAAGTCCGCGCCGAGTTTCGGCAGAAGGCGCTCAACGCGGCAGTCAATTATTACGCCCGTCTGCAGGCTCCTGACGGCGGTTTTTATTTTGAGCTTGATACTCTGGATAAAACAACACAACCATTTCAGGTGGGGTTATTGGCTGAAGGTTTGATCGCAGTCCACCGTCTAACCGGTGACGAGACAGTTAAGAAAGCAATTCTAAAATCTGCCGAACATCAATACCTTCGCTGTTTCAACGCGCAAGGTTGGCGCGGAATGTACTATTTCATTGGCGGTAAAACTAAAGACAAAGGCGAGTCGTGCGAAAACGGTTGTGGCGCCGCAGCGAATCGCTTTCCACCCGCCGACGCTGGTCTCGTCAGTGAAGTACGACAGCTCAATGGAACTGCTATTCACCAGTTTGGATATGCGTATTTGATTTCAAAAGATCCAAAGTATCGAAAATGGGGCGACGACATTTTTGACGCCAGCTTCAGCGGTCGCGATGGTTATCGAGGATTGGCTGCCGCTCGCGCAAAAGAATACAACGAATCGTTCCGTTCAGCGGGAAAGTACCTTGCATGGAGACTGGCCTATGATCTCCCCGCCACGACTTCTCAACCGGCGTTGCGTGAAGTTCAACCGTCTTCATCGCCACTCGCATCTGGAGGTTCCACATCACCACCGTTGGAAGGTCCGCAGGAGGTTATTGCGGCAGCGCTCACGGAAGCTGTACGACTTACGACTGCTGCGGCTTCCGAATCAGAGGTGGAAGCTTTGTTGAATCAAATATCTGGCGCTCGAGACGAGGTGATTGGGAAATTCGGGAGTTCCTCCGTGATACGGGTTGAACTGGATGCGGCGATCGGGCATTTGCGAGTTGCGCTACAGATGTTAAAGAATGGTAATTCTGCGGACGATTCCAAATTGCGCATTGGTTGGGCGGCCGCTCGCTTGAAGCGAGCCGGTGATCGATTCAAGTCAGATTCAAATAAGTAAACGTCAAAGAATATATATCGGTGTTTTGCTGCTTCTCGTCTGGGAGATTGTAGCCTGGGTTAGTGCGCGCGCTCTCGTAGTAGATTCCGATCTGCCGCAGGCCGATGTGCTCGTCATTCTCGGCGGTTCGGCAAGTTACATTGAACGTTCAGAAGCAGCGGTCGAGATCCTCAAAACGGGTCGAGTGAAGAAGATCATCCTCACCAATGACGGGCAACAAAGCGGCTGGTCCAACGCAGAACAACGAAACCCTTTGTTTGTAGAACGGGCTTTCAAGGAGTTACAACGTCAAGGCATTCCAGACGATAAGATTGAGATTCTACCCAATGTTGTTAGCAGCACGCGTGACGAAGCTGTCCTGCTGCGAACAACAGCCGCCCATCGTGAGTGGCACTCGTTATTGATCCTCACGTCGCCTTACCACTCGCGCCGGGCTTTTCGGATATTCCGGCACGAATTTGACGGGAGCGGAGTTTTGGTTGGATTAACTTCCGTCAGGAATGGCAGGCAAACACCATCACCATGGTTCTGGTGGTTATCGACGACTGGTTGGAAGATGGTAGCCGGGGAGTATGTGAAGTTGATCTATTACCAGTTCACCGATTGAGTTCAGGATCGATCTTCTTTTATCGCCAAAAGGTTTGCCGCCGCCGGGCGTTCTGTGGCTAACGGCACTGTGCCATCGTCAGTGACCAGGTAGAGCGTATATCCTTTTCGCTTTAGAAACTCTGCTGCTTCTCCGTCAGCTATGCCGAGCTTGCGACTGGATCTATTCAACTCCTCGAAGATAATGGCTCGCGGTGAATCTGTTTGACTCAGCAAGTTTTCGGCCCCGCGAAACACAATCAATTCGGCTCCCTCCACGTCCACCTTCAACACATCAGGTTTTGGAATCGATCCGGTCGACAAGAGTGAATCCAACGAACGCCCGGAAACTTCGATTGTCCGGGTTGGTTGGCCGCTCCAATTCGAGAGGCTGCTTAGCATGTGATCCCATTCGGAGATGTGAAATTGAACCGCGCCATCCTCAGCCGTCAAACAGACCTTGCACAGCGTCACATTTTGTAGGTCGGCGAATGTCTTATCCAAATTGGGTGTTAACGACGGATTCGGCTCGAACGCAACAACGTGTTTTGCCAGGCGAGAGAAGGTCAGTGTGTGCAGGCCTAAGTTTGCCCCAACGTCAAACACCACGTCAGTTGGTCGAATGATTCGATTGAACAACTCAGTCAGAGATCTTTCGTGAATGATGGCCGGCAATGGATCTGAGATGAACAGATTTACAGCATGTTCATCGAGAGACCGCAGATCAACGTATAGAGGCGGATATGAATCGATTCTTACGGGAACGCTATCCATGTTGCGCGTGAGGAAACGCGACAGTCTGTGCCCGCCGCGCACTCGGTCATGAATTCGTTTACGCAAAAGGGATTTGAGAAGAGCTGATTTCATTCCTCAAGCGCTTACTTTCCCGAACCCTTGTCTGCGCGTTTATCGAGGTAAGAATTTAAGAAAAGTGCAATACCTAATGTTCCGGCAAAGAAGAGTATGGTCACAATAGTCAACATAGGCGTTCACCATTCCTGAATGACAATTTCAACCATACCATCAATGACGACCGGCTACCACTTTTGCCTTAGCTTTAAGCGGGGTGGTCGATGATCATAATTATTGATGCGAGGGTTTGACCCCCCGCTACCGCAGGCGGTATTGACCTACTCCAGGTACGCGGACTGAGTCACATCGCTGGTGCTCTGTATGTTAATCCACAAAAGAACTGCAATCTTTCGGCAACCATCACTGTGACAAATTCGCGATAAAGTCTCTTCGTCTTAGGCGGCTCCCGACATATTTATGACGGTTCATTGAATGTCGGCTTGGTTGTAGGTCACGCGGTTCTCCCCCTGCGACATTTTTGCATTCATCTTTAAATTATCGGGCGAACCTTCAAATAGTCCAGTGATCTGTCCAAACCAATCCTGCTAACAATTCAATAGAAAGCAGTTACCCGCTAGGGTTAGGGCCAGTTTGCGCTTGACCGCACGAGCGTATCGGTCGTCGTTCGGTCAAAATGCCCAACATAGTTTTGCAATGAATCATATTGACAAACAAATGGAGCACGTGTTTAATGAACACTAGTTGCGGGTACATACCCGGTTACGTTCTTTCAAAAGGTGACGATTGCACACGACAAAGGCAAACCTGTTGTGAGACAGGGACGCAAAGCCGTGAGTCTTTTGTAGCTATTTGCCATGCGGGTAAGTGGGCTTGGTTGCAAAAGATTGTCTGGTTGCCGAAGGCGATCGGAGAAAGTGGATTCTCCGTTTCCCTCGTTTTGCGCAGGCAAACGAAACGCTACGCAAGTGGCGAGTTCGCGCTGTTTTCAGTCAATCAACTGGAACAGCTACCAGGACACCCTGGGGAATCTTCTCCAATCACGCATGAGCTTTGCGTCAGCCGTAAAGCACCAAGCCTGTTTTCTCCATCGTTCTTTTTTCCCTTAACTCACTTATCGTTTCTGAATCGCAGGTCTACCTATAACCGCGCACTCTCAGTCTGCGCTGCAGTGACTCTTGGCTGCGGTACAGATGGACCAGTTAGTCCACCAGCGATCCCACCATTTGCGCTCAATGTCAGTGACTTCTTGTCAACTCTCACGCTGTTTTCGAGGCTGGTCTAACTCAAGTCTCCGTTGCCCTTTTTTTGAATCTTGATAAGTGAAATGAGGGGTTTTCATGTTTAGTTTGAGCCGACGTTTATTCTGTTCTAATCGTATTGGTATCTCCTTATTTCTCACTGCGGCAATTTTGTTAGGCCCGCTACCGTTTGTTTCCGTCAGGGTGCAGGCACAGACTGGTTCGAACACACCCGCGCCGATGCCATCTCCGGAAGTAGCTTTTCTGGTTGGCCCACAAATTAAGAGTGGAACGAGCAGTCTCCCGGGAGCAGGTTGGTTTGACCAGAATGCGAGTTCACGTGGACTGGCGCTTTGCAGTGAATTTCCCGACGTGGCCCACACTCCGGGAAACGTGCTGATCTCGGGAACAGTCTCGGTAACCAATGGTAGCAAGATCGTGACTGGTGTGGGCACTCGCTTCCTGACAGAAAGCAGGGACTACGCAATTATCTCAAATGGTTCGGCAGGACGAGTGGTTAAGATTATTGGGTCTGTGCAAAGCGATACGTCAATGACGCTAACGTTGCCTTGGCAGGGAAGCAGCTTGAGTGGCCAATCGATGTCATCACCGAGCAGTACCGAGGTCGATTACTATCAGGGGTATCTTAACTACTACGATTTCGCTTTCGCGCAATACACAAACTATTATCGAACCAACGACCAACGTTTTTTGGATTGCGCCCGTAAGGTTGCTGATTCGTGGTGGTCTCAGCCGGTCATAGATTATGGCCGGAATCTCATATCAGTTTCCGGAGACGGTTTCGCGCCTCGCAGTGTTGCTCTAAGCGGATTGATTCTGCGCGCGCTCGATGGCAGGCCGGAAATGTGGCCCTGGATTACTGATTATGTCAACTATCAGTATCGCAATTGGGTAGAAGTTCCGACCCCCTGGTCCGGCCTTTATTTTGGCGTTCGCGACGGCGGATTCATGTTGCTATACGCTGCTGATCTCGGTGCAGTACATCCGGATCCTGCCACGAGAAGTTCTTTTCGCACCCGTGCTCTTGCCGGCGCTGTTAACTATTACGCACGACTGCAGTCGTCAGATGGTTCTTACCGCTGGAACGTAGAGGACTCTGCGGCCGGCTCGCTCGACGGTTTTACCGGAATGCAGCAGCCGTTCATGGTCGGTATTTTGAACGAGGGCATGATTGCAGTTCATCGTCTCACCAACGATTCAGTGGTGAAGAACGCGATTGTGAAGTCGGTCGAGCACGAATACATGCGAAGCTATAACCCGAACGGCTGGCGTGCGATGTATTACTTCGTTCACGGTCAGTTCAACACTGGATTTTCGTGTGAACAAGGCTGTGGGAATGCTTCCAATCCGTTCCCGCCCACTGATCCCGGCCAGATCATTGAAGCACGCCAATTAAACGCGACCGCAATTTCTCAATTCGGATATGCCTATTCGATAACGGGCGACAACCGCTTCCGGCAATGGGGGGATGAGATCTTCGATTCTACCTACAGTGGTAGCGATGGATATCGTGGTTTAGCCGCTTACCGGGGCAAGGAATATGATGAATCTTATCGCTCAGGTGGAAAGTACCTGGCCTGGAGGTTGGGCGGAGCGTTCCCGACTCCGAGTCCCACTCCGACACCGAGTGGCATTCCAACACCAAGCCCAACACCGACCCCGACACCGACCCCGACACCGACGCCAACCATGACTCCAACGCCTACGCCTACACCAACTCCGACGCCTACTCCGACACCGACGCCGACTCCAACCCCGACACCGACGCCGACTCCATCACCAACACCTGCGATCACGGTGAAGGTGACGAGCCCGACGACTAACTCGACGTTCGCTGTTGGCTCGAATGTGACATTGAACGCGACGGCGTCGAAACAGAACGGCGTGATCAGCAACGTGACTTTCAATGCCAACACGCAAGCTGTCGGAACGGTCAATGTTTCGCCCTACTCCACGGTGTGGACCAACCCGGCAGCCGGGACTTATTCGGTCACAGCAGTCGCACGGGATGATAAGGGACAGAGTGTTACCTCGGCTCCAATCACTGTGAAGATCAGTAGAGCTCTGAAAGCTGTTAAGAACGGCAAGGGAAGTGCGAGTACGATCAGTGGTTCGCTCACTTCCGGTAACAGTTCGTTTTCGACAAATGGACCAGTCAATAACGCGGATCAGATGGAGGTGCTTATCGCCTCTCTCGAACAGGCATACGTTGACTTTACGTCAGAGAGAGACATGTTTAGTGCGGCTGCTGATATCAACAGATATCTTTACGCCGCTTTGTTCCTCGCTAAATCGGGCGCGAGTTTGTCGAGAGAATCGACACCCACGTCGGGTGTCATCGATCGCATGAACAAGATCGATTCGTATCTGTCGTTTTGCGAGGACTTGATGGAAGTTGGAGTTGTCTCGCAGCAGACTCTTAATACTGCGAGAAAAATCAGCGCGCGCACTGACGTCTCAATAAATCAGTCCGATGTGCTGCCACTCGGCACTAATAGTGTGAGCTTGATGCAAGGCAACACTGGCGCGATAACTTCCCCGGCGTCCAATCCCTTAACGAACGCCGTAGATGTCGCGTCAAACAACAGTTCATATGAACTCGGAGGTGTTAGCGTCTCGGTCGATGGAGAAGCCGTGCCGCTGATCTCCGTATCACCGACTGCGATCACTTTCTACGTTCCTGCTGATCTGCAGGGTGGACTCGCTGATGTAGTGGTCACGTCGCGTGATGGTTACATCACGCACACGACTGCCAGCGTCAATGGTCTTAACCCGACGATTCTCGTATGGCAGGGTGAGTCGAGTACCTCGGGAGCGATTCTTAATGCTATGGAATTGCATCGCGATGGTTTGTCGGCTCTGACCTCGTGGGTGCTCGGTTCTGACCTGCAAACTCGGTTGTCTATTCTTACGACTGGTCTCAGTTCGGGACTGACGAACACGAATACAGGCGATGATGTGTGGTTGAATAACGGCAAACTAGCCGAGAATTACGCCGAAGATGTTAAGGTCGAGATTCGTACTTCGGATAACCGAACTTTCACGCTGCCGGTTGAATTTGCAGGTGCGAACGGCACAATGCGCGGATTAGACCAGGTAACTTTCCGTCTCCCGTCTGAATTGGCCGGAGCGGGCAACGTTCAGGTCACGGTCATCGCAGGTGGTCGGCGCAGCAACATGTCTGTAGTGACGATTAACTAGCAGCAACTTTAGTTGAACCAACGAGGGGTGACTCAAAAATGAGTCACCCCTTTTTATTTTTATCGGTTAAAATCTGGCGCTCAAAAGATACCTTGCGCCTCGGAACGTACTGTAGGGGCGCGGCCCTCCGTGGCCGCCCGTGGTTTGAAATGGTGTTCGCAAACTCGAGACTGTCGTTTCTTGAATCAGTTTAGCTTAAACCACGGGCGGCCACGGAGGGCCGCCCCTACAGTACGTTCCGAGGCGCAAGGTATCTTTTGAGCGCCAGATTTT
>DATEIS010000522.1:0-6886 GCA_035278765.1 Pyrinomonadaceae bacterium | reverse complement strand
TTGGAGGTTTCCTCAGTTTGAAAAAATCGTTGTTCCGTCAACCATGGCTGATCCCCGCAATATTGGCTGCGATTTTTTTTGTCGGCGGGGTGTCAAGTAACCTGGTTGCGAGCGACCTTGAAATAATTCTCAAGCCTTATCGCGTCTGGGTGTGGTCGTTTTTTGCGATTGCCTTAATCGCTACAGTGGTAACGGCGATCGTTGAAACTCGTCGCATGTCTCATTTGTCCGGTTCAAACGAGCCAGACACCAGTCAATCCTCCGCAAAGGAAGAGACTGGTCGAATCCGCCAGATCCCATCACCGCCAGCTGACTTTACCGGACGCGAAAATGAGCTAAAAGAGTTGCTGGCGTCAATCGAAATTGGCGGCGTTACCATCTCGGGATTGCAAGGGATGGGCGGCGTCGGCAAAACCGCCTTGGCGCTCAAGCTTGTCGAACTGCTCAAGCCACGCTATCCCGACGCCCAGTTCTTTCTCGATCTCAAAGGCGCGAGTGCGCAGCCGCTCACCGTGGCAGAAGCCTTGGTTCACGTCGTTCGCGCCTACCATCCCGCAGATAAACTCCCGGAAAGTGAAAGCGAATTACGTGGTCTATATCTTTCAGTGCTTGACGGCAAACGCGCGCTGCTACTGATGGACAATGCCGCCTCCGCCGAGCAAGTTGAGCCGCTTATTCCACCTGCGAGTTGCTTACTGCTAGTTACGTCGCGCCAACACTTCACTGTACCGGGACTGGCCTCAAAAAATCTCGAAACGTTGAGCGCCGCAGATGCACGCGACCTGTTGTTGACTATCGCGCCACGGATTGAAACGCAGGCCGATGAGATCGCCACACTGTGCGGACGTCTGCCGCTGGCGTTGCGACTGGCGGCTGCGGCGATGGTGAAGTACAGAAATCTGTCGCCTGCAGATTACGTTCGGCGTTTGCAGGATCGGCAACAACGGTTGCAATTGATCGATGCCACGCTCAGTTTGAGTTACGAATTCTTAAGCGAAGAGCTGCGTGAGCGTTGGCGTTGGTTGGCAGTTTTCCCCGACACGTTTGCGGACTATTCAGCCGCCGCGGTGTGGGAAGTTGAAGTAGACCAGGCGAAGTACATACTGGGTGAACTGCTGGTCACCAGCTTGGTGGAGTGGAACGAGACCAGCGGCCGTTATCGTCTGCACGACTTGGCGCGGTTATTCGCTGACTCAAAGTTGAGCGCGGAAGAGTGCGCTGTTGGGCAGAAACGTTTCGCCACACATTACAGGGACGTGTTAACTGCCACAG
This sequence comes from Pyrinomonadaceae bacterium, assembly GCA_035278765.1. GTDB lineage: Bacteria > Acidobacteriota > Blastocatellia > Pyrinomonadales > Pyrinomonadaceae > PSRF01. The sequence goes on along the minus strand of DATEIS010000522.1, from coordinate 5,614 downwards.
ACGAGCTATATGAGGAAGGCGGCGAGTCGCTGCTACATGGTCTGGCGCTCTTTGATCTCGAGTGGGGCAACATTCAGGAAGGACATGCCTGGGTGGCTGCACAGGCTAATTCGGCAGATGCAGATGTGGCTGAGTTAGGCATGACTTATCCTAATTCAGGTGCGTATGTACTTGATCTGCGACAGCACTCAGCCGAGCGGATTCGCTGGTTGGAAATCGCCGTGGCAGCCGCCCGACAACTGAAGGATCGAATATGGGAAGGCAATACGCTAGGCAACCTGGGCATTGCCTACGATCACTTGGGCGAGTCCCGCCGTGCCATCCAGTTCTATGAACAACAGTTGGCAATTTCTCGCGAGCTTGGCGACCGCAGAGGCGAAGCCAAATCGCTGGGCAACATAGGCTTTGCGCACGACGACTTGGGCGAATCCCGCCGTGCCATTCAGTTCCACGAACAAGCATTGCTCATTCATCGCGAGCTTCGCGACCGCAAAGGGGAAGGCATTAATCTGGGAAATCTGGGCAAGGCCTACTTCAACCTGGGCGAGACTCGCCGCGCCATCCAGTTCTTTGAACAGCAATTGGCAATTGTTCGGGAGATTGGCGATCGCCGAGGCGAGGGCCATGCGTTGGGTAACCTGGGCGGCGCCTATCGCGACTTGGGCGAGACCCACCGCGCCATGCAGTACCTTGAACAACGCCTGGCTATCGCCCGCGAGATTGGCGATCGCCGAGGCGAAGGCCATGCGCTGGGCTACCTGGGCATTGTCTACGCCGACTTGGGCGAGATTCGACGCGCTTTCCAGTACTTTGAACAACGCCTGACTATAGCCCGCGAGACTGGCGATCGCCGAGGTGAAGGCCATACGCTGCGGAATATGAGTCTATCGTTGTATCAACTCGGCGAGCGTGCTCAAGCCCTCCAGTACGCCGAACAGGCACTCACCATCTCCGAGCAGATAGAAGATCCCAACGCTGCTGAAATGCGAACGACAATTGCCGAGTGGCGCGAGGAGGGAACTCAACCGAACTAACAATGCCGTAAACCTTTAGCGCATTTCCTGGTACCAACGCTGGAGTACGTAAAACGCTTTCTTCTTCTCTCCTCGATCGGAGATCAGGCCTTTGCGGTTCCAGTAGTCCTGGATGCCGGGCAATGGGCGGCGGGGGGAGCGGAAGTCGGTTAGGATCCAGGGGGAGGTGCCGCGGAGGAAGGGGATTTTTTTGAGCATCGTGATTTGGTGTTGGTAGATGCTTTCCTGGTATTCCTCGGTCCAGCGAGTCAGGTCGTCGCCGTGATGGTTATACAATGCATCGCCGCCGAATTCACTCATCACGAGTGGCTTTTGGTATTTAGATTTCCACTCCAGGCCATCAGCCTTTTCAGGTAAGCCGTCGTACCAGCCGACATACTCATTGCATCCGAGCACGTCCAGGAACTCACCTAACGGATCGTCGATCATCTGCGTTGTGGGGTTGATGTAGTGACGTTCCATTGCAGCCGAGAGCAGGCGCGTGGGATCCTGGTTCCGAGCCAGCGCCACCAGATCTTTGAGGAATGTTAAGCGCGCGTCGCTTAGCGGTGTCTCGTTGGCCACGGACCAGAGAACGACCGCGGCCCGGTTCTTGTCACGTGCGATCATCTCCTGCAACTGATTCCGTGCGTTCCTGAGTGTGTCGGGATTCTCCCATTGGATGGTCCAGTAGACAGGAATCTCCGACCAGACGAGGATGCCCATCCGATCAGCTTCTCGAACCATAAACTCGTTATGCGGATAATGGGCCAGACGGACAAAGTTTGCGCCGAGCTCTTTAGCCCAACTAAGCAGTGTTACCGCATCTTCGCGACTGTAGGCGCGTCCGCCGCGTAGCGGCGCCTCCTCGTGAATGCAGATGCCACGCAGGAAGACGGGACGTCCATTCAATAGGATGTCAGTGCCACGCGTTTCAATACTCCGGAAGCCGACTTGCTCACGCACTTGATCCGTCTCAGCTTCAACAAGTACGTCGTAAAGTTTCGGACTGTCGGGAGACCACAACTTCAGATCCGCGGCGAAATCAATCGACGCCATTCCGCTGGCGTTAGTTGTGAACGATCGACTGATTCCGGCTTCGGGAATACGAACCGTGATTTTCTGACTGAGTTTGTCTCCAGTTAACTTCACCCAGCCGGTTACACGATTGCGCGAGCCCTTCTGAAGTTGGACCATGTAGTCGTTTACAAACGTCGCGGGCGTCTCGATGAGCTTAACTTCGCGTGTTAGCCCACCGTAGTTCCACCAGTCCGTCATCAACGTTGGCACGGCATCACGGTGGCGTTTGTTGTCGACCTTGACCACCAGAAAATTGTCTGTGCCTTTGACGCGGTTCGTGATCTCGAAGTTAAACGGCGTGAAGCCGCCTTCATGCTGACCAAGCTTCTCGCCATTGAGGTAGACATCCGCGAGGTAATTAGCCGCGCCGAAATAGACAAAGAGACGGGTGTTCGGCTTGCGCTGGTAGTCGAAAGACTTCTTGTACCAAACAGTACCTTCGTAGAAGAACAATTGATCCGATTGCGTGTTCCAATCGCCCGGAACTTTCAACGTTGCGGATTTGTCGAAGTCATACTCGATCAGTTCGCTTTTATTCCGAGGCTTGGCGTTCTTGAAATAGCCGTTGTTACTCGGCTGATATCGATAATCGTAGAAGCCTGACTCATAGGGATCGACAATCACTTGCCAGTTGCCGTTGAGGCTGACTGTCTTGCGACCTTCGCTATTTGTGATCAGACCATCTTGTGCTCGTACACACGGAGCCAGCGCCAGGAGCGATAAAAGGATGAGTAGTCTCATATGAGACACAGTTTAATACAGATGAACACGGATTGAACCTCGGATCCAATCCGTGTTATCTGTGGCTTAAACCTATTTCGCCTTCGAACTTCGTCGCAGCGCGTGGTGCGAAACGAACTGCGCGATCTGCCGTCCCATCCTCGCGCCGACTTCGTCAGAATTCCGGAAGTGAATTCCCGAGTAGACGCGAGCGTCGATTACTTCCTCAACAGCTTCACTAAAACTGGTCCAGTTGCGAGTAATGCCAGTTTGTGTGACGGAGATTGACACTCCCGGCGTGTCCCCAAACTCCAACGTGAGAATCTTCGCCATGGCACTGCTGTTGGACGTGTGGCCCGATGGATACTCTGGGTGTGGCGGAGTTGTTATGAACGGCCTCCAGTCGACGTTGCCGGCAGTGAGATCGTTGCCATCAGAGTTGCCATTGACGATAGCTGACTGCGGTCGCCAGAAGTTGTGTTCATACTTCGCCTTCCAGCAAGCGATGCTGGCGTCCGCTGCTGCAAGGTAGAACAACGCAAACAACCGTGCTTCTTCGGAGAGCGACATTTCGCGAGTCTGCACCACCTGCGTTAAGACGCTATTCCAAATCGCAGTCGGTGAAGCACGCCAGAAGAGTGCTATGTTGCTTTGTTCAGGCGAACGAGAAGACCCGGTAGCAACGCCAATCGTTTTGATCTCGTTGTAATCCTTTGCATACAGTTCACTATTGAGATCGGGCGGCGCATCCGGCGCGAATTGCGATGCGCTCCGCAGTACAAACGGAGTAACTTTCCCCCAGCCTGGCAGCAATGCAGGAGCAGTTGTGAGTCGTACCCAAACGCCGGGTTCGCCCTGATTGGGAGCGTCGTAATTGAATTGGGCCTGAGCCGAGTGATCATCGGCTCGGACCGCAAGGATTGACGCTGCTACAGAACGACCGAATTGAACAGCGGGATCGCTGGTTGAGGACCCGTGCTGCTGCAGCGAGGTCAACAACTGAGCGTCAAGCATCACATCGTTTCCGGAAAAAAGATTTTTCAGAGCCTCATGAGCAGCCCCAATGGCGGCAGCTTCCGCCGAGGCATTCTCGGGTGGAGCCGTTGGTTCCAGGTACGTCTCATACTCCCCCGTGATTCCATTAACCGCATCGTGCATGGCTAGATGAAAGATGGCCATTACCCGCGTTTGTTGAACCGGAGCCAGAGCCGGCACCGACTGCAGGGTTAGTCTTACTGCGGTCTCATTCCATTCAGTTACGACATTATTTGCCGCAGCGGGCGGGTGATTTAGTTGTGGTTTATTGGACAAATTCGAATGCGTTTCAGCTCCAGTTGCGCAGGCAGCACTCGAGAGTGGACCCATCGATATCAGTGAGAGAGTCATCACTGCCGTCAGGATAAACGCCAATCTTTTGCTTAATTTTTTGCCTCTCATGGTTCTCCTCTTGGTGTTTGGGTTTCTTATCAGTTAAGGCGGGATTGGCGGACGGGACCTGTAACGGGATGAAGAAAAAATCTTTGCGCCGCACCGGTCAGAAGGAAACCTGGACAGGATGGACAAGATTTTTTCAGGATTAACAGGTTGATTGTGATAATTTGTTGGGCCTCGAATCCCCCGACTTTCTATGCAGGCCCAGTCGTCTAAAGAGATTACTCGGTTGCTTGTTGCCTGGAGCGAAGGGGACGAATCTGCGCTTGACCAGCTCGCCCCACTCATTCACGCAGAGTTGCACCGGCTCGCGCACCATTACATGAGTCGCGAGCGTCCCGGACACCTGCTACAAACGTCTGCTCTTATCAACGAGGCGTATATTCGCCTCATCGACTGGAAGAACGTACGTTGGCAAAACCGCGCACACTTCTTCGGTGTTGCTGCGCAACTAATGCGCCGCATCCTTGTCGACTTCGCTCGAGATCGACAGTACGTGAAACGCGGTGGCGGTACGCTGTTGGTATCGCTGAGTGACGCGGCGTCGTTTGTGGTCCAGCGCGGTGAAGATTTTGTCGCGCTGGACGAGGCACTGACGGCATTGGCCGAGATTGATCCGCGTAAAGTGCGAGTTGTCGAGATGCGTTTTTTTGCCGGGCTTTCAGTCGAAGAGGTGGCTGAGCTATTGAATGTCTCGAAAGAGACGGTAATGCGCGATTGGCGGCTCGCAAAAGTTTGGTTACTGCGAGAGCTTGTAGGAGAGATTGTCAGCTCGTGAACAGTGATCGGTGGGAAAAAGTCGAACGTATCTATCACGCGAGCTTAGATAAAGACGCGAACGAGCGTGCCGCGTTTTTGGTCCAAGCCTGCGCCGGAGACGAAGCACTGCGACGCGAAGTCGAGTCACTACTGGTCTACGAACCACACGCTCAAAACTTCATCGAAACACCGGCTTTCGAGGTTGCAGTAAAAATGGTGGCAGACGAACACTCGACACCAATTCGCGCGGGCGACCGATTTAATCAGTACCGCATCCTCTCACCACTCGGCGCGGGTGGAATGGGTGAAGTCTATCTTGCCGAAGATACCAGTTTAAGACGCAGGGTCGCGTTGAAGTTCCTGCCTGAAGTGCTCACCAAACACAACGCACACCTGCGACGCTTCGAAGTTGAAGCACGGGCAGTTGCGGCGCTGTCGCATCCAAGTGTCTGCGTCATCCATGAGGTAATTCAGACTGAGGATGATCGTCACTGCATTGTCATGGAATACATCGAAGGCATGACATTGCGCGAGCGAATTGCAAAGGGTGACATCAGCGTCAACGAAGCGCTCGACATCGGAATTCAGATCGCGTCGGCGCTTTCGAGTGC
>DATEIS010000521.1:0-11353 GCA_035278765.1 Pyrinomonadaceae bacterium | reverse complement strand
GAGCGTTCACATTTCTATTGACGACCAAACAGAATCGTCATATTGTGCCTGAGCTTACAGAGAAAGCTTTGGCTGTCCTCAGAGCCTGGCCTAACTTTTCGACGAGCCTCACGAGTCTCTTAACAAAAGATTCTCCTGCTTTCTCAATGAGGACGATCTGCGTCCAAAACCTCATCAAAAGGAGAACGTGTATGTTTTTAAGACCGAATTTGCGTCTCACCCGACGAATTCCCTTCAATCTCATCTGTGCTGTGTTGATTTTCCTCGCAGTTTCGAAGGTAGCAAATGCTGACGAGCTCGCCGTCTGGAACTTCAACGACTCGGATCTGAACGTGGACCACGGCAGTGGTACGCTGACGAGCAATCTCAACGTCGCGAATATTCTGTTTGCGGCAGGAACCGCTACCAACGCACGACAAGGCGACATCGCCGGGCAGGCGCTTTCATTACAAGGTGGAACCGGAAATGCCAACAATGGCAGGAACATCACCTTCGCTGTCAGCACTGTGGGCTTTGCGAATATCGTGGTGAGTTTTGCGAGTCAGGGAACGAGCACCGGATTCAACAGTAATCAGTTCCAGTACAGTCTCGACGGTATTTCGTTTGTCGATTTTAATCCCCCGTACGCGCCTGCCACGACGTTTGGAGCCGTGCCGTTTGTTTTCAGTCTCGCGGCCATTGTTGGTCTGAACAACAATCCGAACGCTGTGTTCAGGATTGTCTTTAATGGCGCGTCGTCGTCGACAGGAAACAATCGCATCGACAACATTGTCGTTGAGGGAACGAGCACGGCGTCTGCGACGATTCCCGAACCTACGACGGCGCTGTTGTTACTGACTGGATTAGGTGGTCTTTACAAATTGAGACGAAGAAGAGGCACGAAAGCTACGTGAGAAATTCTCACTTGTGCTTTTTGTGCCTCTTTGTGGCTAAAAATTTCTTGTGGCTAATTCCAGTCGCCGACGAGTACAAACGGCGCCCAGTAAAACGGGGCACTGTATTTCTTGCCAGAGATCATAGCTAACTGCGCGCTGCGGAGCGCGCTCGAGGAGGTGGTGCCTTCACCCGACGTTAAGAGCCGTTTGTAAAAATCAGTCATCAGGTCGGCGGTGGATTTGTCTGCCACCGACCAGAGACTAACGCCAACCGTCGGCGCACCTGCGTACATGAATGCACGTGTGAGTCCCATCACACCTTCGCCTCGCTTCTCTTTGCCTAGACCTGTTTCACAGGCCGAAAGCACTACTAGAGGCGAGCCGAGATGAAGATTGAAAACTTCATCCGTGCGCACAAAGCCGTCGTGTGTTTTGTTGCCGACAAGCGACAGCACAACGCCGGTAAACTGCGGTCGTTCTGCATTCAGCAGGCCGTGCGTGGCGACGTGAATAATTCGGTACTTGCTGATGTCACGCGTGCCGAGATTGTCCTCGTTTGCGTCGAGATCGAGCCAAACGTCAGCCTGGCCTCCTGAGGCTTTGGCGAGCTTGGAGATCTGGTCGGCCTCTGTACGTGTGCCGTTAAGCCGTGCGAGTGGAAGTCCTTCCATCTGTCCAGTCGGTGCCGGTGGCGCGGAACCGCTCACGTCGGCGAGTGCGCTTTGAATGCCAAGGCCTCTGACGTCTGCGTCACTCGCAGCCGGAGCCGTTCTCTTTTGAGCACGCGCGTCGTTTGAGTTGAATACCGGGTCGGCGATGATCAACATCGCGCGGCTGGTGTTCTTCGTTCGTTGCTGTTTGATGGCCGCCACAACCGAAGCTGATGGCGCGTAAACAACCTCGTTTGATTTGACGAGGTAATTGAGTGACGAAAAGTCTCCGGGGTCTGAAGTCTTGAGCAATACTTCAAATGGAATGTAGTTGAGTGCGCCGTCAGCGACGACCAACAGGCGCTTCTCTCCGATCATTCCCGCTGCTGGCTCAAGCGCGACTTTGTACAACGCATTGGATGCCGCTATGAATGCCGCAGCGTCTTCTGGCGCACTCGATGCGATTCCGAGTCCACGATTCGCTTCGGCGACGTCGATACCAACAATCCGGCGCTGCAACTTCGAGGGAATCAGCTGTGCACGCAGATCCATCGCGAGCTTGTCGATGTTCATTCGCGGCGGCAACTTGAACAGGTTCACTGCTCCCTTGTTCGCCACGAACAGATATGAATCATCCGGTTGCAGTGCATACTCGACCAGCACAGTCTGATCGTCGAGCACGTTCTGCTGCACTTCTGCGAGCGTTAAAGGCTTGTTAGCGGTTAGCGATGCATAGCGCGGACTCGCAGTGCGGATCTGGTTTTCGATCTCTTCGTATTCGAGCTGCAACTTCTCGAGATCGGCGTCGAGCTCTGATGGTTTCTTTTTGACTTCTTCAGTTGAAATGTTGATTCCGGTCAGAACGTCGGCAATGTCCTGCTGGCGATCGAGGTTTTCCTGTTTGCGTTTCAGCAACTCCGCCGGCACGCCTTCGGTAATCGCAGCATCGGTTTCGCTCAACATGTCGAGCAAGGAACGAGCTTTTGATTGTTCACTGATGCGAAACGCTTCCCCAGCATACTCGAGCGACTTTCCGGTGAGTGGAGCGCCCGGTGACGGGTTTGTCATGAGCGCGAGTGCTGCATTGGCCGCGGCGGCCTCGTCGAAAACGTCTTTAATCGATGCGAGGAACGTGGTGCGCGATTCATCAGCGCGCAGACTTCCCTCTCGTAACGTTTCGATAGTGCCGAGTGATTCACGATAGTTCGCGACCGCCTGCTCTCGTAACGCCAACCCTTTCTTCTGATCCTTTTCCTGCGCCGCCTGGAGCCATAAACTTCGACCCAAACCGCGTTGCGCAGGCCACATCAGATCGAGACGCTTATCTTCCTGAGCGCCTTTTTTGGCGTCGTTGTAAAACTTGGTCGCGTCCTTGAACTTTCCTTGTCTAAGCGCCACGTCACCGAGACTCGTTCGCGCCGCAGCACGGTAACGTCGCACCTGTCCGAGCTTTGCGATGCCGGCGATCGAACTGCCCGCAGCATCAAGTGCGTTATTAAAATGTTTGCCGGCTGCTTCAAGATCGCCGTCGGCATACGCGAGGCGACCCATTCCCAATTCGTAGCTCGAATAAACGATCGACACGCGGTACTCATCGAGTTCCTTTTTAGCTTCGAGCGCGACAGTTAACGCGCTCGTTGGCGCTGACACGCTGACTTTTCCGGTCGAGATCGCACCGGTGATCGCGCTCAAGCCTCCGAAGCGTCGACCCGCCTTCGCAGCGACGCCTTCAGGCTTTCTCACCACCATTCGCCCATACGCAGATCTCGAGTCAGCAGTATTTCCAAGACGAAAATTCACTTCGCCCATCTTCGCAAGCATCAGGTTTGCGTTGTATCTGTCGTCGCCAACTGCGGCAGCAGCGGAGGCAGCAGTGCTCACGGCCGCCGGCGCGGCAGCGGATGCGACTCCTGAAGTGACTGCATCCTTCTTCGGATCACCCACGAGGAAACCATCGAATGCTTTTTGGTAATGGTCGAGCGCGACCTTGTATTGACCCTGCCGCAAATAAAGATTGCCCAGTTCGTTGTGTGCGGCTGCCATTCCGCTGTTGTTCTTCGCGGCCGTGTAGAGATTGAGCGCGTTTTTTAATTGAATGAGGGCCTTGTCGGCCTGGCCGCGCTTCAATAGACGTCTTCCTTCACGCAGTGCCGTTCCCGCCTGGTCAGACTGCTGCGGGATACTCGCATGCGCTGAAACAACTGGCGCCATCAAAAGCACTGCAACCAATGAAAGACTCAAGACTTTCTTTGTAAAACGCATTTCACTTCCCTTTCAAAATGAGCCACAAAAGGCACAAAAATCACAAAACGAATGTAGCTCACAATTTACTTATGAATAAGATCCAGTGTTGCGACGAGAGTCGAACGAGTTGATGAAGCCATCATCACCAACGATGGCGGGGGGTCATCCTTAGCCAGTCCAAACCCGCGCGCAGTCGCCTCCTGCTCACCAGAGGTTTGCGCCCGACCGTATTGTTTTGCTTTATCTGTTTGAAGCGGCTCCTGCATCTGTTTTTGAACAACTGCCCAAACTTCACCGTTCGGTTTGATCGGACAACGTTCTTTCGCTTCGCGGCAATAAGCAATTAGCTCGTCCTCGAGGGGAATGCCGCCTAAAGGTTCACGCGTAAAAACGAAGAACAAACGTTCAGTACCCGCAACCTCGTCAAAAGCAAACCAACGCAGTCGCTCCTCGGCAGACATATTCGACGGGATCTCAAACGGCACGTGTGCCTGAAGGTAATTCCCCGCCTCGTCGAGAGAAGCATCGGGATAGATCAACGTAGCCGGCCCGTCGTCGGTTGTGTTGAAGATGTAGAGATAACCGTCGCTGTTCGTTTCCAGCAGGATTCGAACCCGATCGCCTTTGCGGAAGACGTGCTCCGGATCGACGCGAACTGCGAGGCCATTTGAGTCGCGCATGAACAAGGTAACTCCGAGTCCGATCCGACGTGCGTTAACGGGCGTCGCCGGATCTGATGGCTGCGCCGGTTTGTTTCCTGAATTCGGTTGCTTTATCGGAGTCTTGTCTGAAGTTTTGTTCGGAGTACTCGAACTGCCAGTCGATTTGGGCCTTCTCCGGCTGGGCTTCGCAGCCACGGCGGAAGTCGCAGCCTTCTCCTTTGGTCGCGATGTTAGAAATGCGCCACGAACGTCCTCATCGTCCTGCACGATCGGTGCGGCAACGCCAATCACCAAAGCGCAAACACAAACGATTCCAAAAACCATCACACTCAATCGCATTCGGGGATCTCCTTGTTATTCACGTGCAATAGAAGCTCTTTCGGTCAGAGGCAAAAGCGTGTGCCCGGCGAAGGGCTAATTGTGCTGAATACGGATGTCGAAGACAACAGGATTGTTGCCCCGGTCAGAAGTAGTTTTAACCTTCACAAACTGCGCTTTCGGATTTGAGTCGTCCAGCTCGAATACAGGCGGTTTTTCCTGATATTTCGATCGGAACGTCTTAAAATCGGCCTGCTCACTCGCAGATAGGGGTTCAAAGGTAACCTGCTTGTCTAAAGATGATGGAGACGACAACGGTGACTTCGAGAAGATGATCGTAAAATTGTCTGTCCCGGGATTCTCGTCGAGGCTCAAAGTGTTGCCATTTGGGAAACTGAATTCCTTTCCTTTGCTGACTTTGTTGGTAGTAAGTCCGGTGTCGGGCTGGGGCTTTGCTGTCAGGAAAGCGGTTAGCTGATTGTTCTTGCCTGGACCAACAATGTAGAGGTAACCGTCCTCATCAAAGGTAAAGTGAAAACTGAAGGGCTGACCGGAAGCGACAGGCACTAATCCCGCAACTTGGGTTTTCGGTGCAGCGGCCTCCGCCGAACCGAGCAAGAGCCAGTAGCGCCCAACCTCTTTGGGTGTAGTCGCAACTTCCGTTGTGGTGTTTGTGTTGGTGTTGGTTGTCGCACCGCCATTCGACTTCAATTTATTCCAAAGCAGAAAACCTCCAACACCGGCGACAAGCAAGATCACAAATACAACAGCAACACCGATCAGCAAACCTGCTTTGCTCTTCGAAGCAGGGGCGACAACCGGAGCGACTATCGGTGGCTGCGGTGCAGGTTTCGGAACCCGCGGCACTGTCACACTCGACGCCATTGCTGCTGATTCGACGACAGTGGCCGAAGCGTCACGGCCCGGCTGTGGTGGCGGAGTTGGTTGCGGCTTTGCGGGTTCGAAAACAGTCCCGTCATCTTTCGGAACCACTCGTCCCACGGCCGACGTCGGAGTTGCGTCAGCTGTGAGTATCGTCGGCGCGTTGACGTCGGCGTTTGTGGGCACACGATCGCTGAGAGCGACAGTTTCCGTCAAATCCGTGGGCTGATCAGTAAGTGGATTAGTAGACCGGCTCGGTGTAGCCAGACCCGCTCGCAACTCGTCGGCGAGAACACGGGTGGTCGCCTGACGATCGCCGCGGTCTTTCGCAGTGGCGCGCTCAATTGCGTCACTAAAACCGCGTGGAACATCAGCCACGAGTTCGTGCAAAGGTCGCGGCCTGGTGCTCACGTGCTCGCGTCGCAACTCGTGCAACGTGTTGCCCGAGAAACAACGCCGGCCGAGGATCATCTCGTAGAAGACAAGGCCAAGACTGTAGATATCGGCACGACCATCGATCTCAGTGTTCTCATCGCGCGGGATCTCGCCCCACTGTTCCGGCGACATGTAATAAGGAGTGCCGAGAACCTGGCCGGCCATCGTAAGCGCGGTGTTGCCGCCGTTGTCGCCGCCTGCGATTTCACGCATCTTTGCAATGCCGAGGTCGAGTAACTTCACGACCGGCTCGCCGTTCTCTGCCGGTTTTCCAACCATGATGTTCTCGGGTTTTAAATCACGATGCACGACACCCATTGCGTGAGCGGTGTCGAGAACACTCATGATCGGCGAGAGAACTTCGAAGGCCTCTTTGGCCGTGAACTTTCCGCGAGTTTTGATCTCGTGATCGAGAGTATGACCTTCAACATACTCCATCACCATGTAGATTGTGCCGTCTGACGCGGTGCGAAGATCGTAAACAGTGACTGCGTTGGGATGTCGAAAACGGCGGGCTGCCTGACCTTCACGCCTGAATCGACGCAGCCACTCGGCATTGGTTCTGACTTCCGGTGGTAGGACTTTGATGGCCACACGGTCGCCGAGCAGGATGTGACGAGCACGGTAGACGGCTCCCATTCCGCCTTTGCCGAGCAGCGCTTCCATCTGGTACTGCCCGTCGAGGACCGTGTCGACGATTGAAGCCGGATCGGCCTCAAGGACCTCCCCGTCAATCGAGCAGAAGCTAACGCTGTCGTCGTATTTGGCTTTGCAGGAAGTGCAGTATTTCATTCGGGAAACTTAGTCTAACACGCACCGAGGAACGTACTGTAGGGGCGGCCCTCCGTGGCCGCCCGTGGTTTTGATCGTGTTCACCAAACCCGAGGTCGTCGCTTCTTGAATCCTTTAGCTCAAGCCACGGGCGGCCACGGAGGGCCGCCCCTACAGTACGTCTGAGTAGATTCTAAGGGCGTATTCTTCGACCATGCGGTCGCTGTTGTACTTCGGCGCAAGTGTTTCGATCGCGCGCTTCATCATCGCGATCCAGTGGTGGGGGATACCATCGGCCTCACGATGGTAGAAAAGCGGCACTACTTCCAATTCAAGCGTGCGATAAAGCGATTCAGCATCAAGCGCGTCGATCTTCGAAACGTCAGCGCCATCATTACCATTTCCGATCGCGAAACCATTGGTTCCGTCATAACCCTCGAGCCACCAGCCATCCAGTATCGACAGATTCAACCCTCCGTTGATCGCCACCTTTTCACCGCTCGTACCCGAAGCCTCCTGCGGCCGTCGTGGAACGTTCAACCAAACGTCGACCGATTGGACCAACTGACGCGCGATCTCCTGGTCGTAATCTTCCAAAAAGACTGCGCGCTGTCTGACAGCCGGATCATATTTCCACTGCGCGAGTTGCTGCAGCACGAGCTTCGATCCTTCGTCCTGCGGATGCGCCTTACCGGCAAAGACAAACTGCACCGGCCGCTCCGCATTGTTGATGATTCGCAACAATCGCTCCGGATCAGTAACAATGAGATTCCAACGTTTGTAACCGGCAACACGCCGCGCGAACCCGATCGTCAACGCCGCCGGATCAAACATCGTGGTCGCCGCTTCGATATAGTCGGCACGCTCACCCGCAGCTATCCGTCTTTGCAATGAACGATGGCGAATGAAGGCCACGAGTCGTTCCTTCAAACGCAGATGCGCATTCCATATGCTTTCGTCGGGAATACCAGCCACTGCTTCCGACCAAACGTTCGGGTTGCGAAGTTTTGTCTCCCAATCCTGGCCCACATGTTTTTCAAACAGGTCACGCAGGAGCGGCGAGATCCATGTCGGCGCGTGAACGCCGTTGGTGATGTAACTGATAGGAACATCTTCGAGCGTTTTGTCGACCCAAAGCTTTTGCCATAATGCGCGCGACACTTCTCCGTGCTTGCGACTCACACCGTTGGTGGAGCGGCACATGCGAATAGCGAGCGGTGTTAACCCGTAACGCTCCGCTTTGTTTGCCTGATCGACACGCCCAAGCGCCAGAAACTCGTTCTCAGTTAAACCAAGCTCCTTGAAGTAACCTGGTCCAAACGCACGCGTGACGAGCGCAGCGTCAAACTCGTCGTTGCCGGCAGCGACAGGCGTATGCGTAGTGAAGACACATTGCTGCTTCACTCTTTCCATCGCAGTCGCAAATGGTTGTTGTTCCGACTGCACGACTTCACGAGCAAGCTCGAGCGTGAGAAACGCCGAGTGACCTTCATTCAGATGAAAGACATGCGGCGACACGCCGAGTTTGCGCAACAGACGAACACCGCCGATACCCAGCAACATCTCCTGCACAATTCGCGTTTCGCGATCGCCGCCGTAAAGATGTCCGGTGACCCAGCGATCGGTCTCGGCGTTTTCAGGAATGTTTGTGTCAAGCAGGTATAGCGCTACACGACCGACATCCGCTCGCCATACCTGGGCCAACACCTTGCGTTCACGAATCAGCACCTCGATGCGAAGTGGGGTGTTGTCGGCTTCTTTGATCAGATGAATCGGCAGATCATTTGGAAACGTCTCGCCGTAGTGTTCTTCCTGCCAACCGTCCTTGCGCAGTCGCTGGCGAAAGTAGCCGTAACGATAAAGCAAACCGACTGCGACCAGCGGCAGACCGAGATCACTCGCTGACTTGAGATGATCGCCGGCGAGAATGCCGAGTCCGCCCGAGTAAAGCGGCAGCGAAGTATGAACACCAAACTCAGCGCAGAAGTAAGCGACAGGATGTTCCGGCGTGATCGCAGTGTTTTGCAAATGAGGCGGCGAGGTCATGTACGCCTCGAAACTCGCATCAAGTTTGCGCACTCGTTCCAGGTAAACCGGATCGGTGGCAGCCTCGGCGAGCCGGTAGGCCGAAGTCTTTGCAAGTAGTTGTCGCGGATTATGTTCGCAGTCTTCCCAGATCTCGGAATCGAGATCGCGGAAGACACTGGCGCCATCAGCAGCCCAGCTCCACCAGTAGTTCCAAGCCAAACGCTCGAGGGGGATTAGTGGCGCCGGTAATTCATTCTTCAGCACCACACGTTTTTCGATTTCTGTGGTTTCAATCATCGTCTATTGTTTTGCGTGACAGCAAAGCTGGAGAGTCTACTAAAATTCCTGGTACTGGAGAAACACACGCGCGTCTGTTTGCTGGAAAAAGACGAGTCGCACCTGTTCGATTTGCTGGTCCGCGGATAGGAATTGTTTGATGGCAGCGGAAGAAATCTTGGCCGCTTCAGCTTTCGGATAGCTAAAAACCCCGGTTGAAATGGATGGGAACGCGATCGACGACATCGCGTGTTGGCGTGCCAGTTCTAAAGAGTTTTGATAACACGCGGCGAGGAGCTCTGACTCACGTTCCGGTTCACGGCCGTAGATTGGTCCCACAGTATGAATCACGTATTTAGCCGGCAGGTTTCCGCCGGTTGTGAGCACTGCCTGGCCAGTCGGCAGACCATCGGGATAAGTGGTCTTACGAATCTGTCTGCACTCCTCAAGTATCTTCGGTCCGCCGGCTCGGTGAATTGCGCCATCAACACCACCGCCTCCAAGCAGAGTTGAGTTTGCTGCGTTGACGATCGCGGTCACGTGCTGCTGCGTGATATCTCCCACCAGCACCAGAACGCGACCCGCAAGAAAAGACTCTTCACTCGGGCTCTTCACTGCGTGGCTCGGTTGTAATTTCGTCAAACATGTCCTGGCGTCGCAACGCCTCTGCGACCGCTTGCGCCTTATGCTCGGTCAACGGATGTTCAGGATCTGTGCTTGCGATCTCAAACACGCGCTCGTCCAGCATCACCACTCCCAGCGATCCGAGGGTCACGCCCGGAGCGATCAGGATTTCGTCCATGTTGTGGATACGAAAGCGGCCGGTTTGTTCAACCCAGTCTTCGATGAAAGGATCGCGCAGAGCGTGCTCGGCCTCAGACTCGGAGAGATACGCGCCTTCGACGATGAGACAATATTCGCGCACTTCTTTGGACTTTTGAGTAGGTCTTTTTTTAGGACAAGAACGTGTCCAGACAGGGGCTAATTTACCACAAAAAGAAAATAGGTCCTATATGTCTATAGGACCTATTCCTCTTAATTCGACCTATTCTCTTATCGAGCGCGGGCGTACTGCCGGTTCAGCGTATCGCTCAACCTCTTAAAGTAAGAATCGAAAGTCACAAAACCAGTAGTGCCCTGGAAAAACGCACGGCCACCAGTTTCGTTGCTTACTCGGTTAAGTGAACTCTGTCCGTAGCTCGACGCCAAACGACTGTGGCTCGTCAGTCCAACCGACGGTGCATAGAAACTGAAGATCGAGACACGACGTTTGTTTGCTTCACGAATCGTGCGGTCAATGTCGAGCGTCTGACCAGCCGCGCTGGAATCAAACCCACGCGACGTGTCCAAACCATCTGAAATCAACAACACCGCATTGGCGTTGGTCCAACTACTGTCGAACTTCTTCAGTGCTTCCAAGACTTCAACATACGGATTGAAAGGAGCACTTCCCGTGGCTGCAAGTGGAATACGAAGCGACTTCGCAGCCTTTTCCAAGTCAGTCGTAAATGGTTGCCTGACCTGTAACGTACCCGCGGTGATGTAACCAACCATCACTCGAGAACCTTCCGGCAAAGAGCGAATGAAATCGCGTGTTACGCCAAGCTCGTTTGCCACCTGGGGAATCAGATCGTCCTGAATAAGTACCGCAATATTCAGTGGCTCAATTCCCTGTAAACTTCTCTGCTCGTTTTCTTTACTAACACTCGCTTTGGCTGACGCTACTCCGAGCGACGAAAGTGCAATCAAAACTGCTACTGCCCAAGCGAGGGTCTTTCTGTAATACATGTCTTTTACAATCTCCTATCCCAGCGACTTCAGATGCAATCGCGGGGCCGAAAGATGGCTCAGCATGGTGTTTGTGTTGCGGTTATGTTTTCTCTGTGGCGGTCTTAATGCGGGCTAACTTGCCTTTAACCTTGGCGGTCAGATAAATTACCCACTACTAAATCACGGAACACATCCCCGCTAAATCTGAAGCAGGTTTTTGAGCAACGCGGATGGGTATCCTTCGCCAAAATTCGTATGCCTGAAAGGAATCAAACATATGAAAGTCTATCCGACCGAAGCCATCAGAAACCTCTCTGTCATTGGACACGGCGACGCAGGGAAGACGCAGCTCGTCAGCTCGCTTCTCTACGTCGCCGGAGCCACGCCGCGTTGGGGAAAGGTCGATGAGGGAACCACGGTTACCGACTTTGAAGAAGATTCC
>DATEIS010000520.1:0-26930 GCA_035278765.1 Pyrinomonadaceae bacterium | reverse complement strand
GCATTTGGCGCGAATGTCTGGATGTCGCTCTGGATCTATTTTGTAGCGCCGCCGATAGGAATGCTACTGGCTACCGAAGTATTCACGAAAGGCAAGCGCACAGCGAACTGCGCAAAGTTTCACCACTACAACAATCAACGTTGCATCTTCCGGTGCAACTTCGAACCAACCACTTAATAAGGAGACATCAATCATGAAAGCACGAAAGATTTCCATACTCTTAGCTGCTGTGATCGCGATCGCAGCATTGTCAATCAACACGTTCGCGCAAAAAGACGCGACGAAATTCAAAGTCCGCATAGAAAACATTTCAAACGCCGGCGGCTTCACTGCTTCAAACGGTATGAGCTGGCCATTCGCTATTTCGCCGGGCGCGTACAGCATTCATCGTGGTTCCGGTAATCCGCTTTTCAAAATCGGAAGTTACGCCGGACGTACAGGTCTCGAAGCGCAGGCAGAAGATGGCATCCCTGAGATGTTGATACTGCGCGCCAGTAATCATGCAGGCGTACTCACAAACGGAACTTTCAAACATCCGGTTGGCGCCGCGATGCCTGGTCCAGTTACTCCCGGCGCAGCATTTGAATTCGAAGTAAGAGCGACACCAGGCGCCCACTTGTTCATCACCTTCATGTTCGGTCAGTCGAACGATCTGTTCTTCGGCAACGAAAAAGGTATCGATTTGTTTGATAAAGACGGCATGCCACTCAACGGCGACGTCACTTCGCAATTTGGTTTGTGGGATGCAGGCACTGAAGTAAACGAAGAGCCCGGCGTCGGTCCAAACCAGGCGCCGCGACAGATGAAAGAGAACACCGGAATGTCGGAGAAGAAGAAAGTTGGACCAGTCAAAGACGGTTTCACTTATCCGGCGACTACCGACGTGTTGCGGATCACCATCACTCCAGCTGCGTAATCTGTGGATAAGAAAGGAAAAATCTATCATGAAACTATTAATCAAAGCCGCGCTCTTGCTCACTGCAATTGCGATAACTGCACAAGCACAGTTAGTGGAACGCAAGTCCTTATCAATCGACGGCGCGCACAAAGTGATTGCAGGCGCAGTCGCATACGCGAAAAAAGTTAACGCACCCGGCGGCGTCATTGCAGTCGTCGATGAGGGCGGCAATCTCATGGCGCTCGAACGACTCGATGGCACCTTCGCCGCCGGCGCAAACATCTCGATCGGCAAAGCACGCACCGCCGTTCTTTTCAAACGTCCGACCAAAGCGTTTGAAGACATCATCAAGAACGGTCGCACCGCCATGGTCGCGCTACCAGACGCTTACTTCACTCCACTTCAAGGCGGAATCCCGATCACGATCGACGGTCAGATTGTCGGCGGAGTCGGCGTCAGCGGCGCTGCCAGCGCGCAGCAGGATGAAGAGCTCGCGCTCGCGGGCGCCGGCGTGTTCACCGCGGATACGAAGGAGATGAGTAAAGCGCCTGTATTATTTTTCGACGCGAGCCAGGTAAGCACGTCGTTCTCGAAAGGCGCGGTGCTTCTGGACGGAACCAACCGCAATTACATGGTCCACACCAGCCGACGCGAGCAGCCCGGTCAAGCTGAAGTTCACACGCTCGACACAGATATCATTTACGTGCTCGAGGGTAACGCGACTTTCGTTACTGGTGGAACTGCGGTCGAGGCAAAAGAAACTGCAGCCGAAGAGTTTCGTGGTTTGCGTATCGAAGGCGGCGACGTGCGGCAGTTGAAGAAGGGCGACGTGATCATCGTGCCGAACAATACACCGCACTGGTTTAAAGAAGTGAGCGGCACATTTCTTTACTACACAATCAAGGTCCGCTGAGAGGGAGGTGGCAAATGAACTCACGCAAACTAAGTGTTCTCTTGTCGCTGCTCATCCTGGGTGCGTCACTCTACGTGGCCTATTGGCCGCGCGTGACGCACGCGAACCGCGGCTCCGAAGTTCCAAATGGAAAGCCTGAGGCGACGATCGATCTGGCCTCAACCTCCGGTGTTGAATTGATCAAAGGCAACTGGCGCTACAGCGACACAAAGATTGTTGAAGTCGATTTCCGTGGCCCAGGCCAGGACAAACAGCCAACGGGCGCGCCTGTAAAAACCTATGACTACGTGCCACACGCTGGCGGCGCAGATTTTGATGACTCAAAATGGGAAATGATCAGTCCCGTGAGTTTGGACCAGCGACGCGGTAACGGACGGCTTGGTTTTAGCTGGTACCGGATCAAACTGACCATTCCGGAACGCATTGGCGATTTCGATCCGACCGGATCGACCGTCGTCTTCGAAACATTGCTCGATGATTACGCCGAGATTTGGGTCGATGGTGAACTGTCGCGTTCGTTGGGCCAGTCTGGTGGTTCTGTGATCGCCGGTTGGAATGCGGAGAACCAACTGGTAGTTGGTCGCAACGTCAAACCAGGACAACAGATCCAGCTCGCGATCTTCGGCATCAATGGTCCGCTTTCGAATCCGCCCACAAACTTTATCTGGATACGATTCGCGCGTCTTGGTTTCTACAAAGTAATGCCTGGGCCAGTAAGCGTGACGCCCAGTGAAGTCAATGTCGAGGTCGTGCGCAACGATCCGGCGATGAATGAAGTCGTCGGTCCGAATCCTAAGGTCTTTAAGCTCGCGGAAGGCTTCCAATTCACAGAAGGGCCAGTCTGGGTCAATAAGGACGGCGGCTATCTTCTTTTTAGTGACCCGAACGCCAATACGATTTATAAGTATCAGGACGGCAAGCTCGATGTATTTCGGACGCCGAGCGGGTATACAGGCGCTGATATCGCTGAATATGGTCAGCCCGGTTCAAATGGATTGACGGTCGATCCGCAGGGTCGTCTGACGATCAATCAGCACGGGAATCATCGTGTTGTCCGCGACGAAAACAACGGCACACAAACCGTGGTGGCGGATAGTTACGAGGGCAAGCGACTCAACAGTCCGAACGATCTTGTTTACCGATCAGACGGCACGCTCTTCTTTACCGATCCGCCGTTTGGTTTTCCGAAGTTAT
The DNA here is from genome assembly GCA_035278765.1 of Pyrinomonadaceae bacterium. Lineage (GTDB taxonomy): Bacteria > Acidobacteriota > Blastocatellia > Pyrinomonadales > Pyrinomonadaceae > PSRF01. Next base: position 23,925 of record DATEIS010000520.1, on the reverse strand, counting down.
TCAATGACGCGCGCAAGCAACTTACGTTCAGTGGTGTGTATTCGATCTACAAAGGCAAGTTGCAGCTTGTGAGCAAAGATTTTACCGGGCCAAACGGCATTGCACTTTCGCCGGATGAGAAATATTTGTACGCCGGCAACTGGCCGCGTTCATTAACGGGTCAGCAACTACGTAAGGGTGACGAGCCCGCGACTGAAATCGGAGACAAGCACAAAGCGATCATACGATATGAAGTACAGCCCGACGGAACTCTGAAAGACGGAAAACTGTTTTACGATTTCACGAATGCACCCGGTGAAGATGGCCTTGATGGAATCAAAGTCGATCAAAAGGGCAATCTCTACGTATCGGCGCCGGGAGGGTTGTGGGTGATTTCGCCCGCAGGCAAACACCTCGGCACGATTATCACGCCGCGACACGCGCACAACATGGCCTGGGGCGACGCGGATGGCAAGACACTGTATCTTTGCGCTCGTGCGGGGCTTTATCGGATTCGGCTAAACATTGCAGGCGTCAGGCCTTCGTAGGAGGACCTCATGAAGAGACTTGTGTTGCTCGTTCTATTGTTCGCCGCGGCAATTGTGTGGCCCACGGAAGCGTCATCGGGTGTGCCGGCAATTGTCCGCCTCGATCGACGACTCGACAAACTCGTGCCTCAGGACGCAAAACTCGAAAAGATCGCTGACGGCTTGGTTTGGGCTGAAGGGCCGGTGTGGCATAGCAGTGGAAAATATCTGCTGTTCTCGGATGTACCGAATAATCGCATCGTCAAGTGGAAAGCAGGCGAAGCAACAAGTGTCTTTCTCGAACCAAGTGGCTATCACGGAAGCGAACCTTTCACGGGCCGCGAACCTGGTTCAAATGGACTGACGTTCGATAAGGAAGGACGACTCGTATTCTGCCAGCACGGCGATCGGAGTATCAGCCGTCTGGAGAAAGATGGAAAGCTAACCACGCTTGTTGATAAGTACGAAGGAAAGCGACTGAATAGTCCGAACGATCTGATCTACAAATCGAATGGCGACTTGTATTTCACTGATCCACCGTTCGGCCTACCGAAGACGTTTGGCGATCCCGCGAAGGAGTTGGCGTTTCAGGGTGTGTACCGCCTTTCGAAAGAAGGAAAGTTGACGTTACTAAACTCCGAAATCACAGCTCCTAATGGAATTGCATTTTCTCCCGACGAGAAGAAGCTCTACGTTTCCGACTCCGCAACCCAACACTGGTTTGTGTTTGACGTACTGAAAGACGGCACGTTATCGGCTAAAAAAGTCCTGTTTGATGGAAGCGTGGTATCCAAAGGGCGGCCGGGTGCAGCCGACGGTATGAAGGTGGATGTTTTCGGAAACATCTTCGCTGCGGCGCCGGGTGGCGTCTACGTGCTCGCCCCTGATGGAACATTGCTCGGCCGTTTTGACCTTGGCACTGCGACCGGAAATGTCGCCTGGGGTGAAGACGGCTCGACACTCTTTATCACTTCAAACACGCTGGTCTATCGAGTCCGCCTACGAACGCATGGAGCCGGCTTTGATCAGGGCGTAACTGTAGGGGCGGCCCTTCGTGGCCGCCCGTGGTTTTGATAGGTGTTCGCCAAATTCGAGGCCGCTGCTACTTGAACCTTTACCAAAGCCACGGGCGGCTACGGAGGGCTGCCCCTACAGTTCGGTGAACAGTTTCTGATAGATGAGCGTGTGCGTTGGGACCGCGACGCCGGAGTCGTGGGCCATGCGGGACAACGGCTCCGTTCTGCGACTCGAGCTCCGAGGGTTTACCGGCGGCGATGTCGCGTTGCATCGAGCTCGTTGCGTCGGCAGGTAAGCCATCGACGGCGGCCATGACTTTATCGACTGAATCCGACGGCAATTTAACTCCACGCGTGTGGGCCAGCGCGTAGATTTCTTCCATCGCGCTTAGCATAAGCCTGCGCCATTTCGGATCGGAGCGAAGAACTCCGGCGGGTGCGTTTGCAAGTGCACCTACACCACTAAACGACGCGATGAATAAAAACTTCGTCCAGAGTGCTACTTGAATATCTACGGCTATGGTGGTGTCTAAGCCGGCGTGCTTGAACACCTCTTCGATCTTCTCGATACGTTCAGATCGGCGATTGTCGAGCTCTCCGATGATGATTGAAGGTGCGAAACCCGCATGTCGAATATGACCGGGCTCGACGACGAAGCTAACAATCCTGCAAAGTCCACCGACGACGTTGTCAGAACCTAATTCAGCAACGAGCTGAGAAACTGCATCAACGCCATTTTGTAACGGAAGCACCGTCGTATTCGCGTCGACGACCGGTTTGATCGCGCGCGCGGCCTCGGGTACCTGCCACGCTTTGACGCCGAGAATTACAAGATCCGTGGCGCCAACTTCGCCGGCATTGTCTGTCGCTTTTGCCGGATGGATTACGAAGTCGCCACCTGGGCTATCGACTCTTAGTCCGTTCGCTTTGATCGCGCGCAGGTGCTCGCCACGTGCGATGAATGTGACTTCCTCGCCTGCCTGCGCGAGCCGGCCACCAAAGTATCCACCTACTCCGCCTGTTCCAAAGACAACTATTCGCATCTGCCTGGTAACTGGATTTGCCTTCCGACGACCAATCGGTTACGAATTCTAAAACACATGGCTAATGTAATCGTAGCGGAGTTTAACAAGAATGAATCCAACTCCCGTTAAACCGACAGTCCCATTCTCAACTCTCGAGGCCCTCGACATCCGTGTCGGAACTATCATCGCCGTCGAGAAAGTGGCACCGTCATCGAAGCTCATGCGGCTCGTTGTGTCGTTCGGCGACCACAAACGTTCGATCCTCGCGGGCATCAAGAAGGAGCGTGCGAACCCCTCAGAGTTACAGGGACGGCAGGCACTCTTTGTCGTCAACCTCGAACCGCGACGAATGGCCGGCGAACTCTCCGAAGGCATGCTCTTCGACATCGGTTACGCCGATGGAATCACCCCCGTCCTCGCCATCCCCGAATCTCCAGTTCCAGACGGAACCCGCGCAGGGTAGCCACAAAAAGGCACAAAAGGCACAAAAAGGAAAATTCCGACCAGAAATGGTTTTGTGCTTTTTGTGCCTTTTTGTGGCTGTAAGGTTTTGCCTGTGGCCCCGACCAACAATCGGTTTACGAAATCTGAAAAGGAGATTTGTTAAGCATGTCGAACAGATTGAAGGTCACTTTAGTCGCACTAATCGTCGCCGGTGGCGCTGCGTGGTATGCGTTTCGGCCCGAGCGACTTTTCATCAACCACAAAGTCAACGAACAGTTCCCAACTGCGTCAGCAGCCAGCAATCAACTCGCTTCAGGTGAGTTTCACAGCGGCGCGCACGAAACCAAAGGAATGGCCGCGGTGTTTCAGCTTGCCGACGGCAAGAAAACCCTGCGTCTGACAAACTTCGCCACATCGAACGGCCCTGACGTTCACGTCTATCTCGTCGCCGCTCAGGACGCCAAAGACAACGACGCCGTGACGAAGGCAGGATTCCTCGATCTCGGTACTTTGAAGGGAAACATCGGTGACCAGAACTACGAACTGCCCGCGAATGCAGACCTGGCGAAGTATCGCGCAGTCACGATCTGGTGCAAGCGCTTTAGTGTGAACTTCGGCACCGCGCCGTTGAACTCATCAATGCAATCGATGAACGTGCAGTAACTCCAGCAGACGGAGCGTCATCATGACCAGCAACAACCACTACGACGTAATCATCATCGGCACGGGCGCGGGCGGCGGCACGCTGGCTTACAGTCTCGCGCCCTCGGGCAAGAAGATTCTTCTGATCGAGCGTGGCGATTACGTCCCGCGCGAGAAGGACAACTGGAGCACGCGTGCCGTAAACCTCGAGGCCAAATACAACACGAAAGAAGCGTGGCGCGACAGCGAAGGCAAGGAACTGCATCCGCACACGAACTATTTCGTCGGTGGCAACACGAAGTTCTACGGCGCTGCGCTCTTTCGTCTACGTGAAGAAGACTTCGGGGAGATTCGCCATCACGGTGGAATCTCTCCTGCCTGGCCGATTACTTACGACGATCTCGAGCCTTATTACACGAAAGCCGAGCATCTTTATCAGGTGCACGGTAATCGTGGTGAAGATCCGACGGAGCCCTGGGCCAGCGCACCTTACAAGTATCCGGCTGTCAGTCACGAACAGCGCATTCAACACTTGCACGACGATCTCGTGCGCGCAGGACTAAAACCTTTTCATGTGCCGCTGGGAATCCGGATCGACGAGCAAAACGCGCGGAAGAGTCTCTGCATTCGCTGCAACACGTGCGATGGTCATCCCTGTTTGATCGGCGCCAAGTCAGATGCGCAGACGATCTGTGTTGACCCTGCGCTCGAACATGAGAATGTTTCTCTAATCACAAATGCGAATGTCCTGCGTCTTGAAACAAATGGAAACACTCGCGAAGTCAGCAAGGTAATAGTTAATCGAAATGGCGTTCGCGAAGAGTACTCGGGCAACATCGTTGTGGTCGCGTGTGGTGCAGTCAATTCCGCCGCGCTGCTGTTGCGATCGGCGAACGACAGTCACCCAAACGGTCTCGCCAACGGATCCGACGTTGTCGGTCGTCACTACATGGGCCATATCAATTCCGTGCTGATGGCCCTTTCCAAGTGTCCAAATCCAACTGTTTTTCAAAAGACACTCGCCATAAACGACTTCTATTTCGGCTCGAGGGATTGGGACTATCCGATGGGCCATATTTCCTTCGTGGGCAAACTCGACGCTGACACGTTGAAAGCGGGCGCACCGGCGATCGCGCCCGGATGGTCGCTGGATTTGATGGCGAAACACTCGCTCGATTTCTGGCTGACATCCGAAGATCTTCCCGACCCTGAAAACCGCGTGACAGTCGATCGCGATGGACAGATTCGAGTCAGTTACAAACTGAACAACGTCCAAGGTCACGATCGTCTGAAGGCGCAGTTGCAAAAAGCGATGAAACAAACGAATTGCGACGTTCACGGGCACGAGTGTCACCAGGGTTTGTTTGCTCGAAATCTGTACCTGGGCCAACGCCTGCCACTTGCAGCAGTTGCGCACCAGAACGGAACCGTGCGGTTCGGCGACGATCCAAAGACGTCGGCGCTCGACCGCAATTGCAAAGCACACGAACTTGACAATCTTTACGTCGTTGATGCGAGCTTCTTTCCATCGAGCGGCGCTGTGAATCCCGCGCTGACGATCATGGCGAACGCATTGCGCGTCGGCGATCACCTGTTGGAGCGAATGAAATGAATCGTATCAAGCTAACAATTCTCGCGTTACTGCTTACGCTGGGCGTCTGCCTTCAGACAACGGCCCAGTACCTGCCGACGGACGCGCGCGCTCTTAGCAGTTCGCGCGTCTCCCTCCTCGTCGCGAGCGATCCGGCGGTTGTTCCCGTCGTCGAACAGGTCGGAGCGATCGGCATGACAGTTTCAGACATGGACGCGTCGGTTGATTTCTATTCGCGGGTTTTGTCGTTCGAGAAAGTTTCCGATGTGGAAGTTACAGGCGAGGATTACGAACGGCTTCAGGGTGTTTTTGGTTTACGCATGCGCGTCGTGCGAATGCGGCTTGGTGATGAGTTCATCGAGTTGACCGAGTATCTCACGCCGAAAGGCCGGCCGGTTCCGGTTGATTCACGCAGCAACGATCGCTGGTTTCAGCACATCGCAATCATCACCAGCGACATGGACAAAGCTTACGCGCTGTTGCGTCAAAACAAAGTGGAACACGCTTCCACTGGTCCACAGCGTCTGCCCGATTGGAACCAGAACGCGGGCGGCATCAAGGCTTTTTACTTTCGTGATCCGGACAAACACTGGCTCGAGATTCTGCAATTTCCTGCCGGCAAAGGTGATCAGAAGTGGCAGCAAAAAGACAAGCTGTTTCTCGGAATCGATCACACAGCCATCGTTGTCGGCGACACGGAAGCGAGTCTGAAATTTTATCGAGATGCACTTGGCCTGCGCATCGCGGGCACGAGCGAGAACTACGGCACCGAACAGGAACATCTCAACAACGTCTTCGGCGCAAGGTTACGCATCACGAGTCTTCGAGCTGCCAGCGGGGGGCCTGGCATCGAATTTCTCGAATACCTTGCGCCGCGTGATGGCCGCCCCGCGCCTGCTGATGCGCGCGCATCGGATCTGTTTCACTGGCAGACGACGCTAATCGTTAACACGGCAGACACGTTTGCAAGAAGATTACTTACCGAGAACTCGCGCTTTGTGTCTCCCGGTGTCGTAACATTGAGCAAGAAGAGTCTCGGATTCAGTAAAGGACTCCTGGCGCGAGATCCCGACGGCCATGTAATGGCACTAGTTGAAAAATGATCGGCCACAAAAAGGCACAAAATACACAAAATGAAAATTATTTCGGTGAACGTAGGGTTGCCGCGGCTCGTGCTGCGGAATGACGAACCAGTGTCGACCGGCATCTTCAAAGAACCGGTTGCCGGCCGAGTAATGATGCGGACGTTGAATCTCGATGGCGATCGGCAGTCAGATCTGTCTGTGCATGGTGGACCACAAAAGGCAGTCTACGTCTATCCATCTGAGCATTACGATTTCTGGAAACGTGAACTGCCGGACATGACTCTGCCGTGGGGCATGTTCGGCGAAAACCTCACCACCACCGGCTTATTCGAAACCGAAACAAATATCGGCGATAAGTTTCGAGTTGGTAATGCCGAAGTCATGGTTACTCAACCACGCATGCCCTGTTACAAACTCGGAATTCGTTTTGGACGCGCAGACATCATCAAGCGCTTTCTGCTCAGCGAGCGGACGGGATTTTACCTTTCAGTCATGAAAGAAGGTGAAGTCGGCTCCGGTGATGAGTTTTCATTACTCGAGAAAAACGCATCCGGTGTAAGGGTTGTGGACGTCACGCGCCTATATAGCAGCGACAAGCAAAACGTCGATCTACTGCGACGCGCAATCGCCACAGAAGCACTGCCCGAAAGCTGGCGAGAGTATTTCCTCAAACGCCTTCCAAACGTACTGTAGGGGCGGCCCTCCGTGGCCGCCCGTGGCTTTGATCGTGTTCACCAAATCCGAGGCCGTCGCTTCTTGAACCTCTACACAAACCACGGGCGGCCACGGAGAGCCGCCCCTACAGTACATTCGTAAGGATCGTCGACCTCGCGCGACTATTTAGGCGAGGAGATGTTTATGACTGCGGAAGAACAACGATTAGAAGAAACACGCCAACGCAAAAAACACTGGAAGCGTTGGGGACCATATCTCAGCGAGCGCGCGTGGGGCACGGTTCGTGAAGACTACAGCGCGTACGGTTCGGCCTGGGATTATTTTCCACACGACCACGCCCGCTCGCGTGCGTATCGCTGGAACGAAGACGGAATTGCGGGAATCTCGGATCGCCATCAAAAGATCTGTTTCGCGATCGCACTCTGGAATGGCCGCGATCCGATTTTGAAAGAACGTCTCTTCGGTTTGACGGGCAACGAGGGAAACCACGGCGAAGACGTTAAGGAATATTATTTCTACCTCGACTCAACTCCGACTCACTCGTACATGAAGTACTTGTACAAGTATACGCAAAACGAATTTCCCTACGGCGCGTTGATTGGAGAGAACCGTCAACGATCAAAGCTGGCGCCGGAATTTGAGCTGATCGACACCGGAGTATTCGATGGCGATCGCTACTTCGACGTGGTTGTCGAGTATGCAAAAGCCGATGTCGAGGACATTCTCGTCCGTGTTACGGTGACGAATCACGGACCGGAAGAAGCTTCGCTCAACCTGCTGCCGACCATCTGGTTTCGCAATACATGGTCGTGGAATCAGAAAGGCACGGCGAAACCATGGCTGCGACGCGCGAACGATGGCGTCATCGAACTCAATCACGACGGAGTCGGCAACCGCTGGTTGTACTGTGACGACACACCCGAGCTGCTCTTCACGGAAAACGATACGAACACTGAGCGTCTCTTCAACTTCACAAACGATTCACACTACGTCAAAGACGGAATTAACGAATACATCGTTCACGGCAATCAGCGAGCAGTCAATCCAGAGCACAAAGGCACAAAGGCAGCCGCGAACTACAAGCTCACGATCGCGTCCGGTGCAACCGCAACGATCCGTTTGCGGTTGAGCGATAACAGCAAACAAGAGGCTTTCGCGGATTTCGAAAAGATCTTCAAGGCCCGTATTAACGAAGCTGACGAGTTTTATCAAACCGTCATTCCGAAACACCTTTCCGACGATGCGCGACTCGTCATGCGCCAGGCGTTCGCCGGCATGCTCTGGTCGAAACAGTTCTATCATTACGTGGTCGAGCAATGGCTCGATGGTGATCCAAAGACCCCAAAGCCTCCTTCAGAACGTCTGAACGGTCGCAATCACGAATGGAAACATCTCTACAACGCCGACGTCATCTCGATGCCCGACAAGTGGGAGTATCCGTGGTACGCCGCCTGGGATCTCGCATTTCATTGTGTGCCGCTCGCACTCGTTGATTCAGAGTTCGCAAAGGACCAGCTCATCCTGATGCTTCGCGAATGGTACATGCATCCGAACGGTCAACTGCCCGCGTACGAATGGGCGTTCGGCGATGTGAATCCACCGGTTCACGCCTGGGCCGCGTGGCGTGTTTACAAGATTGAAAAGAAACGTCGCGGAGCCGGCGACACGGTTTTTCTTAAACGTGTGTTTCAGAAGTTGTTGCTGAATTTCACCTGGTGGGTCAATCGCAAAGACGCCGACGGGATGAACATCTTTCAAGGTGGCTTTCTCGGTCTCGACAACATCGGCGTTTTTGATCGCAGCGCACCGCTGCCGACCGGCGGTCATCTCGCTCAGTCCGACGGCACGAGTTGGATGGCAATGTACGCGCTGAATCTACTTGCCATCGCGCTGGAACTTGCGAAAGAAGATCCGTCTTACGAAGACGTCGCCAGCAAGTTCTGGGAACACTTTCTCCATATCGCGAACGCGATGAATAACCGTGGCGACGACGAGATCAGATTGTGGGACGAGCAGGATAAATTCTTCTACGACGTGTTGCACTTGCCACAAGGCAAACCGTTTCCGATGAAGGTTCGCTCCATGGTCGGATTGATTCCCCTCTTTGCTGTAGAAACGTTAGAACCTGAATTGCTCGAGCGTTTGCCGGATTTTAAGAAGCGGATGGAATGGTTTATTGACAATCGTCCGGACCTCACGGCTAACGTTGCCTGCATGCGCACGCCGGGAAATGCGGAGCGACGCTTGCTGTCGATTGTGAGCCAGGATCAACTGCGTAGCGTGCTTCGATTCATGCTGGATGAGAACGAGTTTCTTTCGCCATTCGGCATTCGAGCGATCTCGCGTTACCACAAGAATCATCCTTATGTACTACAAGTGAATGGCGCCGAACATCGCGTTGACTACGAGCCGGCCGAATCGAGCAACGGCTTGTTTGGCGGCAACTCAAACTGGCGTGGTCCAATCTGGTTTCCGTTGAATTATTTGCTGGTTGAGTCGCTGCAGAAGTTTCATTACTATCTCGGCGAAGATTTCAAAGTCGAATGTCCGGTTGGATCGGGCCAGATGTTGACACTCTGGGAAGTCGCCGGCGAGATCTCGAAGCGACTGTCACGAATCTTCCTGAAAGATGCCGACCAACGACGCCCTGTTTTTGGCTCTACTGAAAAATTTCAAACCGACTCGAATTGGAGCGATCTGATTCCCTTCCACGAATACTTCCACGGCGACAATGGCTCCGGCATTGGAGCGAGCCATCAAACAGGTTGGACCGGGCTCGTTGCAAAGCTGCTTCAGCAAAACGGTTAGCCACAAAAAGCGCCACAAAAGGCACAAAAATCACAAAAGGCACAAGAAAAGGGTCTTTGATCATTTTGTGCCTTTTGTGATTTTTGTGCCTTTTGTGGCGTTTTTTGTGGCTACTTCTTGTAAGGATCTTTTTTGTGGCGCGACTCATGATTGTTTGGCGAACTCCACTAGAAGGACGCAATCAACATGAGAGACCGATGGGCAGTGATATTAGCGGGCGGTGACGGAACCCGCTTGCAATCGATGACGCGCGCGTTAACCGGCGACAATCGCCCCAAACAATTCGTGCCGGTAGTCGGCGGCGCAACCTTGCTTGATCAAACGAGACGGCGAGTCGCGTTGTCCGTGATACCAAGCCGCACATTCATTGTCGTCACTAAAAAGCATCAGCAGTTTTACAATTCATTGGCGCAACAGATCTCGCCAGGTTTACTTCTTCAACAACCAAGCAACAAGGGAACAGCACCGGCGATTCTTTATGCCCTGCTGCGCGTCGCGACAAAATCGCCGAAAGCCATCGTGGCGCTGTTCCCTTCCGACCATTACTTCACTGACGATGAAGAATTCATGTCGCACATCGATACTGCTTTCGAGGCAGTGCAAACACAGCCCGAGACCGTGACGTTGCTGGGAATTACACCGGCGACGCCCGAGAAAGAGTATGGCTGGATCGAACCACAGCGATCGGTTCTCGGAAGTGCAGTACGTTCAATCACGCGCGTCAGACGATTTTGGGAAAAACCGAATGCGATGCTGGCTGCGTCCCTCATGGAGCGTGGCTGTTTGTGGAATAGTTTCGTGATGGTCGGATGTGTGGATGCGTTGTTGCGAATGACACGAGCGGCGCTGCCGGAGTTGTATGCGGATTTCGCCGCCTTAGCTCCGAAGTTTGAAACTGCCGCTCTCGCCGATCTCTATTCAAGAATTGACGAGACAAATTTCTCTAAGGATGTATTGGCCCAACGCCCGCAGGATTTAGCAGTGATGCGAGTCGGCGACGTGGGCTGGAGCGATCTCGGCGAACCGTCGCGCGTTTTAGCCACGCTGGCACACATGGGCATTCAATCGCAATTGGCAGTGTCTGCGAGTTAGAAAGGATTCATAATTATGAAAGCGATCGCAGTTAAACCCGGAATACCGAACACCGTTCATCTGACGGAACTGCCGGCGCCGACGGTCAACGAAATACCGAATGGACGCGGCGTGCTTGTCCGAGTATTGCGTGTGGGCGTCGATGGCACAGACAAGGAAATCAATGCCGCCGAGTATGGCCAGGCGCCCGCCGGATACGACTTCCTGATCATCGGTCACGAAAGTTTCGGCCAGGTCGAAGCTGTTGGCCCAAACGTGACTGAAGTCAAACCCGGCGATTACGTCGTCGCGACTGTGCGCCGGCCCGGTTCGAGTATCTACGATCTCATCGGCACGAACGACATGACGACCGACGACACGTACTTCGAACGTGGAATAAATCTGCGTCACGGTTACATGAGTGAGTACTACGTTGACGATGCTGAGTACATCGTGAAGATCCCTCAAGGTCTTAAAGAAGTCGGCGTCCTGCTCGAGCCCACAACGGTGGTCGAGAAAGGAATTGCCCAGGCGTACGAGATTCAACGCCGCCTTAGAGTTTGGAAGCCGAAGCGTGCCGCAGTGATGGGTGCCGGAACAATCGGTTTGCTTGCGACCCTCGTGCTGCGTCTCAAGGGCTTGCAAGTGACGACGTTTGGAAAAATACCGAAGCCGTATCTGAACTCGGATTTGATCGAAGCGATCGGCGCCACCTATCAATCAACCGACGAACTCTCGATTCTCGAAGGTGCAAAGAAGTACGGACCATTCGACATCATCTTCGAAGCGACCGGTTTCTCACCAGTCGTGTTCGACAGCATGCAAGCGCTGGGGAAAAACGGCGTGCTCGTGCTTTCGAGTGTCACCGGCGGCAATCGTATGGTTGAAGTGCCGGCCGACCGGATTAACCTGGAATTTGTGCTTGGTAACAAGGTGATGGTCGGAACCGTGAACGCGAATCGCGAATACTTCGAAATGGGCGTCAAAGATATAGCCCAGGCCGAAGCGGAATACCCAGGCTGGCTTGCGCGACTGCTGACACATCCGGTGCGCGGGTTGGAAAACTATCAGGAGCTATTCGCGAAGCTCACCAATCCGAATGGCGCAATCAAAGTGTTCTGCGAAGTAGCGGAGTTATAGTTCATGATTACATTCGATCAGAAAAGCTGCCGCGATCTAATTTTTTCGTTGTCTCGCGAATGGCTGGAGACCAACGGCATCGGCGGTTTCGCGTCTTCCACGATTTCGGGTCTGAACACTCGGAGGTATCACGGTTTACTTACGGCAGCGATGAAGCCGCCGGTCGCCCGGTTAGTGCTGTTATCCAAGTTTGAAGAGACACTGATTATTAATGGCCGGCGCTTTGAGTTGTCCGCGAACCAGTATCCAGGCGTGGTTCATCCGCAGGGCTTCAAGTACCAAACTGGAGTTCGCCTGGATCCGTTTCCAACATTCACCTATGAGATCGAGGGTGTGCGGATTGAGAAATCAGTTTTCATGGTCCATGGAGAGAATACGACTGTGGTTCAGTACGAGATGGGAAACACGGATCACACGGATATTAAGTTGGAGATACGTCCGCTAATCGCTTTCCGCGACTATCACAGTACAACGCACGAGAATGGGACACTCAATCCACACGTTGAAACCGATCACGGCCACGCGACTTTCCGACCCTATGGCGATCTTCCGGCGCTTCATATTGCCCACAACGCGGTAGTGGTTGATGCAAACGGTTTCTGGTATCGGAATTTCCAATACGCGATTGAGCAGGAACGTGGATTGGACTTCGTAGAAGATCTCTACAGCCCGTGTGCGTTAACGTTTGATTTGAACGCGCGGGAGAAGGTTAGTCTTATTGCTTCAACAGAAAGGCGTAATGCGGTTGATGCCGACAGTTATCGCACGTCTGAAGTAGCAAGACGGCAATCTCTTATCGGTACGAATCAATTAGTTACGTTATTGACGGGTGCTGCTGATCAATTCATTGTTGCGCGTGAACGTGGTGAGACATTGATCGCCGGATATCACTGGTTCGCCGATTGGGGTCGCGACACGATGATCGCATTACCAGGATTAACGCTTGTCAACGGGCGCTATGACGTTGCCAAAAACATCCTCGGGGAATTTGCAACCCACGTCGATCAAGGCATGTTGCCGAACCGGTTTCCAGATGCTGGCGAACCTCCCGAATATAACACTGTCGATGCAACGCTTTGGTTCTTCGAAGCGGTGCGTTCCTTCCTGCAATACACGAACGATTACGGGTTTGTTCAAACCAAGCTGTATCCGGTGTTAAAGGATATCGTTGACTGGCATGTACGAGGCACTCGTTATCAAATCCACGTCGATGATGATGGACTACTTTTTTCGGGTGAGCCGGGTGTGCAGTTGACCTGGATGGATGCAAAGGTCGGTGATTGGGTCGTGACGCCGCGGCACGGAAAGGCGGTCGAGATTCAGGCGCTTTGGTACAACGCGTTACGCGTCATGGAACATCTCGCGACGAAGTTCAACGAGGCGCAAAACAATTACGGCGCGATGGCGGATAAAGCGCGCGCAAGTTTCAACGAGCTGTTTTGGAACGAGCAAGCTGGTTGTCTTTTCGACGTCGTTAACGGCGAAACTCGAGATGCGTCGATCAGGCCGAACCAGGTGATCGCAATCAGCTTGACTCATACAATGGTTTCAAAAGACCGGTCCACGAGTATCTTGAAGACGATCGAACGTGACCTTTTAACACCTCGCGGCCTGCGCACACTTTCACCCTCAGATCCAAACTACATCGGGTGCTATGAAGGTGGTCCGAGCATTCGCGACGGCGCTTATCATCAAGGGACCGTGTGGCCATGGCTCATGGGTCCCTACCTAACCGCTTACACGAAAACATTTGGCAGAAAAGCGGGTCGCAAATTTACCACGCAATGGCTTGAGGACTTCGCGCAACACTTGCACGAAGCTGGTCTCGGCCAGGTTTCCGAAATCTTCGACGGAGACGAGCCGCACACACCACGCGGTTGCATTGCGCAAGCTTGGAGCGTGGCAGAGTTACTTCGTGCCATAATCGAGGACGTTTACGAGTTTCAAAGTAAGAAAGCAAGGGCCGCTTAAGGAGAATTTAATGGCGAGAATTTCAACTTTGGCTTTGTTAATGAGCCTCGCTATAACGAGCGCGATTAGTGCAAGCGCACAAACGAGTGTGAAACCTCTTGCGGCCGGTGACACCGCTCCGGACTTCACGCTTGTGGACCATCACGGAAAGAAAGTGACGCTCTCCGATTCGAAAGATAAGAGTCCAGTGGTCTTGGTTTTCTATCGCGGTTACTGGTGACCGTACTGCGCCCGGCAGTTGGCCGGACTGCGTACCCTACTGAAGCAGGACGAGAACGTACGGTTGTTTGCCATCAGCGTTGATCCTCCAGAGACCAGCAAAGAATTTGTGGCAAAGCTTGCCACTGACGGACGCGGTGAGATCAATTTTCCGCTGCTGTCTGATCCAAACCATCAAACAATTGATGCGTATGGTTTGCATGATCCGGCGTATGATGGCGAGAAGCTTGCCGGCATACCACATCCGGCTGTGTATGTGATCGACAAGAAAGGAAAAATCGTGTGGGCGAAAGTCGAATCAAACTATCGCGAGCGTCCCCCAAATGATGAAATCCGCGCTGTGCTCAACAGTTTGAGGTAAAGCTCATGCCAAATCGAGGACGCAGCATCGTGATGTTGAGTACGGTGGCTGTGCTGGCCCATCTGGTAGTCTCGATCGTTCATGGCCGTTCGCATGAAAGCCTCGGTGTCGGCTTGAGTTCCTGGCAAAACACGTATGTGCTGACGGTTATTGTAATTGCTCCGCTGATCGCGATGGTTCTGATCTGGACGCGATATGTGCGCACGGGTCTCCTGCTGCTGATTGTTTCGATGGCCGGGTCGCTGATCTTTGGAATTGCCTATCACTACGTTGTGATCTCGCGCCCGATCACGTCTCACATCTTCCGCCCGGCGACGCGCAGGGTTTGTTTCGCACGACCGCGTTGCTGCTCGTGTTGACGGAGTTGTTTGGGGTTGTGGTTGGTGGTATTGGGCTCCGCGCTCTATCCACAGATTACGCAGATTCTTTCGAACGGTGAGCAAGATTATTCTCCGCGATGCGGTCGGCGGCTTTATTGGTTGAGATGTTTTCGGCACGGGCCAGCTCGAGGATGTTCAAGACGGTGTTGTAGATTTCATCCACTTTTTCGGAACATTGCTCAAGCGTCCAGCCCAGTAGTGCTACACAACCACTAAAAACTCCACCTGAATTGGCCGCATAGTCAGGAACGTAAAGGACGCCTCGCTCCTTCAGCATCTCACCGTGCCGATCTTCCAATAATTGATTATTAGCGGCGCCCGCCACGATTTGTGCGCGCAGTTGAGGCATTGATTGATCATTAATAACGGCCCCCAACGCGCAAGGCGCGAAGATCTCCGCGCGCGTACTGACAATCTGTTCAGGTTCAACCACGACAGCGTTAAACTCATCAACTAAACGAAGCGTCTTCTGAGCATCGACATCGCTGACGATCAGCTTCGCGCCCGCGGTATGCAGATTCTTCGCGAGGTTGTAACCAACATTTCCGCAGCCCTGAAGCGCCACCGTAACTCCCGAAAGCTCGTCGCTCTTCCAGAGATGCTTTGCCGCCGCCTGCATTGCACGAAAGACTCCCCGCGCCGTGAAAGGTGAAGGATCGCCTATCCCGCTGAGAAGGCCCGCGACATGCCTCGTCTCACGCCGCACGATTTCCATATCTGACGGACTTGTTCCTACATCTTCAGCAGTGACGAATTCGCCACCAAAAGTTTCCACAAAACGCCCGTGCGCGCTGAAAATCGCCTCGCGGTCCAGGGTCTTGTTATCGCCGATAATCACGGCTTTTCCACCTCCCAATGGCAGCGCGGGTAACGCGTTCTTGTAAGTCATTCCACGCGACAGCCGTAAGGCATCGATCAATGCTTCGTCTTCAGTGGCGTAATTCCACAAACGCGTACCGCCAACTGCTGGACCCCGTACGGTGCTGTGAATCGCTATGATTGCGTGATAACCGCTCTCCGGCTCTCGCCCGATAAACACCTTCTCGTGTTCGCTATTCGTTGCCTTCTTATAAATTTCCATAACTTTTCAAAACGAGTTGTCTTATCATTCAGTTCGGCGAACCTTAAAGGAACAAATGGCCCGTCGAAGCGTCTAAGCTAATAAACAGGTACGCGGAGGAATTCTAAAATGCTGCATCACGGTATTCGAGTCGGTGTCGCAATCCTGACCTTCACGATCGGCGTCGCCATTTTCTGGCCCATACAGCTAATTCAGCGTTTGGAAACTGCCCTCGTCGATCGCTTCATCGGCCTCAGTGATGATGATTTGAAACCTGTTAGTTTAAATTCTGACTACACCGCCGAGGCAAACGAGGTCTATCGTTTAATCATTCACCAGAAATTCGTAGACGAAACCAAGAATCCGATCGTTGTAAGTGCGAAAACGATAGGTTACTCAATGTACATCGATGATGCTCTAAAACCCCAATGGGCCTTCCCGGAAGCCTTTAACAAGATGGTGAAACAGTCGATGCCTGAAGTTGAGTTCGAGACGCTCAGCAACTTTTTACTAAGGAACAGGGGTGGTGAATACTTAAAAATTTGGGATAGAGGCGTGAACTACGTCCTGGCAACCGAAAGCGATCTCCTTGGCGACAGCATGGGCGAATTTTGGACCAACTTCCGTAAAAAATTTCCAAACTCCTCCGGGTACCTATCCTTTTCCAATGTAGGATTTAACAAGGAGCGCAATCAGGCTTTCGTCTATGTGTTCTGGAACTGCGGCGATACATGTGCATTGGGCGAATATTTTCTGCTCAAGAAGGTGCGCGGGAAGTGGGAAATCGTGAAAGAGGACGTTTTATGGGTTTCCTGATGCTTTCGGTATGAACACGTGGTACGCAAAGCTCCTTGCGTCGATCGCAAACGGACTGATTTTTCCATTCCTGCTTTACCGTCTTAAAGTAACCCCATGGTCGGACCCGTTCCTGTTCTTCAACGCCGGCCTGGTCTCCTTCGCGATTTCGTTTCTCGTCTATAAATACCGGCCACCACGCGAAGACAGCAGCACGATCAGAACTCTCCTGATTTACTTCGTCGTTTCGTTCGTTGTGCTGTGTGTTGTCATCGCCATTTATCTTCTTCTACTTGAACTCATCCGACGCATCATCGAGTCCGCCGCCGGCTAATCCCACACTTGGAAGAGGTCAGTATCGTAACGCGATAGCGTCGGGTCGGCGTTGGGTTACGAGACTCACCCGACGCTACGCGGTCGAATTAGTCGATTTCGTCAAGCAGGCGTTCAGAGCGGTTGAATCGATGCGCACAACCGGTTCAGCCGGTGGTCTACATTGCGAAGTGAAGATTGCTGATTCGATGGTAGGAGTATGGCGATCGAGGTGCATGGGTTAACGATGAGTTTGGAAACGTTTGGTAATCGTCGAGCTGGAAGGGAGAATCATCCGCTTAGATCTGCGGACAGCAGGAACAGTTCAGTCGACTCCGTCGACATTTTTACAACTCGTTCAATCTGCAATCCCAGCTTCTGAAGGAGCTTGATCGAGGCTTCGTTATCCTGATTTGTAATCGCAAGAACGCGTTCGAGCTTTAGTCGTTCACGCGCGTCCGTCATCACCGCCGCGGCGGCTTCGTAAGCAAATCCTTTGTTCCAGAAGTCAGGCATGAAGGCGAAACCGATGTCGGGATCGGGTAGTTCGTCGCGCTTTAGTAGTCCACACATGCCGATTGGCGTGTGAGTTTCTTTAAGCTCTACACAACATAACCCAAAGCCGTGTCGTTCATAACTGGCGACGGGGCCGTTTAAGATGTATTGCGTGGCGTCTTCAACCGTCCGCACCTTCTTGTCTCCGATGTAGCGAAGAAACGACGGCTCGTTGAGTAACGCTAAAATAAACGCCGCATCACCGGCATTAAATTCGCGCAGAAATAATCGTTCAGTTTCGAGAACTATCATAGAATGGACCGGTCCAGGTTCAACTGTAGGGGCGGCCCTCCGTGGCCGCCCGTGGTTTGAGCAGGGATTCAAGAAGCGACGGCCTCGGATTTGATGAACACGATCAAAACCACGGGCGGCCACGGAGGGCCGCCCCTACAGTACGTACGAAGTATGGCAAAAAACCGATGGTTGTGTCTTGCGGTGGTTGTGCTCGGAATTTTGATCGCGAGCCGGAGTACGCATGCTGCTCAGGACGTGCTTCATTACGCTGCGACACTCGAGCCTGAGATCGCAGGCAAATCGGTTAAAGGGTCGGTTCGCATCCGATTCTCAACCGATTCACAGCAGGCAGAATTCAACTGCGGCGATCTCACCATCGACGCCGTCCGTCTTGGAAAAACGCCGCTCAAGTTCTCCGTCCGCGATCACCGGCTCATCGTTTCTTTGCCGTCACGAACCACACGCTCGCAGGAAATCGAGATCGACTTTCACGGCATACCGAAGTACGGCATTCGATTTCTTCCGGATCGTCGACAGGTCTACACGATCTTTTCGACGAGCCAGTGGATGGTCTGTGTCGACGATCCGTCCGACAAAGCAACGTTAAATTTCAAACTGATCCTGCCGGCGAACTTAACACCGATCGCCAACGGTCAACTCGTTTCGGAAACAGAGGCGCCGAACAATAAACGCGTTTCCGAGTGGATACAGAAAACTCCGATCCCAACATACATCTTTGGTTTCACCGCCGGTCCGTTTCACGTTGTCAAAGAGAAACATGGCAACGTCGAATTCCAGTACTTCGCCACTAACTTTACTGAAACTGAAGTGCGACGTATCTTTCGCGACACGCCCGACATGCTCAACTTCTTCGAAGAGCGCGCTGGTGTTAAGTATTCAGACAAAACGTATTCACAGGTCCTGGCGGCCGGCAACGTCGCACAAGAGATGAGTAGTTTCACAGCGTTGGAAGAAACGTACGGCAAGAAGGTGCTGGAAAACGAACAAAATCAGTGGCTTGGTGCGCACGAGTTTGCACATCAGTGGTGGGGCAACCTCGTGACCTGCGTCGATTGGAAGCACTTCTGGCTCAACGAAGGTATCGCGACTTTCATGGCCGCAGCGTACCTTGAACATCGCTTCGGGCGCGCGGCTTACATGCGTGAGATCGAATCAAACCGCACAAATTATGAAAAAGTGCGAGCGGCAGGCAAGGACAAGTCTCTCGTCTTTCCGGATTGGGACAGGCCAACGAGGGAGGACCGCACGCTCGTCTACGACAAAGGTTCCTACGTCTTGCATTTGTTGCGCGAAGAGATGGGCGAACGCGCCTTCTGGAACGGCCTTCGACTCTTCACTCGTCGACACTTCGGTAAATCAGTCGTCACCAGCGACTTCGTCGCCGCAATGGAAGAAGCTAACGGAAAGACTTTGAAAGAATTTTTCGCGAAGTGGGTTTATCTAAACAATAACTAATAAGAAAGGTCTGCTCATGCACCTCAAACGCCTCCACTTCTTTGCGCTCGTTGTGTTGCTGACGCTCCCGGTTGTCGCACAGGCCGATAAAGTGGACGACTATGTCAGGGCACAAATGGAGCGACAACATGTTCCCGGTGTCTCGATCGTCGTCATCAAAGACATGAAGATCGTGAAGTCAGAGGGTTATGGACTGGCGAATGTGGAGCTCAACGTTCCTGTCAGGCCTGACACTGTTTTCAAGATCGGCTCGGTGAGCAAACAATTTATCGCCACCGGAATTATGCTCCT
This sequence comes from Pyrinomonadaceae bacterium, assembly GCA_035278765.1. Taxonomy (GTDB): domain Bacteria; phylum Acidobacteriota; class Blastocatellia; order Pyrinomonadales; family Pyrinomonadaceae; genus PSRF01. The sequence continues at coordinate 4,268 of DATEIS010000520.1, read as the reverse complement.
GGTTGAGGATGGCAAGATCAGTCTCGACGACAACGTCGGCAAGTATCTCGAAGGCACTCCCGAAACGTGGAATCCGATCACGATCCGGCACATGTTGACGCATACGTCCGGTATTATTCGCGAAGCTCCCGGCTTTGATCCGCTCAAGATTCAAAACGATACCGACGTTATAAAGACTGCGTATCCCCTGCCGCTAAGATTCACGCCCGGTGAGAAGTATGAATATTGTAACGTCGGCTATTTCTCGTTAGCCGAGATCATCCGCAAAGTGAGTGGAAAGCCATGGCCTGAATTTCTCCGCGAACGGGTGTTCGCACCTTTGGGGATGGACGCAACACGCACGACGGACATGACCGACCTCGTGACGAATCGCGCGAATGGTTACGTCTGGCGAAACGGCAAACTGCAAAACGCAGGAATTTATTTTGCCCTGCGTCCAAGCGGCGCCTTTCTTTCAACGGTGCTCGACCTGGCGAAATGGGACGCGGCACTCGCAACCGGAAAGATCCTGAAACAGGCTTCACTCGATCAGATGTGGAGTCCGGCCAAACTCAACAACGGCAAAACGAATCCATATGGCTTCGGCTGGGAACTGGAACCCATCGGCACTCACAAACAGGTCAATCACGGTGGTTCATTACCAGGTTTTCGTGCTCAACTCGCCCGTTTTATCGACGACAAAGTAACGGTTGTCGTACTAACGAACGGCGATAATGCAAACGCCGGCGGTCTCGCAGTCGGTGTCGCCAACTTCTACATTCCCGGTCTGCTTCCCGAGCACAAACTGACGCGAGTCGATCCAAAGGTTTTTGACGGACACGTGGGCCAATATCAACGAGAGGCACCCAACCTCGTTTCAATCATCCGTGAAGGCGACAAACTGATTCTCCAACAAGGCGAATCACGCCGCGAACTGTTGCCTGAAAGTGAAACGAGCTTCTTTGTCCCTGACAATCCTCGGAATGGATTTAGTTTTGTTAAAGACGCAAATGGGCAGGCCTATTTCGTCATCACCGTTGACGGCAAAGAGGTTTGGCGAGGAAAGAAGATTAAATAAGATTCACCTGCTGTTGTACAGATCCATCACCCACTTCGGTGGATTCGGATCGCTCGAGAAGTCGAGGTCCATGCCTTTGCTTTTGGACCAGCGGAACAACCATGTCGGTCCATATCTATTGACATAAGTGTCCTTTGTCTCGTAGGCAGGATCGGCCATCACCTTGTCGAGCGTCACGAACTTGTAGCCTCGCGCAGTAAGTCTTTGCAAAATCTCGTCGAGGCAATCTGCATTGAGATCGTTGGCGTGGATTAGGAACAACTGCGGAATCTCGCGACCGAAGATCTGAGGCGAGATCTTCTCTGCAAAGTCAGTCGCAGCAAATGTGAATTCCAAATACGCTTCACGTACACGCTTCATGAGCGCCGTGTCGCCCTTTTGCATCGCCTGCGCGTATGGAACGTTGAAGATGTAATCAGAATTCTCGATCGTGTGCGGCGTAACTTTGTACCCGCGCGCCGCAAGAAACTTCTCGATTGCTTCCTTCTTCTCGAGCGTGTCGCCCGTGTGCGTCATCGGATGTCGAAAATAAAGTTGATAAGGACGACGCGACTGCATCAACTGCCGCGTCACAACGTCGCCCTTCTCAATCTCCTCCTGAAACTGCGCCACGGTGCGCTGGTTGAAATCAGGATGTGACCAGGTGTGATTCCCAAGCATCATTCCGCTCTTAACCCAGTCGCGCAACAACTCAATACGAGCTTCCCGTTGATTCCCAAACTCCAACTGGCGCTCATTCACAAACCCAACCGCCGGCACCTTGTGTTTCTTGAGCGTGCTTAGAATCTTTGCAGTTGCAGCTTGAGCACTCGGAAGATACTCACCATCGCTCATTCTCACGTAAGGCAGATCATCGACCGTGACCGCCATCGTGCGCGTCTGCGCATGCGCCGTCGAAACAACCGCAACAATAAACACAAGCAAAAGTATTGTTTTCATAGAACAAATCCGTTTTACAAATCCGTGCAATCCGTGGCTAAACTTTCGTTGTATCGAACACGACCTGGTCGTACCACCACAGTTTCTGGAAAAACTCGCGCGCCAGTGGTCCAGACTCCGGTACAGTCTCGACAATTTCCGAGACACTGCGACGCCCGTCGATCGCTTCCAACATTTGCTTCTCCTGCTCGTTGATGAACAGATACAGATCCTTAAAAATATGCGTCTGATTCAAAAGGGCGCCGGCGGCGTCTGGAGGCAAATGTTCCTTGACGCAGATGGTCCAGGGAAGACGAACCGGAACGTAACCCAAATAGCGCTCGTCGTCGAAGCTTATTTTCGCGCCGTTATTGTTCGTGTCGTCCCGGTGAGCCACGAAACTGTGATTCGGCATCAGAGCTCGCCACAATTCCATCTGCATGTACTGTTCACGCTCCGGAAGTGCGGTTAGTTTCATTGCATGAGGTGTCCCGGCGACAAAAATACACTGAGGTCGGTAAGCCGCCTGCCAGTACCAACGGGATAGTTGCAGCCCGTTGTTTTCAAGGAAGTCGAACACTTGCGAGACGGAGTACGAACGATCGCGCGGATTCAAAACTGCGTCAGCCAAAGCGTCGGCGTTTGGAAACTCCTTTGAACCACCCTGCGCGATCAGCAACGGGTGATTATCGGGTAGATTTCTAAGCACCGACATGAGATCGCGGATCTCCTCTTCCGAAGTTCCCATATTAAGTCTGCGACAGTACTCCTGCATCATGTAAACACCGGCGCGACCGTAAGGCGCATAAACCATCAAGTGCATTGCTCCATCGGGCTTCAACACCGATCGGAGTGCGCGCAGACCGGCATCAGGATCGACAAGATGGTGCAGCACGCCGGTACTGATGATCAGATCGAACTGTCGGTCCAGCTCTGCGACGTTCTCGACCGCCAACTGCCGCACTTCAAGATTCTTCAAGTCGTGGCTTTGCTTCAGTCGTTCGGTATGCTCGAGACTTGTCGGGCTGACGTCGATGGCCATCACACGAGCTGCGGGGTGGCCGATTGCGTATTTAGCGGCTTGCCACGTTCCGCATCCGGCGACGAGTACATCAAGATCGGCACGGTATTCCTTGTCGGGCCAAAGCAAATGATGCTCAGCGCGATGGATATTCTCGTCCTGCCACATCTCGCGCGCACGATCGAGATTGTCGATGGGCGGAGGAAAAGGGTGATTGGTGTAGAAGTCGCGTATCGGATCAGCGTTCGTTTTCGGTTGGCGCGTTTTCGCCGCACTTTTAGCAGTTTTTGCCTTCATGAGTTTTCACTTTGTTCTGAGATTTGCGGGGGCGAGGATTATACAGATTGCGCAGATAATTTGTCAGCCCAGTTGGAGCCCGAATCGGGCCAGCATTTCGCGGCGTCCGGCATTTGTGACACGGATCGCTCTGCTGTCGAGATCTTTCGTCACCCATTTTCGTTTGACTGCCGTATCCAACAAAGCTGAACCCAAAGCACCGCCGATGTGAGGACGTCGTTCACTCCAGTCAAGACATGCGTATGCGAAGCGACGGCGCGAATTTCGCATTTCTTCAACGTTGACGTTGAGAGTATCGAGGGCCTTTTCGCCCGCTGCCGTCAATTCATAAGCATCGGGCGCGCCATTCGATATCCACTTCAGTTCCTTGAAGCGGTCGTGCAATTGGACGCCGAGGGTGCCAGCGAGGTGATCGTAACAAACGCGGGCAGTTCGTAAGCGCGTGGGAGTGTTTGGAACAAACTTTCGGCGCGGCTGGTCCGCCAAGACGCTCAACCCTTCAAGCACGCGTGCGACTTTTGGTCCATCAAGACTGTAAAACCTGTGCTTGCCCTGCGTCAGCACTTTGACGAGACGTTCTGCTTTCAAACGATTGAGATGCGCGCTGGCAGTCGAGGTTGATACATCGGCAACAACTGCAAGCTCAGTGCTGGTTCGCGCATGTCCATCCATTAGACAAAACAGCATCCGCGCCCGTGCGGGCTCGCCAATAGCGCCGGCGATTCTGGCCACCGCTTTTTCGTCCAGTTGCTCTGCATCCATAGTTTGATGATAAACGAATCGTCCCTGCGCGACAACTGCTATGGTTTGGGCGTAACTGTAGGGGCGGCCCTCCGTGGCCGCCCCCTCGTTGAATTCCACAGTTACGCCCAAACCATAGCAGTTGTCCTGCAATGACGATTCGTTTATCATCAAACTATGGATGTAGAGCAACTGGATGAACGAGCAGTCGCAAGAATCGCCGGAGCGATTGGC
>DATEIS010000519.1:0-12536 GCA_035278765.1 Pyrinomonadaceae bacterium | reverse complement strand
TGGTCGCTTCCGCTGATGGTGTCGGCACCAAGCTCAAGATCGCGTTTGCGACGGGTGTTCACAACACGGTCGGACGCGATCTCGTCAATCATTGTGTGAACGACATTCTGGTCCAGGGCGCGCGACCGCTTTTCTTTTTGGATTACATAGCGACGGGAAAGTTGTCGCCCGAGGTGGTTGCGAGCATCGTCGAGGGTGTGACGAATGGCTGCCGCGAGAATGGTTGTGTATTGCTCGGCGGCGAGACTGCAGAGATGCCGGGGTTCTACCAGGATGGTGAATACGACATCGCCGGTTTCATTGTCGGCGTGGTCGATCGAGAAAAGATCATCGACGGTAAGACAATCGCGGCCGGAGATGTTTTGCTGGCGCTGCCTTCTGCCGGACTACACACCAACGGTTATTCGCTTGCTCGCAAACTCTTTTTCGAAGTTGCGGGTTATCAGCCGGACACCACGCTACCTGAACTGGGAATGACTGCCGGGGAAGCGTTGCTGCTGCCGCACGTTAGTTATCTCAAACCACTCGATGGGCTTTTGGATAAAGGAGCCATCAAAGGTCTGGCCCACATCACCGGTGGTGGATTGACGGATAACATTCCTCGAATCCTTCCGGAAGGCACAGCCGTGCAGATCAAGCGCGATTCATGGCCCACTCCGCCATTGTTTGAGCTGCTCCGCCGTCTCGGAAACGTCTCGGACGTCGAAATGTATCGCACGTTCAACATGGGGATCGGGATCGTGATTGTTTGCTCCGAGAGTGAAGCCGGCAACATCGAAACGCATCTTCGTGAACGTGGTGAGCAGTGTTATTCGATCGGGCGCGTCATCAGCGGCAATCGTGAGGTGCTCATCTGAAGAAGATCGGCATTCTGATCTCAGGACGTGGCTCCAATATGCTCGCCTTGAGCGACGCAGTTCGCGCAGGAACCATTCCGAATGCTGAGATCGCGATCGTGATTAGCGACAAAGTGTCCGCTCGTGGACTGGAACTGGCGTCGGAACAAGGAATTGAAACTCGGGCTATTGAACGCCGCGGTCGCACACGCGAAGAGCACGAGCAGGAGATCATCGCCGCGTTACACGAGCGTCAGGTGGACCTCGTTTGCCTGGCAGGATACATGCGTCTCCTATCGCCGTGTTTTGTTGAGGCTTTTCGGGGACGAATACTCAACATTCATCCGAGTCTGCTGCCGTCGTTCCCCGGACTCGACGCTCAACGACAAGCGCTTGCGCATGGAGTGAAAGTGAGTGGGTGCACGGTCCACTTTGTAGATGAGACACTCGATGGTGGCCCAATTATCCTGCAACGCACTGTGCCAGTGATGGATGGTGATACCGTAGAAACCCTATCCGCCCGGATTCTCGAACAGGAACATCTCATCTACCCTGAAGCCGTCGCCAGAGTATTATCTGCGGCCTAAAGACTCAGCCCTTTGATACGCCGACCAAACAGCCTTCGACAACACCGTTCGCAAACTACCTTTCTCCATCTGATAGATCGCCTCGGCCGACGTGCCACCCGGCGACGTCACCATGTTCCGCAGCTCCGCGGGATGCTTGTGCGACTCGCGCGCAAACAAAACGGATCCAAGCATCATTTGATGGACCAACTCCTGCGCGACGTGTCTCGAGAAACCCATGTGAACACCGGCATCAATCAACGCCTCCATCACCAGAAAGATGTATGTCGGCCCGGTGGCGCTTAAGGCCGTAGCCATATCGATCTGCCGTTCGTTCTCAACTCGAACCGTCTTGCCGAGCGCTTCAAGCATCGCGCAAACCTGACTTTCCTGTTCCTCACTTACATCGGCACTCCCCGTCCACGCCGTCACACCTTCGCCGATCTGCGCCGGTGTGTTTGGCATCGTACGCACGATCGAAGCATGCAGAAGCTCTTCAGCCATCGTCTCAATCTTGGCTCCAGCCACAACCGAAACAACGAGCTGCTCTTTAACGAGCGCTCCCTTCAACTCCTGCAGCACGCGATGCAGTCGTTGCGGTTTCACTGCCAGCACAACTATCGAGCTGGCATCCGGACTCTCCGGCGAAACCGCAGCCACAGCGTCGCGATTGTTTTCAAACATCTCCACACCGTACTTGACGTGCATCTCTTCACGACGCGCCTGGCGCGGATGACTGCCGGCAATCTGTTCGGGACCAACCAGCTTTTTGCGGAGCAGCCCGGCAATCACAGCCTCGGCCATCACGCCGCATCCAATAAATGCCAAACGGCAGTTGCTAAGTGGATTTGTATCAGCCATAAAACTGAGGATAGCGCACCCTCCAACAGTTGAGCTACTCTATCGCTCGATGACTATTGACGAACAACTCTCATACCTCAGGAAAGGCACTGTGGAGATCATTCGCGAAGCGGAACTGCGCGCGAAGCTCGAAAAATCCGCGGCCAGCGGCAAGCCCTTGCGTGTCAAACTTGGAGCCGATCCGACTGCGCCGGATATCCACCTGGGCCACACGGTCGTGATTCGCAAGCTGCGCGCTTTCCAGGAGTTGGGCCATATTGCGATTTTTCTTATCGGCGACTTCACGGGCATGATCGGCGATCCTTCGGGAAAGAGTGCCACCCGGCCACAGCTCACACGCGAAGAGATCAACGCGAACGCGGAAACTTACAAACAACAGATCTTCAAGTTGCTCGATCCTGAAAAGACGGTGATCGACTTCAACTCGCGCTGGATGGACACACTCGGCTCGGCAGGATTTCTGCGACTTTCATCACACGTAACCGTCCGGCAAATCCTCGAGCGTGACGACTTCGCGCAACGATTGGAAGCGAATCGACCATTGGCGCTGCATGAAGTGATGTATCCACTCGTGATGGCGTACGACTCAGTTGCACTCGAAGCCGATGTTGAACTCGGCGGAACGGATCAGAAGTTTAATCTGTTGATGGGCCGCAATCTGCAAAGAGAGTACGGGCAGGATTCGCAGGTGGCGATGATCACGCCGTTGCTGGAGGGAACTGATGGCGTTCAGAAGATGTCGAAGAGTTTGGGTAACTATATCGGCATCAACGAACCGCCACAGGAAATCTTCGGCAAGATCATGTCGATCACTGACGATCTGATGTGGCGTTACTACGAGCTGTGCACGGATCTCTCAGTGCCCGAGATTGCCACACTTCGTGAAGACACAAAGCGCAATCCACGGGATGTAAAAGTTGATCTCGCAAAACGGATCGTGGCGGACTTCTATTCCGAAGGCGAGGCGCGCAAGGCTGAAGAAGAATTCAACGCGAGGTTCCGCGATAAGCAGGCGCCCGAAGATATCGAAGAGCGTGCGCTTGCATCAGGAACTATGAAGTTGCCGAAGCTTCTGGTTGAGCTGCAACTTGCACCCTCGATGGCAGAAGCACGCAGGCTGATTGAACAGGGCGGCGTTTCTGTTGATGGCGAGCGACGCACCCAAACCGATGCGGAAATTAATCTCGCTGGGGATCGCTCGTTCTTGATCCAGGTCGGTAAAAGACGTTTCGTTCGTGTAACCGGAAACTAATGGCAGCCACACTCACCAACGAAGAGATCTTAGTAATCGAAACGCCCGAGCGCGTACCGTTGCACTTCGCGCTCGCGTCAATCGGCAACCGTTTTCTGGCGGTTGCGATCGATCACGCCATTCAGCTTCTAACCATCGGACTTATTTTTCTGAGTACATCAATACTCGCGAGCTTCACTGTCATTGGCGACTTGGTATCGAGTGCGCCCGGGTGGGTAAAAGCTTTATCCACAATACTTCTATTTCTCGTCGTCTCCAGTTACTTCGCCTTCTTCGAATGGATTTGGAGTGGACAAACTCCGGGCAAACGCTGGCTGAAACTGCGTGTGATTCGCGAAGACGGCCGGCCAATTACATTTTGGGAAGCGGCGGTACGAAATCTGCTTCGCAGTTTCGACATGTTTCCGGTGGTGTTTTACTCAGTCGGACTGATTGCGGTCTTTTCATCCACACGCGATCAGCGCGTTGGCGACATGGTGGGTGGGACTGTTGTAGTTCGCGAACGTGAAGAAGAAGCGCCGGCATTCTCACATCTCTTTACAACGCCGGTGAGCGATCCAGCGCTTCGCCGATCGTTCAAGCCAGTTGACTTCACGGCGAGCTTGAACAGTTTGACTGAAGCGGAGATTGAGGTGGTGGAAACTTTTCTCCGGCGCCGTTGGGATCTGCCGGACTTCCCACGGCAATGGATGGCGTGGAGAGTCTCGCTGCCGATACTTTATAAGCTTCGACCTGGTTACGATATCAGTACCTTCACGTACGAGGGCTTCCTCGAAGAGTTACTGCATCGCTATCTCCAGCAACATCGATTCACTTCGTAATCTAATCCTTTTTCTTTATCTCTATCGGAAAGAACTTGCCCGCTTCAGCCGGATCGAGCGTGACACCGCCGAGCGAAGCCGCATACGCGAGCACTGTGTCTCTGTTAGCCGCCATATCTTCCGCGGTTGGAAGCCTCACTTCATCCGGTGTAACACCAACATGCTCGAGCGTGTTTCCGTCTGCCATTATCAAGTCTGACACGGTAACACTGACGCCAAAGAAGACCACGACATCAATTCCGACCTGGTGCCCGAACATTCTCGAAGCCATGACGGCGCCGGCAGTGCGATCGCCGACAACCAGGCCTCGTTTTTCCAGTTGGACCGTTCGCGCTAACACTTCAGACGCCGATGCAGATCTACTATCAACGAGAATGATCAACTTACCCGCGTAAGCTTTGTCACCCCGAGTTTTTGCAATCTCGGGCTTGGTTTCTTTGCGTGTTTTGCTGTCGCCGATCTTGACGTCTTTATCGAAGAGGTTCGAAATCAGACGTGAAATGGTCGTCACCCACCCGCCGCTGTTACCACGAAGATCCAGGATCAAAGTTTTGTGTTTCTTCGCCCGCGACATCGCGTCGTCAACCTGCGCATCCGTCAGGTCAAACTCATTCATTTTCCAGATGAGCACCTGATCGCCAAACGACATGTAACGATCGCGTCCCGCTCGTGCATCACGCTGTGACTTTCGGACCATGTCGATGTAGGTGTTGTAGTCGGTAAGATCGGTGACTTGCTGTCCCATTTTCTGTTTGGCAAGTAGATCGATCTCTTTTGGCTGGGAATTCGGACTGCGAATCACAACACGCATGCCGGCTTGTGGGCGCAGGGTGTTGTAGAGATACTGGATTTTCCAGAGAGTTTTTCGATCAGCACTCCAACCGCCGACCTGCAGGATTTCATCACCCGGTTTGACTCCCTTTGCTTCGGCATCGCTTCCTTCGTCGACTGAAGAAACGTAGCAACGGTCGCCAACCATCATCATGGTCCAACCGTAATCGGTTTCCACAACGCGCCCGGGCGGGATGAAAAAGGTGTGTGTGTCGTCGAGCTCAATCAATACCTGGGCGATGACGCCGAAGATTTGTCCGACAGACGTGGATTCCTTGATTTTGTCTGAGGCCGTTTTGAAGCGGACATCCAGGTTCATGCCGCGAAAGTTTGGATCGTAGTAATGCTTCTTTATCTCGTCCTTGATGCGGTCCAGCATGATTAGTCCGCGATCGCGATCTTTGGCTTCCACTTTCTGGGCGTGTGCGATAGCGATTGGAAGAACTAGCAGGAACGTGGCAAGTGCGATGGCAAAGAGTTTCCGGGAGGTCATGGGGGTAACCACCTATTTAAGTAAGATCGACTGACGGTCCTAGTATCCACAGATTACGCAGATTAAGAAAGAAAAATCTGTGTAATCTGTGGACAAACGCGCATGGTTGCCCGAGTGGCGGAGTCTCTGCTAGTCTTCAAGGTTTCGATTGGGGCGGAAATTCTTAACAGGGGATGTAACGATGAGTAAGGACGTTTTTATTTTAGGTGGTAAGCGCACTCCGATGGGTGAATATGTCGGCGCGCTGAAGGATGTATCGGCAATCGATTTGGGCGCAGTGGCCGCGCGTGGTGCGCTGGAAGCGACCGGCGTCCAGGCAGATGAAATTGATCACACCGTGATCGGCAATGCACTTCAAACATCGGGCGATGCGATTTACGGCGCCCGTCACGTGGCGCTAAAGGCCGGCGTGCCCTTCGATCGCCCGGCGTTAACTGTCAATCGTTTGTGTGGCAGTGGTATTCAATCGATCGTGTCAGGCGCGCAGATGATCCAGCTTGGTGAGGCCGGTACGTGTTTGGTCGGCGGAATGGAATCGATGTCGCAGGCGCCACACGTCATCCGTGGTGCGCGGTCGGGTTTCGCTCTCGGCCAGGGAAAACTTGAAGACAGTTTGATGGTGGCGTTGCTCGACACGTATTGCAACACGCCAATGGCAGGCACAGCGGAAAATCTCGCGCGCAAGTTTGAAGTCTCGCGTGAAGAACAGGACAAGTACGCGTTGCGATCACAGCAGGAAGCCAAGCGTGCAAAAGACGCCGGCGTGTTTGCGGAAGAGATCGTTCCGGTTGAAGTAAAGTCGCGCAAAGGATCTGTTCAGGTGAGCGACGACGATCATCCGCGTCCGGAAACAACACTCGAAGGTCTTGCCAAGTTGAGGCCCGCGTTTGCGCAAGACGGATTTGTCACAGCGGGAAATGCATCGGGGATCGTCGATGGCGCCGCCGCTCTCGTGATTGCTGGTGAAGACTTCGTGAAGCAGAAGGATCTCAAGCCGATGGGCCGGATCGTTAGCTGGGCTTATGCCGGCGTTGAGCCGGAGATCATGGGAATTGGTCCAGTACCGGCGACACGCCTGGCACTCGAGAAAGCTGGATTGTCACTGAGTGACATGGATCTCGTCGAAGTGAACGAAGCGTTTGCCGCGCAGTATCTCGCAGTCGAGAAAGAACTCGGCCTCGATCGCAATCGCACCAACGTTAACGGTGGCGCGATCGCACTCGGACATCCGTTAGGCGCAACGGGTACACGTCTCGTCCTGACTGTGTTGCACGAGCTTCACCGTCGCGGCGGACGTTTTGGACTGACCACAGCATGTATCGGTGGTGGTCAGGGAATCGCGATGATCGTCGAGCGTGTGTAAAGCAGCAAAATGGGTCCTATTTTCCACATAGGACCCATCCTGATTTTTAGATTAAATCCAAAATCTTGTGCGGCAGAAGCGCAGTTGTGTCGCTTCGATTTTCGGTTAACTATTGGCATGAATCACTTTCGTCCTGCAAGGTGACTCAAACCTTTATCCGGCACAGGTTTTGCGAATTTTACCCGAACGCTTAGAGGCCGTCTTGGCCGGGCTTCAATCGTCTCAAAATGCGTCATAAAGATTTAATTGCTTCAATGGTGACTTAGACTTGTGAAAGCAAGCTAGGCGTGGTAGAAGTCGCGTCTTGCGTTTGGTTGTTCCATCGCAACATTCCTGCTCGAACTAGATTTCAAGTGCTTGCTGAGGCGAATTCAAACCGTCAACCTATTTGTTTAAGGAGTTCCCCTGTATGTCGAAAATTGTAAAGCTGTTTTTTGTAAGCTTATTGGTGCTGTCTTTCAGCGCCATAGCCTTTGCCCAGTCGACTACCACCGGCTCAATCGGAGGCGTCGTCACCAATCCAGCGAAAGAGGTGGTGCCGGGTGCTGCCGTGTCAGTCAAAAACCTTGGCACTAATAAAGAAGACACGGCCACGAGCGATGACTCCGGACGCTTTAAAGTTGCAAACCTGCAACCCGGACTTTATTCGGTGACTGTGAACTCAAGCGGTTTCAGTCCGACGACGCAAGACAACGTCGTGGTTGAAATCGGCCGCGAGACAACTCTCGAAGTAGCGCTCGCTGTTGGACCGGTAACCGGTACGGTAGACGTCAGTGCTGAAGCTCCGGTAATCAACACCACTCAGCAGGACTTCTCCACCAACATCAATCAAACCTCAATCAACGAACTTCCAGTCAATGGTCGACGTTGGTCCAACTTTGCGATTCTTACTCCAAGCGCCACGCCTGACGGCAACTTCGGTCTGATCAGTTTCCGTGGCATTTCGGGACTTCTAAACAACAGCACGGTTGACGGTGGCGATAACAATCAGGGGTTCTTCTCGGAAGAGCGTGGACGCACACGCAGTGCGTATTCGATCAGCCAGGCGGCGATTCGCGAGTTTCAGGTCAACACCTCAAACTTCTCGGCTGAGTACGGACGTTCGGCAGGCGGCGTTATCAACGCGATCACGAAGTCAGGCACAAACGAGTTTCACGGTTCAGCCTTCTTCTACGATCGCAACAACAAATGGGGTGCACGTAACCCGAATACTTTCATCAACCGTTTGGTGAACGGTGTCTCGACGCGCGAGGCACTGAAGCCAGAGGACGTGCGCTATCAGTTTGGCGGCACCATCGGTGGCCCAATCGTCAAAGACAAGCTGTTCTTCTTTTTCAGTTACGACGAACAGAAACGTAACTTCCCCGGCGTTGCGGTGTTCAGCACTCCCGGTTATCTCAACACAGTGAACCTGTGTACCGCGGCGAACGCTCCAGGTTGTACCGCTGCACTATTCGCCTCTTCGTTAAAGAATCCAAATCGCGGTTTGACCGACGCTCAAATCAATTCCGCGTTGCAGTTTCTCAACGACCAGACCGGCGAAGTGCCGCGTCGCGGTGATCAACGACTGTTTCTGCCCAAGATTGATTGGCAGGTAACCCAGAATAATCAGTTCTCAGCTACCTATAATCGCCTGCGCTGGAAATCGCCGGCGGGAGTTCAGACCGGAGCCACCGTGACTCGCGACCGAGCCGGCTTCGGCGACGACTTCGTTGAGGTCGATTCACTCAACCTTCGTCTCTCTTCCACTCTTTCAAGCCAGCTCATCAATGAGTTTCGCTTCCAGTGGGCAGATGAACTGAACTCGCAATTTGCACAGCCACCGTTACCCGGTCAGCCAACCACGGCCAATGGCTTTTCACCGCAGGTTGCGCTCACCAATGGTATTACGTTCGGCAAGGCTACCTCGCTCGATCGCGTAGCGCTACCGGATGAGCGACGTTTTCAGTTCGCAGATTCGATTACCTACACAAGTGGAAACCACACGTTCAAATTCGGAGTAGACATTAATCGTGTGAGAGACATCGACGACAATCTCTTCACGGGAGCCGGCTCCTACACTTACAGCAATATCAACGACTTCATCGTCGACTACACCAACTTCACAACCGGTGGGGCTCTGCGAACCGCCGGACGAACGTGTTCGACACAGTCGAATCCAGCGAATACCACACGTCTCGCCGGAAAGTGCTACACCAGTAACTATAATCAAGGTTTTGGTCAACCGCGCTTCGAATTGACGACGACTGACCTGGCCTTCTTTTTACAGGACGACTGGCGCGTTTCACCGCGACTGACGCTCAACCTCGGCTTGCGCTACGAATACGAGAAGTTTCCAACGCCCTTCCTCGTAAATCCGGCACTGCCGCAGACCGCCAACCGGCCCAGCGATAAGAACAACTTTGGGCCACGCATCGGCTTTGCTTACGATCTGACTGGCGATAGCAAGACGAGCCTGCGCGGTGGCTACGGAATCTACTACGGGCGAATCAACGGCACGATCATTATCAACTCGCTCATCAACACCGGTCTGAGCACCGGTCAGGCTGTAAGTTCGGTCCCGGCCGGTTGCCCAACTGTCAACAACGTTGCTCCCGGTAACGCCGATAATCCAGTCTGCCCGAACGCGGCCAGCGTACTCGCAGGTAACCCGCCCGCACCGCTCTTCCCGAATATTTTGGCGAGCGCGCCTCCGGGAACAGCGGCAGTCAATTACTTCAGAGATGGTTTCCAAAACCCGCTAATTCATCAGGGCGACATCATTGTGGAACGTGAGGTTGCGCGCAACACGGTTGTGTCGGCAAGTTATCTCTTTAGTTTCGGTCAGCACCTGACGACTTTCGTCGACACCAACATCAATCCACCGACGGCACAGGGAAGAGTTTCGATCGTCGATGGACCGTTCGCCGGCCAGACCTGGGTGTTCCCGTTCTACAAGGGCGCACGAAAAAATACCAACTTCGGCAACATTCTCGAGATTCGCGACAGCGTCTCGACCAAGTATCACGCGTTAGTGTTGCAGGCCAATCGTCGTTTGACGCACGGTTTGCAATTCCAGAGCAGCTACACACTTTCGCGCGCTGAGGATGATGGTGGCTCGCAGAGTTCGGCGACCTTCACGCCGGGCTTCTCGGCGTTATTCGATCCGCTGGATCCGGCAGGTGACGATGGTTTGTCTCCGTTCGATCGTCGTCATAAATTTGTCGCCAGCGTTGTTTACAACACCAACTTCACCGGTCTCGGTGACACGGGTAAAGCAATCCTGAACAACTGGACGATTGCGCCAATCGTCAACATGTTCTCAGGCTTCCGTTACACGGCGGTGACCAACAACTTCAGTCCTCCAGCAGGTGTGTCCACGCCGAATACTTTTGGCACCAGCCAGGCCGGAGGCATTAACGGTTCGAATGGATCGCTGCGATTTGGTTTGACGCCAAACAACGCTTTCCACGCGCCATCAGTCAAGTACGTCGACTTGCGTATCTCACGTCGCTTCCGAGTGACGGAAGGTTCGAACATCGAGTTCCTTGCTGAAGGCTTCAACATTTTCAATCGCACACAGGTAACCGGCGTGAACAACCGAATGTATGTTCTGTCGGCTTCGGGAACGAGCGTGATCGGAACCTTCGATCCAACGTTCGGTACACCGAGTGACTTGTCGAACGGCTTCTTCTTCCGCGAACGTCAGATTCAGTTAGCAGTTCGTTTCGAGTTCTAGGAAAGTTAGGCCACGAATTGACGCGGATGAATACGGATAAGAACCGTGTTCATCCGCGTTCAAGTTTTTAGTGTTAGTCACAAAGATTTAATTGCTCGCCGTTAAACTAAACCTTGCTTAACTTGAGCGGTGCGTGGTAGAAGTCAGTTCTCGCAAGCCAGTCGCAATAATCCTTACTGATTTGAATTTAGGTGTTATCAAACCAGGGTCAAACACTAGCCCGGGCCGCGCGGCTGAGGCATCAACCGTCAACCCATTCGTCTAAGGAGTTCCCCAGTATGTTGCAAACAATAAAGCTCTTTTTAGTGAGCTTGTTGGTGGTCGCTTTCTGCACGGTAGCCTTCGCGCAGTCGACCACCACCGGCTCGATCGGCGGTGTGGTAACGAACCCCGCTAAAGAGGTAGTTCCCGGTGCTGCCGTCTCGGTCAAGAACACAGGGACTAATAAGGAAGACACAGCGACAACCGACGACACCGGGCGTTTCAAAGTCGCCAACTTGCAGCCCGGTCTTTATTCAGTAACCGTGAACTCGTCTGGCTTCAGCCCGATGACAGTTGAAAGCGTCGTCGTTGAAATCGGACGCGAGACAACTCTTGAAGTAGCGTTGAGTGTGGGACCGGTAACGGGCACCGTGGACGTTAGTGCTGAAGCGCCCGTAATCAACACCACGCAGCAGGACTTCTCCACCAACATCAATCAGACTTCGATCAACGAGCTTCCAATCAATGGCCGTCGTTGGTCTAATTTCGCGTTACTGACCCCGGGTGCGGTGCCTGATGGCACGTTTGGATTGATCAGCTTCCGCGGCATCTCCGGTCTGTTGAATAACAACACGATCGATGGCGGCGACAACAACCAGGCGTTCTTCGCCGAAGAGCGTGGCCGCACACGTATCAGCTACTCGATCAGTCAGGCCGCGATTCGCGAGTTTCAGGTCAACACGTCCAGTTACTCAGCCGAGTACGGACGTTCAGCCGGCGGCGTGGTCAACGCGATCACGAAGAGCGGCACGAACGACTTTCACGGTGGTGTCTTCTATTACCAGCGCAACAACAAGTGGGGCGCTCGCAATCCGCTGGCCGTTCGTCAGGAGCGCATCAACGGTGTCTTTACTCCCGTTGGTTACAAGCCAGAGGACGTGCGACATCAGTTTGGCGGCACCATTGGTGGTCCAATCGTCAAAGACAAAGCGTTCTTCTTCTTCAGCTACGACCAGCAGAAACGAAACTTTCCGGGTCTTGCGGTCTTTGGTCAGAATGGTTTTCTGAACCTGACGCAGTCAACTACTGATGCTTTGATTGCCCGCGGACTCACAAGCGCTCAGATCAACGACACGCTGGGTTTTCTTTCGTCACTTTCAGGTCCCGTTCCGAGGACGGGCGATCAAAAGCTCTTCTTGCCGAAGGTCGATTGGGTTGTCAACGACAAGAACACGTTGACGGTTAGTTACAACCGTTTGCGTTGGGATTCACCAGCCGGAATTCAGACTCAGGCGACGAACACTCGCGCTGTCGATAACTTCGGCGACGACTTCGTTCAGATTGATTCGCTCAACGCGAAATTAGCCTCGACGCTTTCGCCGACGCTCCTGAATGAATTTCGTTTCCAGTGGGGGCGTGACAACGAATTCCAGTTCAGTCAGCCACCGATTGCCGGTGAACCGACGACTGCCGTTGGCGGTCGATCGCCACAAACGATCCTGGTTGGCTCAACCACCTTCTCATTCGGAATGCCCGAGTTTCTCGAACGCGCTTCGTTTCCGGATGAAAGGCGTTGGCAGTTTGCTGACACGGT
>DATEIS010000518.1:0-10095 GCA_035278765.1 Pyrinomonadaceae bacterium | reverse complement strand
CTGCACTGAGGATGATCCCGACTCTCGTGAGCTAATTGTCTGTATCCTCGAAACTGCCGACTATCACGTTACAATTACCGCCGATTCTGCGGAGGCGCTCTCACTAGCCCAGCGCGAGCAATTTGATCTCATTATTGTTGACAACTGGATGCCTGGACTCTCTGGGGAGGAATTAACCACCGAGATAAGAAAATTCGATAAGAACACTCCCATCCTTTTCTACTCAGGAGCGGCCTACGAAACTGACAAGCAAAAGGCACACGACGCTGGCGCTCAGGGCTATCTTATAAAGCCGTTGGGCATAAAGGACCTAGTTGACGAAGTAGCTAAGCTAATCGGCGGAGGGGAAAATCGCTTTCCGGTTGCTATTAATCTGCCTTAGCCGTTCCTATTTTCACTGGCAGAATATTTCTTTATTTTGACGGAGTGCTATTCAGGTCACGGCAGAGTTATTGATGATATCCGCCCTTTGCCTCCCCACAGTGGACAATCTTCGCAACTTTTTCCTGACCACGACCACGGAAGTGCTCAGTTTCTTCCAGCAGTTGCGAGAAGCGCCCTAAATCTGCAAGTTCACTCCGAAGTCGCAAGGATTGGCGCGTACGCAACTACTAGGGCCGCGTACTACCCTGAAAGCCCAGAATGGACAATCTTCGCAACTTTTGACGCTGCGATTAACTTCTCGACCTATCTTTCCGCTCGCCCATGTGCTGATAGCGTTCAATCTCATCGGGAGCATAGGTATCTATAGCACCGCACTGGAGGCACTGCCACGTGTATCTTCTTAAGAGATCGGCTTTACCTTGAGAGGTATCACGGTGGATCGGCTGTCGCACTCCGCACTTTCTACAGGAGACGACAAGATACCAAGCGTAAGGTTCGCAGATTGTTAAAGGCATAGGGGAACACTGGCCGGAAGTTATTCGGGGAAACGAAGGGCCAGTATGCACTTTATAAATCAGGCTTCTTTGATTGTCTATTGAAAACGGGCAAGAGTGGAATTACCCTTATTGCCCTTAAAGGTCCAGCCCCTGCCCGTAAGGACAACGGCAAGACAAACTCCCACCATCCCGGTGCGGCCAAGACGACAGGGTCTATCAAGCCGTTACCTATTTCTTGAAACTTCTAATGAATCTAATTTTGGAAAAGGCGGAGATGTACGACTATACGAACTAACCCGCTGGTCCTCAAATCTTGCATCTGAATGGCAATCAAGTCTAAGCTAGCCCCGGTCTTTACGCTCCGCCCACACTTCTGTCTTCAGGGAGTTCCTCCACAATGCCCAAGAACACTAACGAAAAGGTTGAATCTCTCCACCTCGACCTTGGAAACTTCCGAACTGTTCGCCAGCCAGACGAAGAACACGCAATAAATGCCCTAATTGGGATCGAACCCGATCGGTTTTGGGCGTTAATGGAAAGTCTGTTGGAGGATGGTTACAGTCCAACCGAGAACGTTATCGTTCTCGATACGGGTAGCCAGTTAGTAGTAAAGGAGGGTAATAGACGGGTTGCTGCTTTGAAATTGATTCTCGGACTTCGGAAGGATATAGAACTGCCGGAACATATCCAGAACCAAATTCAGCAGCTCGGTCCAGAGTGGAAAACTGATAATGCTCATGTTCCCTGCGCTATCTATGAACAGTCTGAGTCAGGGCAAGTCGATAAGCTCGTAGCACGAACGCATGCAAAAGGCCAGAGGGCCGGTCGAGTTGATTGGCCTGCAATCGCTAAGGCTCGGTATGCACGTGACCAGAACAACGAGCCAGAGACCGGACTTGATCTGCTTGAGAAATATCTGTCGCTTGGGAAGACTCTTACTCCTCAACAAGCTGAAAGGTGGGCAGGTGAATATCCTCTTACAGTTTTAGACGAGGCCATACAAAAAATAGCGCCATTGGTGAACTTGAATTCTGCGACTGATGTAGTCGCAAGTTACCCCGCGAAAAACCGAAAGCTTCTCGACCGAGTACTTCATGATATTGGAATGTCGCAATTAGGATTTAAGGAATTGCGCGCCGTCAATCCATTCTGGGGAACAGCCTACGGCCTATCTTTAAAGACCCAAGCTACATCTACATCAACTGCCGCCGGCAAAAGTGCCACCGCCTCGACAACTCAAGGTCATAAAGCAGCCACGGCCGCTTCGAAGAAAGCGCAAGCACATGCGTCAACTGATCCGACATCAGTTCGTCAAATTCTTCGACGATTCAAGATCAGAGGTAGTAATCGAGACAAAGTAGTAACACTGCTAGAAGAAATCAAAGCATTGAAACATGAGAATCACCCCCATGCGTTTTGCTTTGTACTTCGTAGCATGTTTGAGCTCTCAGCCAAGGCTTATTGCGCTGACCATAGAAGGTCAGGAGGTCCTAGCATGAAAAAAGCTGATGGGAGCGATAAAAACCTTGCCACAATTCTTCGAGACATCCACAAGCATTTGACCAAAAGCATGGCGGACAAAGACGCGGTGAAGCGTTTGCACGGTGCTATGACCGAACTAGGGAAAACCGATGGCATACTTTCCGTCACTTCAATGAACCAGCTCGTACATAATCCATCATTCTCCATAGCACCCGCAGATATCAGTCTATTGTTCTGGCGAATCTTCCCACTGCTGGAAGCAATGAATACCTAAAACAAGGAACCCCCAATGGCAAGCTATAAGACCCCTTTGCGTTACCCAGGCGGTAAACAAAGGTTATGGCCCTTCATAGATGAGTTGCTTTCCACAAACAGCTTGCTTGGCGGGCACTATGTGGAACCCTACGCTGGCGGAGCGGGTATCGCTTTCGAACTCTTGCTTCGCGGCCGAGTAAAGAGACTTCACTTAAATGATTCCTGTATCGCTTTGTATTCCCTATGGCATTCAATTCTTAATGAATCTGAAAGATTTTGCCGCAGGATTTCGAGAGCCTCGCTTACTGTAGACGAGTGGAAAAAGCAAAGAGAGATTTTTAAACATCGCGATAGCGCCGATACATTTGACTTAGGGTTCGCTACTTTCTATCTCAATAGGTGTAATCGTTCAGGAATCTTAAATGCAGGCGTTATCGGTGGACTTGCTCAACGTGGTAAATGGAAAATAGATGCGAGGTTTCCGAGAAATGACTTAATTAGACGTGTAGAAGCTATTGCCGGACGAAAGAGCGACATTAAGATTCGCAACTGGGACGCCGAACGATTTCTTACTAAATATGTTCCACGGCTTCCCAAGCGTACATTAATCTATTGTGACCCTCCGTATTTTCTCAAAGCAGACCGACTTTATTACAATCATTACAAGCCAGCCGATCACAGCCACCTAGCAGAAGTAATACAACTTAACATTCAACATCCTTGGATCGTATCCTACGACTACTGTGAGGAAGTCCTTTGCCACTATCAAAACAGAAAAGCGTTCTACTATCGGCCTCAATACTCCGCGGCTAAAGCATACAAAGGTGCCGAAATCTTCATTGTGTGCGATGGACTACAACTGCCAACGACCTCTTCAATTTCAGCTATTAACGATGGACTACAACTCTTCAGGCGGCGAGGATCCTGTACATCGACCGCGTATCGACGCAGCGGTGACCTACTACTTACCGCGTAGCCAGAGGATGTTTCACTTGATTCAAGAGATATTGTCGCCGCTTTCTTGTTTAGTTCACAGCTTCACGCCAAGCTGTCGCAGCTTTTCTTCCTGATCAGGCTTTAACCTGCCTTCGATTGTTCGCTGAAAAAATGCGCGGGCCATGTTGTGGAAGTCAGTGTGAGGGTAAAGAGCTTCAACCGCTAAATCCAAACCAGCGGTAGCGTCCGCTATCCCTTTCTGTCCGCGCTTAAGAGATCGCTTTATTTCGATCAGTTGATAGGCGAGAGTCAACGCCGGGACTGGTTGCCCCGCGTAAACCTGCAAAACCAACTCCCACTGCTCCGGGTCTAACATCATACTGGTATAAAAATAGGGCGGCGTTGCCCCCTCACTAAAAGACAACGACGCCCCTTAACCCACACTGACCTAAGATAGCCAGGGCGGGATGTCAAGAAGTAGGGACCGACCGTGGTTCTGGGCGGTCGGGAAGCGTCGGCCCCCTGTTCGCCACGCCCTCTCAAACGTGGCGAGTCCTAAAGCCAGAACCACCTGCAAACCCCCTCTTGGCAAGTGGCTCCGCGTTCTGAAAGATGCGCGGCCTTGTCGCATCTTCCAGTGCCGCTATTTGTCAATTTAAGTCGGGGCCAACAGCCATAGGAGATCCTTGTCGTTACTGTCGACCCCTCGGGAGAATCGTTCATGCCCGAAAGCCACTCGCGACCATGCGCGTTCTGTGCTGTCCATGTTCGCGAGTGGCTCCCTTCTTCGCCCCACCCCTCGGAGAATTACGGCGTCTACGCGGGAGCTTGTAAAAGTGACTCAAGGCTGCCCCCCGCAGAGCCATTCGCGACTGGCTTTGCGCGGCCCGACATCGCGAATGGCTCTTCGGATGAAAGATCCGTCCCTCCCACAGGCCAGACCTTTCACTACGAATGTTTTCAGGTTCTTACTGCTCTTGATCGCGTTCCTCAAGTAAGCGATTGATGGTCTCAGCAATCGACCCGATGTCTTGAGGCTTTCGCAAGAACACATCTACTCCTGCATCGCGGGCCGCTGCCTCAACGGGACTAGCCGAAAACATGATGATCGGAGTTTGGGAGCGATGGACTACTTGCCGCGCTTGCTTCACAAGCTGTAATCCGTCCACGTCGGGCAACTTGTAATCCAGCAGCAGTACATCGTAATGAGTATCGCCGGCAATCCTCTCGAGTGCGGCGGTTCCATCCGTGCAGGTTTCTACCTTCCACCCCTTAAGCTCCAACGTTTCGCGGACAGCCCCGGCCACTATCTGATTGTCCTCCACAAGCAAAATCGTTACCGCGTGCATCTTGTTGTCTCGCTCCGCGCTCGCCTCGCCTTCGGATTTCCGGCTGTCAATACTGCTGCGCTTGCGTTGTCTGACTGGTTTTCGGAACTTGGCAAGCTCTTTGTACCGCACGATCTTTGACGAGAGGTTTTGATGACTCAGATCTAGCAAGCGCGCAGCATCCGTAACCGACCCCTCCGACCGTTTCAGCGCCAGTTCTATCAAATGCTTTCCGTAGCGGATTAGCTCTTGATCGAATGAAAGAGACGCCCAATTGAAAGTTGACGGGAACTCAGGTGAGGCATGTAGGAGCGAAGCCGCATGGCACGCGCACTTGGCCAGCCGCCGGATCGTGTTCGTATCCTGCGTGTTTTCCAACAGCACTTCCGCTCGCACCAGAGTCGCAGCGAGATCGTCGTCCGATAGCTCAGAGCCTAGATGTTCAATTATTGTCAGGGCCGCGTTGCCCGCGCTTTCAAAGTCCCCAACTTGCTGTGCTGTCCCGATCGCACGATCTAACGTTGAACGTGCCTCGTGGAAATGTCGAAGACGCGCCAAGCATGTTGCGAGCGTAATCAGAGCTTCTGCCAACAACGACCGCTCGTCGCTTGCTTCAAGTGTGCGCACCGCTCGACGTGCCGTTTTTTCGGCTTCTACGACCCGATCCTCAGAGAGCAACACTCGGGCACGTGTCTCATCAACTTGCGCGCCGTGGACCTCGTCTTTAAGTCTCGCAAAGAGTATCTGCGCTCGGTCGAGATGATCGTGTGCGTCTGCAAACCTTTGAACCTTCCAGAAAAGAAAAGCGAGGTTGTTTTCGACGCAAGCTTGATAACGTATGTGGCCCGCTTGCTGAAAGTGATAAGCAGCAGCGGTATATTCAATCAAAGCACGGTCAATGTAATCTTCGCGCTTTTCCGTCGAGCCCAAATTGCGAAGGACAATGGCCAACTCGTTGTGGAAGCTCCCAATGACGCAATGATTCTCGATCTGCTCAAATAGTGGTGCGGCCTCCGTGTGAATTTTGAACGCCTCATTGTGTCGAACGGATGACCTCTCAATCATGGCGCTACGAAGTAACGCCTTGGCCCTTAATTCGATGTCGCTATCAGAGAGACGATCCAATGCCGCACTTAGCACTACTCGTCCTTCGTCGAATGCGCCTTCACGCCAATAACAGTAGGCAAGCTCAATCTGTGCTTCCGCAGCTCGACTGTACTCTCGGAGTCCTTCAAAAATACCAATGCTCTCGGTGATCAGATTCTTTGCTGTTTCCTGCGCTCCGCTGATCAGTCTGGCGCTCCCAATCCATCCTGCCAAGACACCAGCACGCAACACAACGACCCCCTTCGATTCCTCATCAAGTCCCTCCACGATTGGCCGTTCGTCCATGCTGGGCCATAGCTCGCGTATTAGTTCGCGAGCCGCTTCATATTCACCTTGATCTTCGAAGTGACGGGCCAGTTGACAGCGCAGTTGCGCTCGCTGATTCGACGAGAGGTTCTGGTCTGTTAGCTGTTCACGTAATTCCCTGATTGAGTTCATGTGAGTCTTTTCTTGCAACTCAGTTTGCAAGCCCCGGTGGATCGCTATGTGTACCAACTCTGTCGAATGCTAAGATCCCGCTCTCAAGAGCCAACTAGGAGACAGCCTGTTAACCATTGTGCTTTGCTGTCACCAACGACCATTAATCTTCCTTTCAGGAGAAACACCATGAAAACACTTCAACACCTCTGTCTGGCGGTAGTGTTCACGCTAACGCTAACAACCGCGACCTTTGCGGGAGAGATTGGTACTGGCGGCAAAACACCACCGCCACCACCGCCGGACTCGGCGACCGCAACAACTTCAGGCGAGACCCCGCTTGAGCCGAAAGATGACGCAGACTACGAATATCAATTAATGGAGGACATCACCCTCCAACTGTTGCAAACGATGCTGTCGGTTTTCTAGCCGTCTGCCCAGTCATAGACTCATCTTCGTTGGGCCGCCAGACTTATTACGGGCGGCGTTTTTAGAAGTGTGTCTGGCATGGTGCCCTTGGGAGGCGGGCGAGAAAAAACGAACGGGCCGAGAGTAAACCTGACGTTTGGGAGAAATCAACAAATTTCTTACTGCACTGTCGTTGAAAATAAAGGCTTTACGGCTTCCTGCAAATCGGTTTGCCAAAAATTGCCGTCAACTCTATCGTGGCGAATGGACTGTCACTACTTCCACTCAAACTGCCGCTCTAATCACCGACCATCAGCACGAGCAGCACCTAGATAATTCATACGCTCCGCTTCAAGTGCTCCACTGCGTTGCACCTCCGGTTTTTGGAGTGACTGCAAGGGCGAACTTCGCTCGAAAGAGTCACTTGAAAAGGAGCACGCGACAAATGGAAAATCACGTCAACCAATCACCCGCCATTCCGAAGTGGTCCGCTCTACTCATCGAAGCAGTCACTAAGCCAGGTCTGATCATGAAAGCTTATAGCGCCTTTCATCAGTATTCAGTGGGCAATCAAATTCTCGCGCTTGTGCAATGTCAGATGCGCGGATTACAGCCCGGCCCAATTAACACTTTTCCCAAGTGGAAAGACTTAGGACGCTTTGTGAAACGGGGCGAACGGGCGCTCACCATGTGCATGCCGATAACTTGCAAGCGTCGCGAGCAAGATTCAGACGAGGACCACACTTTTACCAGCTTCGTTTATAAAGCGCGCTGGTTTGTTTTGTCCCAAACTGACGGACAGGAACTTGAACCCATTACGATACCCGAGTGGGACGCAGAAAGAGCCATTGCCGCCCTCAGTATTGAGCGTATTCCATTCGATCATACGGACGGAAATGTTCAAGGCTTTGCCCGCAAGCGTCAGGTCGCAATTAACCCGCTTGCTCAACTGCCATTCAAGACACTTTTTCACGAACTCGGACACGTAATCTTAGGTCATACCACCGAGGCAGACTTCGCCGATGCTGAGACGACGCCGCGTAGTCTACGCGAGGTTGAAGCGGAATCCGTGGCCCTTCTTTGTTGTGAATCTTTGGGGCTTGAGGGAGCAGAGTTTTGCAGAGGTTATATTCAAAATTGGTTGAGTCGTGGAAGTGGTTCTGACGCTGAACTAATACCCGAAAAGAGCGCCCAAAAAATCTTCCGTGCCGCCGATCAAATCATCCGTGCCGGACGCTCCGAAATCGATCCCGTGACAGCTTAAAGGTTCCCTGAATAAATCTCCCTGAGATGATCATGCCAGCCGAGTGCAACAGCACTCGGCTGGCATTTTTTTGGCCCAGAGGCAACTGCGCCTGTGGCGCAGTTGCCTTCTCAAATCTCGCCATACGACCCGAGCAAAAAAGTGATAGCGTGCTCCGCGAAATTTGACTGAATTATCCTTGCCTTTTCTTTGAAATACATCCCCCGATTTGTGGCCCAGCCGGTCCTATGATACTTATACATTCTGATCAGTTTCATTTAATCTATTGCCGTTCTCATCGGCGAAAATGCGGCTAAATCTAAGGCTCTTTTCAATGCAGACTCGGCCCCATATCCTTTACGCAGAAGACGACCCGGATACTCGCGAAATAGTCCAACTCATACTGTCTCACGCGGGCTTCCGAGTAACTGCGACAGGAGACCCGTCCGAGGTCTTGCCGCTACTGGCTAGCGATCGTTTCGACATATTGTTACTGGATAACTGGATGCCCAACCTCGACGGGATCGAACTCTGCCGGTTGATTCGATCTTTCGATCAAAAAATTCTCATTTTCTTTTGTTCGGGCGCACTTACCGAGGCTGATAAGAGGTCCGCATTTGCGGCTGGTGCTCAGGGCTATATCGGAAAGCCTGTTGACCCGGACGAACTCACCGCTACCCTACGCGCCGCCCTGAATATGGCGACCGCCTAAGACCACAACGCTAGCATTTCTCAAATTATTTCGATGAACGTTGGCAGGGAAATATTGGATTGCCTCGTACTCCCCAACTGTTCCGTTAGTGACGCTTCGTGAGGTTCCGTGCTAGTCATAACTGCTCGATATTCCAGCCTGGAATTTTCTCGCATGTGCTGACCCTTATCAGGTGTGCTTTGCGTAGCGGTTTGCTTGGCTTGTTCTGTGTTCATAAAAACCAAGCGGGCTGAGTCATTGTCTGTTCGACAATTCGCCAGCCCGCACCCTGGGATCGATTTGCGCAAGAGCTTAAAGCGCTCTTTTGCCAATTCTGTTTCGGAAATGAAAAATTACTGAGCCACGGCCCGCCCCGGTAGGATTAGTCCCGCTTGATTCTTCCCACGACAAATCAGATTCGGTTTTTCCTGTAACGACGCCGGCATGACAAGGCGTTTCACCGCCCACGCGTTCTACACGTGCTTCAAGTAGCCTTACTTGCTGCTTTCGTAGCCTAGCCTTCTGAATTCTCAATCTCTCCTGTTGATTCCGACACTTACGCATAACACGCTGTAAATGGTTCTCCATCAGCAACGCATTTTGCGACTTCAAAACAAATACCTCCGGGGCAGGAATGGTCGCAAAGCCTACCGATCCGAAGTCCAAATTTCAGTACGTTCAAGCACAAAAAACAAAAAAGGTGCTGCGCACCTGATGAATTAGACACGACACCCCCGCTTCGGGGCTGTCGCGGTTACGCAACGCGTAACCGTTTAAATTTTCGCGTATCTCTTTTTACGCCAATCGTTTACCGTTTAAATTCTCAAATTTTTTGGTTAACAAATTACGTATGTGCCTTATCTTTCAATGGTTTGCACGTAAACAATTCGGTCGAGATCCTTACGACTCGTTTAAAAAATTGCCTCTGTGCTTTATCTCTCAGTGGTTTACCGTTTAAATCAAACTTGCCGCCCGTTCCGGCCAACGCCGAGCGGAAAGAGCGAACACATTTTCATCAGCGAGTCAGTCCTTATGCTGAAGGCTTCAAGATGGCTCCATGCAGGACGCGATCACTCATCAGTGGACATTCACTGATCAAAAATGTCACAGCGACCGACGCGAGCACTGATCAAAAAACTACCAACTCGATCGCCGAGCAGAGGATCGAAGCAGGGTTAAAAACCCTGTTTTCGACACCGCACAAAATTTATTTTCAGGGTAAATTACCCTGTGCATTTTCTTCCTTAGCTTCATCCTCAGTCGGCAGCCCGCCCGCACAACTCTGCGCTTCGCTCCGAGTCCTCCACTACGTTTCGGCCCTCCGGGTGTGCGGTCAAGCACCCAGCC
>DATEIS010000517.1:0-3525 GCA_035278765.1 Pyrinomonadaceae bacterium | reverse complement strand
TCGATCTTCTTCAGACTGTCGCGATCGAGATTAGACTTACCTTGAAGACTCTCTTTAAGTTCTTTTCCTATCTGCTGGATTTCCTTCGCGCGATCGAGATTTTCCTGATGTTCCTTCTCGGCCATCTTGATCATGCGCTTCGCACGAATCTCTTCTTCGAAGGTTGTGAGCGGATTCTGATCGTCGTCAGGATTCTTTTTACCCGCACTGGGAATAGTTTGAGGATTCCTTTGAGTAGCCGATTGTCCGTGTGCCACAGCGACACTGAAAAAGATCAGTGCTGCGAGAGTACAAGCTGTGCAGGAAACAATCTTCATTCGACTCTCAGAGTTCACCTTAACAATCGGCACGCCGACCCCTAAACAAAAACTTCAGCGTATTGTTGGGAGACTACGGAATGCGTCCCGGGTTGTCCGGCGAGTTAATGAACTCGCCCGGCTTACCACTGCGCTTAACCACGATCGTTCTCGGCTCAATCCGTTCCGGTGTTCGCTTCTTGCCCTGGGCCGAAGTGTATGCGACTAAGTCCGGGTGCGAATCAGTCTTCAATCCTGCAAGACGAATCGAAGCAAATTCCTGAGCGGATACTTTCAGCGAATATGAGCCTTCCTGCTCAGGTTGTAATTGAGTCGGTGTAACCGGCAAAGCCGTTTGTTCGAGGCCGCTATCTTTTCGCCGGCGCAGTTCAAGAACTACTGAAAGGCCGTTAAGTTCCTGCTTCGAGATGTTCCGCACCACGCCGCCGATCGTTGTCATTCCTTTTTCGAGTGTTGGCTCATCGACGACTATATGGGCCAGCGCTGGACCTTTTTCGGCAACTGGTGGAAGCGTGTTCTCGGCGATGACTTTTTGAGCGTGGTACTTGCGAATGTAGCCGTAACCAACGAGAAGCACTGCGGTGATACCGACGGCGCAAACCACGGCGAGCAGCTTTCGTTTACTTGACTCGTTCTCTCGTGCGAGGGCTTCCTCGGCGTGCAATGGATCGTTAATCATTGAAAACTTAAGTTAACACCTTAACTCAGGGCTGCGGGTTTCGACCTGCGGGCGATACACCCGTAACGGCAACTATCAAACCTTCGAGAAATTGATCTTCGGCAAGACCGGTACTACGCAAGGTGGTCCATTCAGCGCCGGTGGCTCCATCGGTGCGACCCTCAACCTTTGCGTTAACTGCGATGTTCGCTGAGTTGCCGTCAATCGGTTGAACTTCAACCGTGAGCGTGTAGCGACCACGTGTCCATGCCCTCGAACTCTCCGATGTCACATCTGCGTATCTGCTGAGATCAGCCTGCGCAACGACCGCGCCCTTCGTGAAAGTAAACGGCTGACTGACAATGATCCCATCAGCTAGTCTCGATGCGGACTCGTCAACGACGAATTTTCGATCGCGCATGAGATCCTGAACAGCAGTGATGATCACGTCGCGACGACCAGTTAAGCGATACGGGTTCGGCAGTGGTGGCGCTACGGTAGACTTGCCGCTGCCGAAGTCCATGCCGCGGCCACTGCCCACGTCCTGCTTGTTACCGTTGTTAGCGGGCGTTCGATCCGAACCGGCATCTCGAACGCGCTCGTTTTGCTTGTCGACACCTTTTGCAGCCTGTGCAAATGCTGGAACTGAACAGGCAATCAACACCAGTAGACCAGTAATTATGCGCAACATAGCAACACCTTTTGTCTTTCAAATCACCTGAATTTCAACCGGGGACTTGAACCGAGAATAGAGTAACGGTCACACAAAGACAAGCAAGACTTTGAAGTAGAGAAGTAAACAAATTGTTGCCTAACTTGGCTGTTTCTTTTGTGCTTTTTGCGCCTTTTAGTGGCTTACCTTGTTTGTGCCTTTTTGCGTGCTTCTTCTGCGTCGCGTTCGCGTTCCCATTTGCGGAGTGCCTGGACACCGGTCTCAAATTCAGCGCCGTTGCTGTAGAAGTTGTGTGCACCGTCGTCACGATCCGGATTGCGTACGTAATAGAGATAGTCTGAGGTGGCCGGGTTCAACGCGGCTTTCAGCGAGCTCTCTCCGGGTGAGGCAACTGGTCCGGGCGGAAGCCCGGCATAAATTCTGGTGTTGTACGGAGAGCGCCTTTGAATGTCGCTGAGATAGACCTTTCCGTCGTAACGCCATTTTCCTTCCAGCTTTGACGCGTAGATGATGCTCGAATCCACTGCGAGCGGAATGTCTTTCTGAAGGCGGTTGTAAATAACTGAGGCGACAAGTGGGCGCTCGTCCGCCAGCTTTGCTTCCGTTTCGATAATTGAGGCGGTGGTGACAATCTCGCGTGGTGTAAAGCTCAGACTGCGGGCACGGTCGGTCCAATCAGGTTTCCACACGTTGCGAAATCGCTTGACCATAATCTCGATAAACTCTGCCGGAGTTGTTTCCGGCGAAAACTCATATGTATCCGGAAATAGATAGCCCTCAAGATTTTTAGCAACCGGATCAAGGTCGCCGATCAGGCTCACGTTATTCATTAACTCTAATGCCTGAGCGTCGTTTTCGAGCTTGAATTCAGGCACTTGCGCCATGGCGCGAGCGATGTCCCAACGCGTCCAGCCTTCGATGATCGTTAAGCGGTTGAGTCGACGCTGACCTTGCTGAAGCTTCGCGATGACCCCCAGCGGGGAAATCGGGGACGGGAAGTCGTATTCACCGGCTTTCAAGGTCGCGCCTTTGCCCGTCATCTTCAAGTAAAGCTTTAAGGGCCATTCGTTCTGGATTACTCCTTCAGTCGCGAGTTTTTTGACGATGGCGCTGGGGGACGTACCCTTTGGAATGTCGATGTACTGTCCGTTTTTCGAGTGGGTAATTGGTTTGTGGAGGTTGGAGTAGGTCCAGAAGCTGAGTCCTGCCACTACCAGCACGACAACCACAATTATCAAGAGTATGAGCCGCTTCATTAGGTTTCTGTTAAGGGTCAACGCGTATTCTGTTTTGCTCAGTCGATAAAAAGTCCCGAAGGATCAGTGCCGCTGCTTCACCATCAACGAGTGCCGGAATCTCGTCGTCTGCAACCCCTTCGGCTTTTAAATTCTCTGTCGCGGCAAAGGAAGTCAAGCGCTCGTCCTGCAGATACACCGGCTGCGAGACCGATTTGGCCAGGTTCAGGGACAGACGGCGAACGTTTTTTGCGGCGTCGCCTTCAGATCCATCCATCCTTAACGGCAAACCAACGACTATTGTTTGGGCGTCAAAGCGTTCCAGCAGGTCGCGCACGTCCTGAAGCAGCTTTTTCCAATTCGAACGTTTGATCGGTTGTAATCGTTTGGTTGTGACCAGTCTTTCGTCCGACACCGCAGCGCCGACGAGTTTCTCGCCGAGATCGAGTGCGAGAACTGGTCCGATGAGTTGAGGTTGATTTGCTGTTGTTTTCACTTGCGGATGTTTAGCTTGCGCCCCTTAAATACCGCCTGTATCATACGTTTCGACCGCAAAATGTGCGATCTTTTGTTGATTCGGGCTTTAACGTAATCCACGAGGTAGGTAAATGTCATTTCGTACTAAGTTCATCCTGACTCTGC
>DATEIS010000516.1:0-3309 GCA_035278765.1 Pyrinomonadaceae bacterium | reverse complement strand
GGAATGAAAGTCAACGCCGATGTATATTGCGCCCATAGCGCCTCCTTTCAGTCTCATGCCTGAGAACTGCCGTGAGTTTACTCTCACGGAGGGAGGCGCTTGCTTCATAACATCAGTACCGTAACGCGGTAGCGTCGGGTCGGTCTCTTAGCTCAACGTCGACCCGACGCTACCGCGTTACGGTACTGACCTCGTCCAACAATGGCTGCTGACTTTGGGGCAAAGATTTTTCTAAACTAATCCTGTCTAATCACGATACTGTCACCACCGCCAGCATTTCCGAAAAAGACTCGCTGTCCCGACGTCGGTCTCACGCCAAGCAATCCTTGCACGATGGACAATCGCGTCATGATCCTCGGTTCGGCAAACTGAAATCTTCCGGCCAGTGTTTCCGAACGTTCAAAGTCGGTTCGGGCGAGCACTGCCAGTTCCTGGCCGAATCGATTCACAGTTGAGGTCAAACCATTGCCACCCTGAATCGACATTTCGCCATCGCGAAACATGTTGATCTCGAAGCCACTCAACACCGACGCAGCCGAAAGCAATTCATTCAATTGACTAATGCCCGGATCCAACACCTCGAAACTTCGCGATGGATCGATCGACGAGAACGCGCGCGCGACTTTAAGCTGCTGTTCGAACTGTTCATAACTGGTCGCGCGACGATTAACAATTTGCCTTGCATCTTCCAGTAGTTGCAGTGCGACTTTCTGATTACTCTTCTGCACATCACCGGCAACTTGAATCAACAGGGCGATCTTTTCGTTGTCCGTTTGCAGACGCGCAACCGATTGCCTGATCTCGTCAATGCGTGCGCCCTCGGCCTTCTTCGACATTTCCTTGAAATCAATTCGCTGGATGACGACGTCGCGGGCATTGTTTTGCAGGTGGTGGTTTGCGATCTCTCTCGCGCGATCGGTATTGCCCTCGTCAATCGCTTTATAGGCGGCTTGCTGGTAGAGACGCGATTGCATCTGCGGCGGCGCGTTTTGAGCGGCCTGATAAAGAGCGTCGGATGTTGGCTCGCCCTGTAGCGCGCTGAATGTCTGCGCGAGATTCGCTATCGAATTGTTCGACATCCCCAGGTCAGCCAGTTTCTGTCGCACCATTGGCGCTTTCGACGGCAGATACTGATCGATCATCGGCAGCGTCTGCTGTAATCCATTTAGCAGCCGGCGCGCGATGCTTTGCTCAATTTGTGCTTCGGTTGGTTGTTGTGGAGTGGGTTGCGGACGTGGTCCAGGACCAGCGCCAACTCCGCGTCGTGCAGGCTGTGCGATAGTAGCGTTCGGAGTGGCTTTCAAGGCGGCGTCGACAACGGTCGTCAACAATTCGACGTAAGCAGTTTGTCCGAGCACCGGTTGTCGTCCGGTCGATGGCGCTACTGACGCGGAGGCGGAGGCTTCGCCCGCCGGACGTGGGCCAGGTCGCAGCATGTTTTGCACAAGCCCGGTGGCATCTGTTTTAGCCAGGATATTAGCGGCTTGAATTTGTTTGACGGTTTTGTCGGCGAGTTTCTCAGCCGCGGCTGGATCCTGTTTGTAAAGTTGGCTGATCACTTCGGCAAGGGTGCTGGGAAACTGGCCCTTTGCCATCATCTGTTCGGCGTTCTGCGCAGCAAGTTTTGGATCGAGAGCAGCGACTCGGCCGAGCAGTGTTTGTTCGAGATTGTCGTCGGAGATTTGTTGGATTCTTGGTCCACGCCCATCGGCGGACGGTTGCTGCACGTTTGCGGGCGGCTTAGTTGAGGCAAGCAATTGATAAGCTAACGCCGCATCGTGACGAGCCGCAGTTAACACCAGTTCCGTCCGCAGTTGGAGATTGCGAACGGTCTGCGGGCCCTGAGGTCCTTGAAAAGAGAAATTGTTGCCGTCCTGAAATCCACGTCGATTGTTTGGCTGGTTGACAGGCGTACGTCCCAGCTCCGCAACGCCTTCAGCCGCCATCGCGAACAGGCCACGGGCACGTCCCTGATTTTGATCCCAGAGCATGTCGGCGGCGTTGATCTGGATCCGCACGCGATTCTCAACGAGCCGCAACGACTGGGCCTCGTCGATTACCTGATCCAACAGGCGGTAAGCATTCTTTTCGCGCTCGGCCTTTTGTTTCTCGAGTTCTTCGGCTGACGATTGCTGGGTTGCCGGTTGCTCCTGGGCGGTTACTACCCACGCCGAGAGACACAAGAGAACGAGGGTCAGGGTCAGGATAAATAGTTTTTTCATGGCGTTACCTCATGGGAGAGCCTGGCGAATCTTACCACCGCGAGGGTGAATCGTGCAGTAGTAGGTGCTAAAAGCGGGTCGCAGGTTGCACGAATACGTCCTGTCGGTCCCATCGGAGTTTACAGGTTTTTCCAAGAACTTCCGCCATCTATTGCCGTATAATCCCCCGACATGTACTGCCCATCCTGCGGTTCGGAAGAACGACAACTGAGTCAATTCTGTCGCGCCTGCGGCACGGACCTGCGGGTTGTCCGAAATTCGTTGGAAAGTCCCGACTCAGTCACGCAGTCGGCGATTTCGGCGCGTGAAAACATCGGCATGGCAGTGGCCGACAAGATTCGGCAGATGAACTCGGCAAAAGAATTAAAAAAGATGGCGGAAGATGTGTTGCCGCACTTTGAGCAGTTTCTTGAATCGCCTGAAGAAAAGCGGCTGCGCAGAATACGCTCCGGTATCATTACGGCAGCGATCGGTCTCGGCGCCACGATTGTCCTCCTTGTCATGGCGATGGACCAGCTGCGTTTGATCCCGTTCATTGCTCCGGCGTTCGTCACTTTCCTCGTCGGCATCGGAGTGATCGTTAACGGATTACTCTTTACTGTTCCACGCAAAGAACTACCCGGCGACGCCTACGACGCACTTTCGCAAAAAGTGCTCGACTCAGGCCCGAACCGGATTCCTTACGAAGCTCCGTCGCCGGCACATCTGACGAATGAGCTTCCTACCACACCCAGACGACAAGCCCCCTCAATAACTGAACACACCACGCACCATCTCAAAACAGGCAAATCTTAGGAGCTTCGGCGATGGCGGAAGTTTTGGAAGGTGGTTGCCGAGTTTCGACGATGCATGAAGGTGCTCCCAGTGTCTTCGGGACGCTCAAAGTTTGGGATCAGATCGGCAGAGCGAGCGGCGCGGAAGCGATTTCGTTGCGCGTTCTGGAGTTTGGACCAGGCAGATCGCCCGGTTTGCACAATCGCGAATGTGATGAAGTTATCTATGTGCTGGAGGGTGATTGCACAGTGTTCATCGATGGCGTTGCGTATGAGGTTGGACCAGAAACCGGGGTTTACCTGCGGCCGGGACA
>DATEIS010000515.1:0-7354 GCA_035278765.1 Pyrinomonadaceae bacterium | reverse complement strand
TTACACGAAAACCCCCCAAGGCATCGTCGTACTCGCGCGCAGACCGGTGTCTTCTGAGAAGCGTCTCGCTGACAGTCTCAAGCCGAGTTCTCTCCTCGTGGTACTTCATCAGATCAACAATCCGGTTAATGTCGGCGCGATTCTGCGAACGTCCGAAGCCGCCGGCGCCGCTGGAGTTATCACGACTGAAAACACGAGCGACCCGTTCTCGCCGAAGTCCCTGCGTGGAGCAATGGGATCGGCGTTCAGATTGCCGATCTGGCGTGGACCCACTTATAAGACCGCTATTGACTGGTGTCGTACGCGTGGAATCGTAACTGTGTGTGCTGATGTTGGAGGAGCGGTGGCCTATACCGCTTTAGACTGGACCGGCGCCCGAGCCCTCTTTCTTGGACCAGAATCGACCGGCTTCACACTCGAAGAATTGATGGAAGCCGACCACGCGGTCACAATCCCGATGCAAGGCAGTGCTGAAAGTCTGAATGTCTCTGTCGCTGCCGGTATCTTCCTGTTTGAAGCAGCTCGTCAAAGACAATTGTAAGACGCCTCACAGGTCTACAGAGCCTTCACGCATACACCCGTCACGGGTATAGCGGGTTCGTCAAAAGATCGCCTGATCCATGTAACGATCGTGTAGATTCCTGGAGTACTTTTATATAACTTCACGGGAACGGAAAAATTTGGCCCGTCCACCTTAACAATTCCACTGCTTCCGTCAAGGTAAACTAACGGTGACGGGATTTTAGGAAGGAGCTTGCGTGCCTCCTTCGGCATTGAGTATGGTCCCGGGGATCTCATCATTTCGGGACTCAATGGCGTGGGCATGGGTTCGTAATGCACTTCGAGATTGTTGAAGCGGTACGGGGCGACCCGAATCTTTCCTGCAAACGACACTGTCGCACCAGGCTTCGCTTCCCGGACCACCGGCTTGATGTCTACATATCGGGAAATGAAAAGTTCCACCATTCGCAGCCGGAGTTCATGCACTACAACGCCAATTCCTACATGCGTGTGCTCCGGGTTGAGAATCGTTTGCCGATGTCCGTCGTTGGGAGGCTTTTCCTGGTAGAGCCTTAGGTGCAGGTAGGCTGTGTCTTGCTTTAAGTCCTTTTCCTTCATGGACCAGGTGTTATCTGCGGCTGACACGTTCTCCGCAGTTGCCTCGGTTCCGCCAGCGAAAGAGTAGCGGTGATAAGGCTTGAGACCATCGCTTCCCCAGTGACCCGTAAACTTGCTTTTCACCAGATCCCAGGCGTGCTTGGTTGCCACTTCGGTGGCGAGATCGTCAAACGCGACTGGTGCAACTTTCTCGACTTCCCGTTCCTCGTTAATCATCGCGAGGATGTTGACTTGAATTTCCTTAACTATCCGTTCGAGATCGTTTGCTGTGGCGGTGCGGTCGAGTAACGAAACGCCGAGAGCGGTAGTTGAGGATTGCAGAAAGTTGCGTCGCGAGAAAGTCAAAATTTATATCGCGTTGCTGATTGCGCCTCGATAAGCTGCTGCCAGTCCCTCGGCATTATCGATTGAGACGCCGAGATCGCGCAGTAGTCCGTTTTCAAGTCCGTAGATCCAGCCATGTATGACGAGTTCCTGGCCACGTTGCCAGGCGCTTTGGACGATCGTGGTGCGACCCACATTTAAAACCTGCTCGATGACGTTCAACTCACATAGACGATCGAGACGCTCGTTTTCATCGCTTACTTTCGCGAGCACTTCTTCGTGTGTATGAAGCACGTCCTGTACGTGTCGCAGCCAGTTGTCGATCAATCCCAGTTGCAGATTGTCCATCGCGGCCTTAACACCACCACAACTATGATGGCCGCAGACGATGATGTGATCTACCTTCAGAACATCGACGGCGTACTGCACCACCGATAAACAGTTGAAATCGGTGTGGACCACTACATTCGCGACATTCCGGTGCACAAACATCTCGCCGGGGACCATGCCGACGAGCTGAGTCGCAGGCACGCGGCTGTCAGAGCATCCGATCCACAGAAATCGCGGCGTTTGTTGTTTGGCTAAAGTCGGAAAAAACTCAGGGTCATTTGCTTTAATGTTTTCAGCCCAGGCTCGGTTATGATCGAGAAGACTTTGTAGATCCTTCATAGGTTTGCGATTACTCAGATCGTCTTTTCCACTTTGGTTTGGGATAGACCTTTAGCTTGCGCCAGAGCAGGGTCAAGCTGCCGCTCTCTTCGACGCGTACGACGCGAAAGCTGACTAAGATATCGGCCCGTTTGTTGCTCGTCGATCGCATCACGTAGGTCATGTTTTCGGCAACCGGAAGCGATGATCCATACCTGAATTTAGCCAACTCAAAGCCTGCACGATTTCGTCTGCTCAAACTTACCGCTTCGAAGTAGTCAGCGGGCGGCGTGATATTGGCTAGGCCAGTTACGCCGTCTGTTTCAGGTGTGACTGTTTCAAGAGGCACGTCGCCGAGGGCAACCAATACGCCGAGCGCTTCGCCGTTGAAGCCCGTGATGAAGCGGCCGTTGATGAGCAGTAGCTCGGCCCAGCCTAGTCGCGGGTCGACGAAACCATTGAGTCCGTTGCCGTGCTTTGCTTTTGTGAATGAGTAGAGGCTGGCGTACCTGCCAAAGCCGGGCCGGCGTCCCGTGGCCAGATCAGTAACAGAGACCACACGTCGCCTGCCGGGCGGATACATTCGAATGAGACCCGTGTTGGGAAGCTGGAGAAACTCTGCGAATTGTTCTTGTATTTCAGGAGACGGCGCGAGTAATGATTTTTCTGCGGAGTTTGGTTCGTATTCATTGACCCAAACATTCCACACCTGAGCCGAGGATTCAGCAAAAAGGCACAAAAGGCACATAAAAGAGCAGATAGCCTTTTTGTGCCTTGTTTGGGCCATTTTAAGTAGCTGCCATCGCGGCGTGGGCGGCAATGGGTGTTGCGAATTCCATGGGGAGATCTCCGTTGTCTGCGCGGAGATAACGCCAATCCTTTGGCTTAAGCGACGCGATCAATTCCTTGCGCGTTTTTACCTTCAACGGTTTGCCGCGGTAGATTTTGCCCATGCGCTGAAGGTTCTTTTCTGAGATTGCGCCCGAGAACATTAACAACGGCCAGGTGAAGTTTGGACCATTGAGTCGTCGCAATTTATAAAGCCACATCCCAACTGAACCGACGCGCCACGCCATTGGTCCCCACCAACTGTATTGTCCGGGTCGCAAATTCATCTTCCAGCACTTCATCATCAACTGCCACTGAAGCTTTGTAAGCTGTTTGGTCTGCGTGACGCCTTTTTCCTTCTCCATACGCGTGTCGTGCAACGGCGTAAAGATCGATGGCACCAGGAAGGCAAACAAGCCGCGACGCTCAATCTCGTAAACGAGATCGAGCGTTTCCATCACATCCTGGTCAGTCTCACCCGGATTGCCGACGATCAGCGTCATTGCCGGAAACCAGTTGTTCTCGTTCAGCACGCGTAGTCCTTCGAGCACGACGCTGGGCCAATCCTCGATCGAGAACGGCACGCCTTTGCTCGACATGATCTGTTTGGCCATGCGCACCGATCCGGTTTCTAGCCCAATCAACGGCGCGAGCGCCTTCTTCTGCGGATGACTACTCAGGAGCGGAAAATGAATCGGACTCTTGGGAAGCAGAAGATCAGAGAGTTGCTTGATGAGCAAAGGATCGACCACCGCGGGCGCGATCGTGCAGTGACTCAGCACGTGTTGCTCGACGCCCGGAGTATTCACGATGTCAGAATAAAGATCGACGAGGGCTTCACGGTTTGGAAAATAGAACGGCGTCTCGGTATGAACCTGTCCCCAGATGAACATGTCTTCCGTGGCAAGCGAGATCTGCTTGTTTCCATTCCGCACGTTGGCCCTAACCGCGTCCATGATCTTGTCTTTGGGAAGATCGATCTGTGGATTCAGATCCGGCACACAGAATTTGCAACGCCGCCCGCAGCCCGTGGTCATCTCAACTACGCCAAATGTCGTTCGTGTATCGGGAAACAGGATTCCCTCGCGGTCCATCGGGTGCTGGACTTCAACACGCCGCGGCAAGTCTTCTCCCTGAATTGCTTTTCTAAACAGTTCGAGAGTTTCGACCGACTCACTGCGTCCTTCGACGACGCAGTCGATGCTCAACTCTTCGTACGTGTCGGTCTGAATGATCTGCCAACCACCGGAACCGCCGACGATCACTTTGAAGTTTTCGCGATACGGACTCCCCTTGATCTTCGCAAATAGATCTCTTGAGTAGTGAGAATTGATTGGCATCTTTGACGAGCCAAAGATGGACGTGTACACACCCGCGGCGAATGTCACGCCAAGCGGGTTATGTGTTGAGACTGCCACGACGCGCGTTCGCGGTCCGATAAACTTGTGAAGGTCGTCTGGATAACAAGCGACGACATCGTCGTTGCGATATTCGCGCGACAGAGACTTCTCCACCAGTCTCACACCCGCCGGCATATAGCGGGCGGAACCGTCAGGATTGTGTTCGACTTCGCGCCACTTCGGATACTTGCGATTGATGACGCCCTCCATCCAGATCGGCAGTGATGCGAGTGCCATCTGAATGAAATACCCGGCGTGATCGATCGCTTCCGTGAGCGGCGCGGTCAGCACAATCATGCGACCACCGTCGGCGGGAGGTTCGGGTGTGATTTGTTGTTCAGGAGAATTGCGTTTGGCTTTTTTACTGGGGGTACTCATCAATTAATAATCCGGATGATATCAGAGATCCGTAGCTGCAATCGCTTCAATCTCGATCAGAAACTCGTAATGCAGCTTCCCGCATGGAATGACTGCGCGAGCCGGACGATTGTCGCCCAGCACTCTCGAATAAACGATATTAAATGCTTCCCACAGATTGATGTCTGCAATCGATATGTTCATCTTGAGAACGCGATCCCAGTCACTGCCTGCGGCTTTAAGAATTGCGTGTACGTTGCTGAGCGCCAGTTCGGTCTGCTCCTCGATTGATCCCATCTTCTTCTCGCCGGTTGCGGGATCGATCGAAAGCTGTCCGGCGACAAAGACCAGGCCGTTGTAAACGGTGGCTTGTGAGTAATGCCCAGCGGGTTGCGGAGCATTCGGGGTGTTAATTCTCTTGATCTCCATGTGCCGCAAGATAACATGCCACAAAAGGCACAAAAAGCACAAAAATCACAAAAACAAACAAATACCTTCGGAGGCCCTTGACGACCTTTTTTGCCTTTTGTGATTTTTGTGCCTTTTGTGGCCCTATTTAGGGAAGGCGGTTTCTTCGGTAACGCGTTTTGCCTGCTGGAAATGACGATGTTCGTGGACGACGATGATTCGATATGCGTCCATCAGGCTGTAGGTGATGGCGGCAGAAACCGGTGAGGTGATAACGATCTTTTCGAGGTCGAGATGTTCACTGGCTTTCATCTGTTCGGCGATCTGAGTCTGTTGGTCGACGAAGTCGCTAATGACTGAGGCGCGGATATCGCTCTGAGCCGGCTGAAAACGTTTTGGAGCTTTTATCTTGTGAGTGCTTGCCGGATCGAGAGACTTGATCAACAGCTTTCCCGCAAGACCGGGCAACAATGGCATGCTTTCCCAAACCGACTGCTTTCTTCCCTTAAGCACGTCGTCGACGATCGGAAAATAGCCTTTGTTGGAGCTGAGCAGGTGATCAAAGCATTGTCCCACGCTCCAGCGTTCTGCTGACGGTTTCCAGTTGAGTTGTGAAGGAGATAGTTGGGCGAACGTAGACTTTGTGTCTGCGGCGATCTGTTTGACCGCTGCCATGAGACTCGGCAAGTCGGCGGTTTTGTAGTCCACTTATCTAAGGAAGTCGAGCAGGGGTGGCACTCCGTGGCCACCCCTCGCTTGGAAACTCAATTAATAAACTCGGCCAGGTCTTTCGCAAAGCGTTCCGGACGTTCCCAGTGCAGTGCATGACCAGTGTCCGGATAAACCTTCAACACTGAATTTCGCAACGCCGAGACGAGGGAATCCTGTTCGGAGCGTGGAAAGATACTCTCCTTATCGCCCCAAAGAATCAACGTCGGCGTCTTGATCTTCTTCAATTCCGCGTTCGCTTCAGGCGCAAGCATCTCGGCCATCACTTCACGCCAAACATGCGCCGGCACACTGCAACTCTCTTTCACCACGCCAGCCAGAAACTCTTGCGGGAGCGGTTGAAACGCTGTGCTGACCTGAAAGTCACGTGCAAAACCTTCAGGCACGGGCGCAGTGTCCTTCAGCAAACTAACTTCACGCTGCAAGTCGATCACAGTGTTATTGCGAACACTGGTCGCGGAACCAGCGAGCACCAGCTTGGTAACTCTCTCCGGCGCTTGAACCGCAACGTGCTGGGCCACAAAGCTTCCCATCGAATGACCAACAATCGTCGCCTTCGGAAGATTCATTGCATCCATGAACGCAAGCACATCCGCGGCGAACTGCTGCATTGCATAACCACCCATCGGTTGCGTTGTCTTACCATGTCCGCGCTGATCGAGAATGTAAACACGATACTTACTGTCGAGCAGTGGCAACACGGTGCTGAACGAGAACCACGAATCGGTGTAACCATGCAGCATGATGACCGGCGTTCCTGTTGGATCACCTTTGGACGCGTAATGCATGCGAATGCCAGTCTTCAGCATGACACTTGAAAACTGCACATCAGCACTCGGACCCGTCGCCGAAGCAGTTTCACCAATACCCGCCAGCGAAGATACAGTCAGCTTGGTGTCGGCATGCTGCCAGGCCTTTTCAAATTCCACCTGGACACTTCGCGCCGCTGCTTCCTTGCCTTGCTTTCTCAAACTCTCGGCAAGACCAAACAACGCGCGTCCGTTACGGTGGTGACGTTGAATCTCAGCACGAAAGACTTTCTCGGCTTCTTTGTAATCACCATTTGCGAGTAACGCGCCGCCGAGCACTTCACGTACGGGCAAGTCCCAGTCAGACGGTTCGGCGTACGCGGTTGCATCTTCAGCAGCGACGGCTTTGTTCAAAAGATCGTACGCAGCCTGTTTGTCTCCGCGTGCGAGCGCCATTTTGCCTTCCAGCGCCAACTCACCAACTTTCGTGACGTCAGACGCCGCATTGCTAAACATGCGCACCTCTTCGGTCAAGGTCTTGTTGACAGCGCGTAGTGCTGCCAGTTCCGCTTCCGCCTTCGGTAACTGTTTCTGAGCTACATACGCACTACCACGCGCAAAGTGCCAGAATGCGGTCGTGATCTTAAGTGACGGATCCGGTTTTGGCTCCTTCAAGATCTCGTCCCATCGGCCAAAACGCGTGAGCGACATACTCGTGTACGGCAGAAACATCTCGAGCATCGGCATCGCTTTAACAACCGGCTTTACGTTCGCTTCGAGATCGCGACACGA
>DATEIS010000514.1:0-4271 GCA_035278765.1 Pyrinomonadaceae bacterium | reverse complement strand
ACCGTGTGAATAACCTCGTCAACATCGTGACCACGCTTGTAGAAACTGCGAAACAACCTCAACGTCTCGACGACCGTCACCTTCTCCGCCAATTGTGTCTCCTGCAACTGGACACCAATTCGCTCGCGCAGCGACTGATCGTGGCCCGAATTCCAGTGCTGGCCCAACAACTCAACCGTACCCTCATCGGATGGTGTCAGTCCTTCGAGTATCTCGACAGTCGTCGTCTTCCCCGCCCCATTTGGCCCAAGTAACCCAAAGCACTCCCCCACAAACACTTCCAAATCGAGCCCATTAACCGCCGTAACATCCGCAAACCTCTTCACGAGCCCTGCGCAACGTAGAGCTACGCGTTGCCCAGCGGGCACGACGAGGTTAGCAATCTGTGATACTTGCGTTGACATAGTTTTCTAGTGAGTTTGCCAGATCGAGGTCGGTTAGTCGATTGAACCCTATTTCTTTATTGGTGAGAGAGAACAGATTACACAGATAAAGGCGAGCTTCATAAATCAGTAAATGCCTTTTCGGCAGCTTCTTTCAGCGTTGCGATCATCTGTAGATAGGGACTTGCTCCGTAACTAATCCGCGCCACACCTAATGCTGCCATCGTGTTCGTTGGCGGAGTGTCCGGAAGGACCATGATGTTTACTGGAAGAGGCGAGTCATCGCACAGTTTTTTGATTAACTCCGGGTTTCGCAATCCAGGTGCGAATAATCCACTTGCTCCTGCTTTGGCGTAGGCTTGTGCGCGCTCAAGGGCCTGTTGAAGTTGAGCCTCGTCGTTCTCGGCTGGATAGGTTTGTAGAAAAACGTCTGTACGGGCGTTGATGTAGAGTGGGATGCCGGCGGTTTCAGCAGCCTCGCGGACTGCTTCGATGCGCGTTGATTGATCGTTGATTGAGTGAAGTCCGCTGCCATCCACGATTCGATCTTCGAAATTTAGACCAATGCCGCCGGCGGCGATCAATTTTTTGATGTTCTCTTTCAACTGTGTAACGTCGGTCGCATAGCCACCTTCAAAATCGAGTGTGACCGGCAGCGTAACACTTTTAACTATTCTTTCCAGATTGGCGAATACCAGTTCGATCGGGACCTGCTCACCATCATCAAACCCATTCGCCGCGGCAACAGACCAACTCCCCGTCGCAATCGCCTTCGCTCCGGCCTGCTCAATTGCGCGCGCGCTTCCCGCATCCCAGATATTGAACAGAATTAATGGCGAGCCTTTGATGTGAAGACTCTTGAATAGCTCGGCTTTTTCTTTCTGTGTTGTCATTTGACAGAGAATTCAGCTTAGCATAGTGTTCACGACCAAAAAAAGGAGATTTACCATGTTGCAAACTCTCACGCTCATCACTCTACTCTTCAGTTTTGTTCCTGGTCCAACTATTCAAGGACCAGCAAATCCGAAGACGATCACAATTGCTGAAGCACGCAGCTTACCGTTGGGAACAGTCGTCACTATTGACGGAGTCGTCACTGTTCCTTCAGGTGCATTCAGCTCAAGCACGTTCGATCAGGGATTTGCGATCCAGGATCGCACGGGTGGCATCTATGTCAGCGTTCCTGACAACGGCGGACTTACCTTGAGACAACAGGTTCGCGTGACCGGCACACTCGCGGATACTGTGTTGCCGGGGCTGCTCGTCCTGGTTGATGTGACTGATATCAAAGTTCACGGTAGCGGTCCGAAGGTGCGACCTCTTGCAGTCGCAACCGGTGACGTCGGCGAGGACACAGAAGGTAAGCTCGTCACGATAACCGGAACGATCACTCAACCAATATTCAACGACCTGCCATTTGGATTCATCATCTTCATAAATGATGGTTCCGGCGAGGTCCACTCGTTTGTCGCCGCATCGACTGGCATAGATGTCAGCGGTTTGAGTCCGGGTCAAACAATCGAGGTGACGGGATTCAGTGGTGAGTTTGCCGGTAGTTTTGAAGTCGATCCGCGCACGCAGGACGACATACGGATCGTAAACTAATTCTTGTAGGCTCGTCCGGCGAGGCTTGCTACAACTGTCACCAGCTCTGCCGAGTCCACAGGTTTCGGAAGGTGAAACTGGAATCCGGAGCGGAGTACGCGCATTCGATCCTCGGCTCTTGCGTACGCTGTAAGCGCGGCCGCGGGGATCTGTCCGCCACGCTCCGGAGGAAGGGATCGGATTTTGGAGATGAGCGAGTAACCATCCTCGTCGGGCATTCCCAGATCACTGATCAGAATGTCAGGCTTATGTTGTTCGAGCGCTTCTAAAGCTTCGGCCGCCGAACGGCTCAGTACGACTTCAGACCCGCACTCTTTCAGCACCTCATTGATCAACTCTAGTGTGTCGGCCTCATCATCAACTACCAGTATCTTGAGTCCCTGAAGTGAAGGCAGGCCTTCGAAAGTAACAAACTCATCACTGTGAGTCGGATTAACCGGCTCGGCCTCCTTCTGATCACTAATTACGCCCACGCACGGTAATGTGATAGTGAAAGTAGCGCCCTGCCCTTCTCCTTCACTTTCTACACTTACACCGCCGCCATGAAGATCGACGAGTTGACGGACGATGGAAAGTCCAAGTCCGAGACCGCCGTGTATTCGCGTGGTGCTGGCATCAGCCTGACGAAAACGATCGAACACAAACGGCAAAAACTCTTTGCTGATGCCGACGCCCGAATCTCTTACCACGATTTCGACTTGCGAATCGATGCGCAGGACCTTCACTTTTATCTTGCCGCCTTTGGGAGTGAACTTAACCGCGTTCGTCAACAGGTTCCAGACGATCTGTTGCAATCGATCGGCGTCTCCGGAGATTGGTCCAACCGCAGGATCCAGTATTGTTTGCAGGCGAATGCCTTTCGCATCAGCCGCTGGACGGATCGAATCAATCGCCGCGTTGACGATGTAGATTAAGTCAACCGTGCGCATGTCAAGACGCAGCTTGCCGGAAATAATGCGCGACACATCGAGCAAATCGGAAACTAACTGACTCTGAGATTTCGCGTTCCGGTAGATGGTTTC
Organism: Pyrinomonadaceae bacterium; assembly: GCA_035278765.1. GTDB lineage: Bacteria > Acidobacteriota > Blastocatellia > Pyrinomonadales > Pyrinomonadaceae > PSRF01. The sequence goes on along the minus strand of DATEIS010000514.1, from coordinate 1,261 downwards.
GACGGCCCGCTCTGTGTTGGCCTCATCGAGTTTGCCAAGACGCAGCATGTGAGCCCAGCCCATGATCGCATTCAGCGGATTGCGTAACTCGTGCGAGATCGTGGCGAGAAACTCGTCCTTCAAGCGGTTCGCGCGCTCTGCATCGCTGCGCGCTAACTTTTCACTCGCGAGGAGTCGCGTGCGGGCTTCGATTTGGGCTTGCAACTCGGCTTCACGCGCCACCCGTTCGGTGACGTCTTCGATAATCGTGAACGTTCCGATTACTTTACCTTCATGACTGAGTGGAGAAATTCGCACCGCCTGTTGCATCTGGGCGTAACCATGCTCGCCCGAGACAACAGCCATCGAGATCAGATATCCGTGCAGCGCTTGCGACAACACTCTCACCTGACCTTCAAGTGCCCATTTGTAATGGCGATCGAGACGACGTTCGACCAATTCCGGAAACAGTTCGAGCAGATTCTTGCCGATGACTTCTTGAGCACGTTTTCCAGTGTGCTCCTCCATCCAGTTGTTCCACTCGACAACGTTCAATTCACAATCAGTGGTCACAATACCCTGCGCCGCCAGGTCGTGCACCCAGCGCAAGACCGCAGCATTGAGCAATGTTTCCTTTGAACCCGTCCCAGTCGTCATCACAATCCAATCACTTGCCCTGCTGTGCCTCCCACACGTCGACTTCCTGAATCAAACGATCGAGGGATGCGACGCTTAACACGATCACGAGGAATCCCTTCACCGAACTGTCGCGGATCTGAAAGGCCGTGTACACCACCAGGGCGTAATGCATTCCCGGTTTGTTGTTGGTGGTAGAATCGATTAGCTCGTCGAGTGTCTCGAGATGTAACCGCGGCACGGAGAACGTTACGTGAACGTTCAGCAGATTTCCAAACATTCCCAGACAAGCATTCAAAAGAATATTGCCGACTTCCGTTAGCACCTCTCGAGCCGATTCATCGAGGAACACCGAAGGCTGCTCTTCATCGGTGAGCAAGTCCGTGAGTTGCACCGCTCCCGCGTAGTTCAACAACAACAACGCATCGCCGGCGACTGGACCGGCAAACACCTGATGAATGGAAGCGATGTCGCCGGGAACAAATCTCGCCAGCGCTCCACGCAACTCTGCGGTGCGATAAACAGCAACCTCAGGTGGATTGAGTATCACCCGATGCCCTGTCAGTTCCGACAAAGCCGCGCCGGTTCGCGCGAACGCAATATTGATGAGTTCGGCAAGTGCATCAGACTGCCGCTCAGTTAGTTT
>DATEIS010000513.1:0-18696 GCA_035278765.1 Pyrinomonadaceae bacterium | reverse complement strand
ACGCGAGAAGTACTCGCTAATCGCAGTCGAGATGTTTTCGTCGTCCTCCACTACCAGCAGCGACACTTTACGTTCGCCGGAGTCGGGAGCCGCGAAGTTTTCTTTAGCTGTTTTCTGTCTGTCAGTAGCTGTAGCCATCATTGGAATATAAGGTCATCGATCTGAAACTGACAGGAGGCTCAGAAGGGCAAGCACCAGGGGTCATTGGCGCAACTCGGTTCTCGGGGATAGTACAGGAGAAATGACCCGCTGTTCAAGCCCAAAGTGTTACGATATTGCCCAATCGCCGATTTCAATTTGCAAAGGACCCCTAATATGACACCCGAAGAACGAGCCGAACTCATCGCCATATATGCTGCCGGTTACGACGAAGTCATGAACGCCCTCGACGGCTTTCCCGCCGACAGCCTGGGAGCGCATCCGATTCCCGGCAAATGGAGTGCACGCGAAATCGTTCATCATCTTGGCGACAGCGAAAGCTTCTCAGCGGCACGACTGCGAAAGCTCCTGGTCGAAGACAACGCTCTTATCCAGGGATACGATCAGGACGAGTACGCGACAAAACTTCGTTACAATGAACGCGACATGGCGCCCGCCCTCGAGGCTTTTCGCAGTTCGCGTGAAACAACTACACAACTTCTCGGCTTAATGACTGAAGACGACTGGAAGCGCGAAGGCACTCATACCGAGAGTGGCAGATACACGACCGAGAACTGGCTAACAATCTACGCCGCACACGCACACAACCACGCAGCCCAAATCCGTAGACTTCGCGAAGCGCTTTCCTCATGAACAGCGTATCCACAGATTACGCAGAAAATATATCTGTGTAATCTGTGGATAGTCTTGACAAAGTTTTTTAGCGCGAGCAAAATCCGGCATCCGCCCTAAACAAATGAATACTGCAACTGTCCTGCAAACATCGCTTTCTGATCTGAAATTACATCGCCGCGGTAAAGTGCGCGACGTTTACGAGGTCGATGATGATAGCTTGCTCATCGTCGCCACAGATCGCATCTCCGCATTCGACTGCATACTGCCGACACCGATCGAACGTAAAGGCGAAGTGCTCACGGCTCTCTCCGAATTCTGGTTTGAGAAGCTGAAAGACGTCGTCGCCAACCATTTGATCGAGAGCAATGTTGACGCGATGCCGCCCGCGGTCCAACGTTACGCCGAAACTCTCAAAGGCCGAGCAATGCAGGTGCGTCGCGCGAAAGTGTTTCCTGTCGAGTGTGTGGTGCGTGGCTACCTGGTCGGCTCCGGATGGAAAGATTATCTGAGGACTGGCTCTGTGTGTGGTCACAAACTTCCGGAAGGTTTGCCTGAGTCAGCGAAGTTGCCTTCAGCCCTCTTTACTCCTTCGACAAAAGCAGAAGAGGGTCACGACGAAAACATTACTGAAGATCAGGTACGCGAACTAATCGGCGACGAACAAACTGCATTGCTGCGAGACACGTCGCTTCGTCTCTACAATCAGGCTGAAGAGTATGCACGGCAACGTGGCATCATCATCGCCGACACCAAATTCGAGTTTGGCTTGGATAAGGACGGAAAGCTCTTGCTGGTTGACGAAGTGCTGACGCCCGACTCCTCACGATTCTGGCCCGCGGATGAATACGCGCCCGGGCGGTCACAACCTTCGTTCGACAAACAGTTCGTGCGCGACTATCTCGAGACACTCGACTGGGACAAGAAACCGCCCGCACCGGCGATTCCTCAAGAGATTGCCGCAGCCACGACTGCTCGTTATCTCGACGCATATAGATTGTTAACCGGAAAAGAGCTCTGATGCGCACCCGACTCGAAAGCCTGATCGACGAAATGCTCGAGGGCCAAATCCTTTTAGACGAAGCCCTGTGCGAATTCGAAAAGCTTTACATCAAGAAAGCCCTGGCGCGGCACAAGCAACACATCTCAAACACCGCCGCCATCCTCGGCATCCACCGCAACACCCTCGCCAAGCGCGTCGCCACCTATCAAAAACAAGAATCGCCACAAAAAGGCACAAAAAGCACAAACCATAAGAAACTCACGCACCGCTTGAAGGCCAGCTAACCAGTCCGTTGTGGCTAGTTGACAAGCGCCTCCAGTGGCCCTATCCTTAGCACTCTTACTCAGTGAGTGCTAGCAATTATCTATAAATTCACCAAAGCTTGAACAGAATTGAAAGGAGACAAGGTCATGGCAACCAACATTAGACCTCTTCACGATCGCGTCATCGTGAGACGGATTGAAGAGGGCGAGCAGGTACGGGGTGGCATCATCATCCCTGACACTGCCAAGGAAAAACCCCAGGAAGGCGAAGTCATCGCAGTCGGCGAAGGCAAATATAAAGAGGACGGAACTCGCCAGCCCCTCGACGTGAAACAGGGCGATCGCGTTCTCTTCGGCAAGTACAGCGGCTCGGAAATCAAGATTGACGGCGAAGAGCTTCTCATCATGCGTGAGGACGAGATTCTCGGAATTCTCGAGCGCGCCGGCGCTGCGAGCGGCGGCGGCACTAAGAAAGGTGGTAAATAAGAATGGCTAAGCAGGTTATTCACGGTGAGGACTCGCGTGCAGCGATTTTGCGCGGTATCAATCAGCTCGCTGACGCAGTGAAGATTACCCTCGGTCCAAAAGGCCGTAACGTTGTTATCGACAAGAAATTTGGTTCACCCACAATCACCAAAGACGGCGTCACCGTCGCCAAAGAAATCGAATTGAAGGATGCGCTCGAAAACATGGGCGCTCAGATGGTGCGCGAAGTCGCCTCCAAGACTTCCGACGTTGCCGGAGACGGCACCACCACCGCAACCGTTCTGGCCCAGGCAATCTTCCGCGAAGGCGTGAAGACTGTGGCTGCCGGTGCGAATCCGATGGCGCTCAAGCGTGGGATCGACAAAGCTGTTGAGCAGGCCACGACTGCGATCCAAAAGCTCTCGAAGCCAGTTAAGGGCGACATGATTGCCCAGGTTGGGACAGTTTCCGCCAACGGCGATCAGACCATCGGCAACATCATTGCTGAAGCAATGAACAAAGTCGGCAAAGACGGCGTCATCACCGTTGAAGAGTCGAAGACGATGGATACCTCGCTCGAAGTTGTGGAGGGTATGCAGTTCGACCGCGGTTATCTCAGCCCCTACTTCGTTACCGATCCGGAGCGCATGGAAGCAGTGCTCGACAATCCGCTCATCCTGATCAACGAGAAGAAGATCAGCTCGATGAAGGATCTGCTGCCGCTGCTCGAACAGGTTGCCAAGCTCGGCAAACCGATGCTCATCATCGCCGAGGACGTTGAAGGCGAAGCGCTCGCGACGCTCGTTGTGAACAAGCTGCGCGGCACCCTCAACATCGCAGCCGTTAAGGCTCCCGGATTTGGCGATCGTCGTAAGGCGATGCTCGAAGACATCGCGATTCTTACTGGTGGCAAAGTCATCAGCGAAGATCTCGGTATCAAACTCGAGAGCGTCAAACTCGAAGATCTCGGCCGTGCCAAGAAGATCACGATCGACAAGGACAACACCACGATCGTGGAGGGCAACGGCAAGCAGTATGACATCGAAGGTCGCGTCAAGACTCTGCGTGCGCAGATCGAAGACACCACTTCCGACTACGATCGCGAGAAACTTCAGGAGCGACTCGCGAAGCTCGTCGGCGGCGTTGCGGTAATTAAAGTCGGTGCTGCAACTGAGACCGAGATGAAAGAGAAGAAAGCGCGCGTTGAAGATGCCATGCATGCCACACGCGCGGCTGTTGAGGAAGGAATCGTTCCTGGCGGTGGCGTCGCCCTCGTGAGAGCGGCGAAGGTGCTCGAGAAATACGAGATCAACAAGGACGGCGAAGGCGATCCCGATGAGCAGATCGGCGTCAACATCGTTCGTCGTGCACTGGAGGAGCCCCTGCGTCAGATCGTTCAGAATGCAGGCAAGGAAGGCGCGGTGATTGTTGAGAAAGTGCGTTCTGAGAAGAACGAGAACATCGGCTTCAACGCGGCAACCGAGACGTTCGAAGACCTGGTGAAGGCTGGCGTCATTGACCCGGCGAAGGTCACTCGCACAGCTCTTCAGAACGCAGCTTCAATCGCAGGTTTGATGTTGACGACTGAAGCGATGGTCTCGGAGATTCCCGACGACGATAAGGGCAGTCCCGCAATGCCGGGCGGTATGGGCGGCATGAGCGGCATGGGCATGTAAGGACAACAATCCACAGATTACGCAGAATTAATTAATCTGCGTAATCTGTGGTTACATGATCTGCGTAATCTGTGGTTCTATTTCTTCCTCACCTACCGGCAAGACATCTTCCAAAATCTCTTCAATCAACTTCGCAGACATATCAAGCGCCGTAAGCACTGGATGCAACGAAGTGTGCTCGTTGACGTATCCCTTGGCAACGTCCTGCGCAAACGCGAGCGCAACATAAGCACGCGCGAGTCGCTTGCTGTCGATATTTCCAAAATAAGGTGTGCTCATCATAAATTTTAGACGTTAAGAAAAGCTCGCACCATCACTGCCGCAGCGATGGCGCCGCCGGTGAGCGTGAAGACCCACTCCACGACCGGACTCGGCCGTCCGAATATGCGGCGACAGATCACCATCCCGCCTTTCCATCCGTCGAGTTGATAAAGTGGAATCAGATTTCCGATCGCGAGTGCCAGATTGATTACGCTAAAAAGTGATCCCCAGGTTAGAACGCAAAGTACGAGATTCACTCCGATTCCTGCGCCGAGTACAAATAACTGCTGCACGAGCGGTCGACTTTGCAACGCCCTCATATCCATTTGCACGTAAGCACCAACTGGAAGTAGACGCACCTGGCAATCGACCTCATTCAGTCGCACCCCAAACAGTTTCGGTCCCCAACCCAGACCTGCCTGCTTGACGGGAACGGCACACATGCGCGCCGCAACGTAATGGCCCAACTCGTGTAAGACGAGTGAGGCAATAAAGCCGACTGTGGCGTTAATGATAAAGCCGTTCATGTTTATAAATTCAATCCCGATAGTTTCGATACGTGTCGTTCGAGGTCCTGCAACATGCTCAACTCAGATTTCAATTCTTGTAAATCGCTCCTCACGTCGAGAATCATGTAGACGATGGCGCAGGTAACGACCGTCGCTTCGAGAATTCCGAGACCACGGTTCGCGATCACGAGGATCAAAAAGCACAGCGCTAATGCGGAAATGTATAACCTGATAGCGAGCATGTTGGGTTAAAGGTGTAATGTGGATCGTTTTTCAAATCCGTCGATCCGCATTCCAAAGTCTAGAACGACCGTCCAGATCTTGGACAATAACTGGGTGAACAACAATTTTTATTGCGTTTTCTTTAGGGAATTCTGCAAGAGGAAATATTGCAATTTGATGGCCCCGGGTTTGCTTAATGCCTCTCGGATTCACACGTCTAATTTGTAGTTGAGCTTCGAAGGAACTGATCGAGTAGAGACGGTTCTGAGCTTTACCCAAAACCGCAAGGTCTCCGTCAGTTCTCATTATTAATCGCAAAACAAAAAGATAACGGCCTGCTCTAGCCCCCGGGCCATAGGAGTACGTTTATCAAGGTGTAGAACTAACGGTCCGTTGTTTGAGCTGCGACTAGGATTCGGAACATCGAGGCATTTAGGTGTTTTGTTATTCCAGTCTCGAAAGAAACGCTCCCGCTTAATCTTTCAAAAGAGACTGACTGAGCCGCAATTTTTGACGACGACTTAACCCGAAGGAGTTAGTTACTTAATGCCCCTAGCAACTCCCACGGCTATCGATGGCTGGTCCACCAATAACCACGCCCGGACTACTACGATAGCTACTGACAAGCAGGAAAGTCTTAGAACAAGCAATTTCAAATCTCCTACTCTCATTGGCGAATCGCCGGTGATGAGAAAACTTTTTTCTGTAATCGAACGTGTGGCGCCAACCGACGCTTCCGTTCTGATTACTGGTGCTACTGGAACCGGAAAAGAACTCGCCGCTCGCGCTATCCACGATCTCAGTCCCAGACGCGATCACGCTTTCGTCGATATCAACTGCTCTGCTATCCCTGAAACACTAATCGAAGCTGAACTCTTCGGACATCAGCGCGGCACCTTCACTGGCGCGCACGAGAACCGCAGTGGTCTTTTTGAAAAGGCTTCGGGGGGTACGTTGTTTCTCGACGAAGTCGATGCATTGAACCTCTCAGCCCAGGCAAAGTTACTTCGTGTTCTGCAGGAACGAACGGTACGAAGAATCGGCGCCCGGGCAAACATCGCAATCGACGTTCGCATTATCTCGGCGACCAACTGCGACCTCGCCCAGGCTGTCGCTGAAGGTCGTTTTCGTCCAGACCTCTATTACCGGTTACGAGTTTTACCCTTGCACGTGCCGGAACTCTGCACACGTGGAGACGATGTGAAACTGCTCGTCGAACATTTCCTGCGTGTGAAGTCAGAAAGAAACGGGCAGCAACTCAGGAAGTTCACACCGGAAGCGCTGCGTGCTCTTTGTGAGTACCCGTGGCCAGGCAACGTTCGCGAACTGGAAAACACAATCGAGTATGCACTCGCGATCGGTCTTGATGACGAGTTAGGCCCGGGGGATTTGCCACCCGAAATTTTGTCGTCACATTCGCAACCCAGTGCCGACGATTTCAGGCAAGTGCTCCAGGCTTACATGAACGACACGGTTCCACTCGCAGAGATCGAGAAGCGTTACATTCTTTCAGTCCTCCAGCAGTTTGGTGGCAATCAGGTGCGAGCCGCAGCCGCACTTGGCATCGACCGCAGCAAGCTCTATCGCCGTCTCAAGCAATATGGAGTGATGGCGGTGAGATTTATTCAGGAAGAAAATATAGACGGGCACCAACTCCTCTCGCATTAATTTCCAGCCCCGACGGTATGCTACGGGTGGTCGCACGCAGAGTGCGGCCACCCGCCGCGTTTTTAGCCACAAAAAACACAGAAGGCACAGAAGGCACAAAAAAGTCGCCTGACTCATGTGTTTTTTGGTCCTTTTTTGTGGTCCGAAAGTGGTAAACTGCGCGCCTCATTCACATCTACTCAATCACGTGGAGGTAGTGTCCGATGGCTAAACCTAAAGTTGAAATCCAGATTCCGGGAGACCTTGGCCTCACGAAAACGCAGGTCAGCGCGCTTCAGAAGAGCTTTGAAAAACAGCTCGTCGAGACGTTGAAGGGAAAGCAAACTGCGGCTTCGAAGGCAAAGTCAAAGCAAATAGTCGTGGACGTGCGTGCGAAGTCAAAGAACGAAGTAGTCTGACCCCGTTCACGCTCGGCTTTGCGTTATGGAAGAGATCTGTCTCGTAACGGCGCTGACCGTTTCGGATTTTATTGATCCGGATCTGACTGTCGATGCCCACTCAAAAACCGGAGCACAGCTCGGCGTTCTGACTCTGGCGGCACTCTTGCGCCAGCAGAACTACGTTCCCAGGATCGTTAATCTTGACGATCTGTTTTTTGTGTTTGTCAGACTCGACAAGAGCCGGCCTTCTCTGACTCACGATTGGCAGCGCAGTTCGAAACCTCCGGAGACGTTCTACTCCTTTGTTGCACGGCATCTGCCGTCGGAAGGGTTTGGTGTTTACGGGCTCAGCTCGATCTGCAGCTCATATCCACTCACGTTGCGGCTGGCACAGGAGATTCGAAGATTAAATCCGCACGCAAGAATCATCCTTGGTGGTCCACAAGCTTCAGTGGTCGACGTGGCGACGATGCACGCGTTTCCATGCATCGACATCATCGTTCGCGGTGAAGCAGACGACACCTTCCCTGCCCTTCTGCACCTGCTCGATAACCAGCTTCCGGAATGGGAAAAACTTCCGGGCATCACTTTCAGACGTGACGATGAAGTGATTCGTAATCCAAACGCTCCGGTGTTTGAGAATCTCGATCGCCTGCCGCTGCCGGCCTTCGATCTCGACTTGAGGATCCGAGATCGTGGTGGGGTTCACCTGGAGATCGGGCGTGGTTGTCCTTTCGCCTGCACGTTTTGCTCAACGAATGATTTCTTCAGACGAAACTTTCGCCTGAAGTCGCCGGCAACGATGGTCAGAGACATTGCCTCACTGCAAAAGAAGTACGGGCTTAACTATTTCAGTCTCGTTCACGACATGTACACCATCGACCGTAAGAAGGTAGTGGCATTTTGTGAAGAAATCCTTGCGAGTGGCGAGAAGTTCACATGGGGCTGCAGTGCGCGGACGGATTGCATTGACGATGACCTCTTGCAGCTAATGGCAAGCGCGGGGTGCACCGGGATCTTCTTCGGAATCGAAACGGGCTCTCAACGACTTCAGCATGTAATCAACAAGAAACTCGATCTGGATGAGGCTCGCCACCACATCGAGGCTGCCGATCGTAACGGTATTCAGACAACCGTGGCACTGATTGCTGGTTTTCCGGAAGAGACGCCTGACGACCTCCGCGATACTCTTCATTTCTTTATCGACTCGCTTCGCTTCGATCACGCAGAACCGCAGTGTTCACTACTGGCGCCGCTCGCCGCCACGCCTGTTTACTACAGCCATAAGCACCATTTGATCTTCGATCAGATCTATTCCGACATGTCACATCAGAGTTGGCAGCAGGATCCTGTCGAGATTGAGATGATCAAGACGCACGAGGATATTTTTCCAAACTTCTACGCCATTCCCACGCCTGAGTTGGAGCGAAGCTACGTCAAGGAGACGATTGATTTCGCGACTTATTTGGCGACGTGGTTTCGCTGGTTGCCGGTTGCGATCCTGCAGGATAGTGGCGACATGTTGAGCGTTTTCGATCGCTGGCGGCGTTGGCGTGTGGAGCGAAGAGCGAGTGAGACGGACGAGGACAACGGTTGGACGCCGTATTATTCGCATCGTCGTTTCCACACTGAGTTTCTGGAGTTTGTCGAGACTTGTTACTTGCCGGAAATGGCAAAGGCGCCGGCGGCGATCGCGGCAATAGCAAAGACCGAAAACGCGCCTGCGTTGGAGCATCGTAAGCCGATCGTCCAGGAGACGAATCGACTTGATGATTCGGCGGTTCCTTACCAACTCGATTCGCTCTTCATCGTCGATGTCGAAGTAGATTACAAAGAGTTGATCGAGAGACTGAGGAGCAAGTCGGACCTGAATGAAGTTTCTGCTCGTGATGCGACGGTCGTATTCAGTAATGAGAATGACGATCTGGAAGTGTGGCAGCTACCACCGCTTGCAGGAATACTGCTGCGTCTGTGCGACGGCAAACGCACCGTAGCCGAAATCACGCAAGAGTTTTCACTTCTCGAGATTGAGTTGGGAGACGTTCCCGCCGACAAGGCGTGTCTGTTTGGATTGGTGCAATTAATAGAAGACGGAGTAGTTGGCCTGTCGTCAGTGCCCTTGCAATGGGAGAACGATGCGGTGCCAAACTTTTCCTTCCCACCAAAATCCCGCAACACTCAACAACCCTGGCCACCCGATTCTACTCGGGACGTACTGTAGGGGCGGCCCTCCGTGGCCGCCCGTGGTTTTGATCGTATTCGCCAAATCCGAGGCTGTCGATTCGTGAACCGCGTGGTCAAACCACGGGCGGCCACGGAGGGCCGCCCCTACAGTGCGTTCCGAGTAGTCACAAGACTTTCAGCGAATAATACTGATCGAGGCTTTGTTACCCGTGGTGCCGCGGAAGGTGATGCTGATGAGGTAGTCGCCCTGGATGTCGATTGAGTCCGGTAGCTTCACCACGATCTGCGTGAGCCAATCGAAATTTGGGACCTTCCGGACGTCCTCGACAACTAACGGATACGAACGATTCAAACGATCTTCAATCTGAACATTAAGACTCTCGTTCGGCATCAGGTCAATGCCGCTAGCAAAGAGCACGACGCGCGTGCGCTGGTCCGCGCTGAAATTATGAATCGTCGTTAAGTGGAATGGTTCACCCAAGTGGGTCACAGAATCGAACGCCACTGCGCGGCCGGTGCTCTCTTCGATAATAACAAGCGGCTTATCGTCATCGAGAATCGTGATCGTGCTCGTGAACGGACTGCCCTCCATCACGCCGCCGGTCGGTGAACTCAACACCACGTTAATACTCTCCGGCTGCTCAATCGACTCATCATTAATTATCGGCACGACAAAAGACTTGACCGTCTCCCCGGCCGCGAACTGAAGTGACCCAGAGCTAGTGGTATAGTCGCCGGGCTGCGTCGCAGTGCCGTTGCTCGTGGCGTAATTGATCGTCGCAGCACTTGAAGTGTTACCGATCCGCGTCACATTCACTACGGCGCTGCCCGCGTTTTCATTCACGACATAACTGGTCGCTCCAAACTGAACGCTTTGCCCCGCGAGAGACGACGCAAACTGCCCACGGATCTCACCTGCCGGAAAATTCGAACTGTGAACATTGACGTAGAGCAAACCATTCTTCAGATCCTGAACCTGCGCCGGCGTGAGGTTGATCTGAAAATCGCTGATCTGGCCCAACGGCAACGGAAAAACAGGCGGCGCGGCGACGCCCAGTATCGCCGGTCCATGAATATGCGCGTCTGTCTGCGCGCTGGTGAGACCGCTAAAGACGAGGGAAACACGCGCCGTCTTTTCGTCAGGACTGAGCAGCAGCGTCGCTCTGCCTATAGCAGTGGAGTTGTTAGGCGGCGTTTCCTGCGCGCCGTTCAGCGTCGCGACAAACAACGCTCTCGGCTTCGACTTAATCTCGTAAATCGCGCCATTTGAAAGCGACACGACAAACACATTTCCATTCGGTCCCGTTTGAATGTCGGTCGTGATTCCGAAATCTTTTCCAAGCAGCAGAGTCTCACTCTCGGTTTGATCAAACTTATCAACGTTGTCCGCCACTCGATCGGCCAGTCGCGGATCACTCAACGCGAAGTGCTGTCGATCGGCGTTCAACTTGAACCGGAACAGGAATCCATTGTGCAACGTCGTGCGCGATGCACCGACGAGTAGATCTCCTTCAAACTGCGGCCCGAGTCCCCTGCCCTTTACAAACCCAATCGGCGACGGCGCCACTGCATACTTCCAACTGAACTCCGGATCGACGTATTGCGCTCCAGGCAGCATGCCCATCTGTAACAGCGCCTGCTGTGGCGACGTCTGGATGTTACTCGGCGGCCAGCGGAGCTGCTGTAGATTTCCGGCGCCGTAACTCATCTCAATCGCTCGGAATTCATCGATACGGCTTACCGGTCCCATCGCCTGTATCCAGCCGCCGTTGAAACCGGGCATGACGCGATTGATCTCGTCAAACGCATCGTCGCCGTTTTCCTGAGTCCACAATGCTCCGCTAATTGGATCGAAGTCCATCCCAAAGCTGTTGCGAATTCCGTATGCGAAGACTTTGCGGACGTTGTTTGCTACTTGAAAAAGTTGAAACGGCGGAATCGCATTGATGAATGGATTGTCCGTGGGCGTCGAACCGTCATCATTAAGCCGAAGTATGACTCCGGTGAGGTGCGCGTCGTCAGGTTCGGGCCCGCCAAACTGATCGTCAGGCGTGCCACCCTGAATGTTCTGCAAAAACCCGCGTCTGCCGTTGTCGCCGAAGATAATGTACAACTTGCCGTCCGGACCAAATCGCAGTACGCCACCATTATGATTGCCACGTGACGGCTGACCCGCATCCTGTTGCAACGCGCGCAACTTGATTAGATTGCGATCGAAGGTGAGCGTAGTCCCATTCCACACGTAACGATCCACGCGGTTTCCGAGGAGCGACACTTGATCGATGTTTGCCGTGTCTGCACCAGTACTACTTTCAGTCCAAAACAAGTAGACAAACCCATTCTGTGCGAAGTTCGGATGCAACGCGATGCCGAGTAAACCACGTTCGGAAGCGTTGTTGACCGGCAGATCAAGCGGAGTGCTGTGCAATGCACCATTGACTACTCGCTGCACCTTCCCGGTCGCTTTCTCGAGGACAAAGAAATCATTCGCGCCGATAAACGCAAGACTGATCGGTTGATCGAGTCCGGCGATCACCGTGCTCACAGTGAGATTGTCATCCAGCATCGTCGGCGATGCTGCCGCTGGTTGAATCACAGTCGTGACAGCAGCAGTGTTATTGGTTGTATCAGAGTCAGTCTCCACCGCGCTGACGGTCGCCGAATTCGTTATCTGTCCTGGTGATGACGGTACGACGACAATCGTCACGATCGCACTGCCATCGACATCCAGATTGCCGAGATTACAAATCACAGGACCACTGCCATTGCAGTTGCCCTGCGTCGCCGTTGCAGAGACAAACGCGACACCGGCGGGGAGCGTGTCTGTGACGGTCACGTTGGTTGCCGGCGATGGTCCGTCGTTGGTAGCGATGATGCGGTACGAAAGACTGACGCCCGCCTGCCCGGGATTTGGCGAAGCTGTGTTGGTGATCGAAAGATCCGCACTCAAAGGATTCACGACGTTTAACGAAGCTGAGATCGAGTGTGACGTCGCACCTGATATTGCGTTGACGTTGAAGGTGTGATTGTTTACGGGCGTGTTCGGACCAGACGTCAAAGTAAGTTGCGTGCTGATCGAGTTCGCACTGGTGATATTGACCGAGACAGGATCGAAAACGGCTGACGCACCTGCCGGAAGATCGCTCGCACTGAAATTCACCGGTCCGGTAAATCCGGCCAGGGGCGTAACCGTAACGGTATAGATTCCACTGCCACCAGGTACGACACTTCTCGAAGTCGGATTGACGCTAAGCGCAAAATCCGGCGTGGTGGAAGCGGGCGCTGAAGCTACAAAGGTTTTGTAGATGTAATCGCCCGAGGTGTTGCCGTCGTTGTTGGCCTGATTGCCGGCGGCATAGAACGTTACGGGACCAACGTCGACAGGTGGTGCGGTCCAGTTAAACGTCCAGCTAGCGCCATTTTGTTGGCCGATGAAAGTGCCCGCCGCAGTGTGCTCTATATATTGACGCGCGGAATTTGGACCTGCGTTATCCAGGACCTGCGTCAACCCATCCGTGCTTTGCAGCTCGCCTGCTTTTTCATCCGAGGCAGTGTCGAGGACAGTGAGTTCAAAGCCCCAGCGCAGTCGCGTCGGATCTGAATTCGTGTGCGTTACGGTGATCGGGTAGGTTTGTCCGGGAACATAGGTTTGCGGCGCGTTAATAGAAATCGTGCCCGTGCCTGCATCCGGCGGCACGTGACACTCGGCGCAAGCTTCAGGTTCTTCGAGGGGAGCACCCGTGTAACCCGCCGGCGGCCCAGCGGAGAATGCATGCACCGGAGGAGTTCCGGCGTTGTGAGTCAACAGATACCCCGCAACCCCGGCTAAAACGGATGCAAATACAATCAACCTGATGAGCCACAGAGAGTTACCCGAAACACAAACAGAATCATTTCGCTTGTGCTTTTTGTGCCCTTTTGTGGCCATTAACGTTTAAGCCAGGAATCCTAAATCCGAAGTTGCGAAGCGACCAATCAACGGAAACACCGCCGAAAGATCGGCTGACGACAAACCGTACCAGGTCGCAAGTGTTGCCGCATACTGCTCAACAGACGTCGTCGGGATCCAGCGGCCACGCGGATTCGATCCACCGTCAGTATCATCGGGACCACCAAGTGCCAGCGTCGGATAAGTACCGTATAACGTGTGTCCCTGCACCTGGCCACCAACAATCAGTTGATGATTTCCCCACGCGTGATCGGTGCCGACAGCATTGACGCCAGTACCCGCGGGCTGGAAGGTACGTCCAAAGTCCGACATCGTAAACGTCGTCACTTTATCCTGAATGCCGAGCTCGACAGTGGCTGCGTAAAAAGCATTGATTGCCTGACTGACTTGAGTCAACAGATTACCCTGTCCGCCAATCTCCGCTGAATGTGTATCAAAGCCGCCGATTTGCGTAAAGAAAATTTGTCGCTTCATGTTAATTCCTGCGTTCACATCGGTGCAGGCTTTGATTAAAAGAGCGACTTGTCTTAGCTGGCGACCCAGCGAAGTGTTTGGAAACACCGTTGTGAGAATTGGATTCACACTGCTCAGCGCATTGTCTGTTTCAATCGAGCTCGAGCGCGTGTCACTCGCGGCTTTGACGAGTTTGAAGTTGTTATCGAGCGTACGCAACTCATTGAATGAAGCAAATCGTGGTGTTTGTTCGGCCGCCGTGGGAGCCGAGTTGAGTTGCAGGACGTTGGCGAGCGACGTATTCGAGTCAGCTACAGCAAGTTGTCGTGTGTCGACCCCGCTTAACAAGAGATTGATCCCGGCGATCGAGACGTTGCTCGGGAAAGTCGCAGAACCGTTCAGTCCCGCTGTCTTGTCGGCCAATCTGCCGCCCCAGCCTGTTTGACTGACGTTGTTTGCGATCGCGGTTTGAAACAATCCGACCTGATCGGAATGAGAAAACAGTTGCAGCGGTTTCTTGCCGGTGCCGTTCTGATAAGTGGTTCGCGTCAGTGGTTCGACAAGCGGACCGTTATTACAGAGCACTGCGAGTTTTCCCTGATTAAAGAGATCACGCATCTCCGGCATGTTTGGGTGAAAACCATACGAGCCGCCGCTCACAGGCGATACGGGCAGTAAGCTCGCCTGCGCAATCGCCAAGCCCGCCGCGGCGCGCACATTCGAATAGCCCGTCGTCAGACTTCCCCCTGGACCGTTGTACTGGTCCAACGACACAAACATGTTGTTGCCGTCGTTGCCGCCATTCAGAAACACGCAAACGAGAGCTTTGTAATCACTCGCAGCTTCCGGTGTGAGCGCGTGGACCAGACTGAAAGTATCGATACTTGAAGCCAGCGCCATACTACCTACGGCACATGCGCTCGAACGTAAGAAATCTCTTCGTGTTATCGCCATGATAGTTATCTCTGAATGTCGTACTGAGAAGAAGTTGCGACGAGGTAGACGGCCATTCGCGCGCGCTTCTGGTGACGCGTCGTGACGTTGGCATCGTTGATTGCATTCATCGCCGTGATGATCGAGCTGCGCATCTGCGGGTGCATCGTTCCGTGGAGCAACAACACATCGAGCGCGTTAACGACGTCACCCGGGTTCGCTGCAAGCGCCTCGAGATTCGAGATATCGATTGACGTGCCTCGTGGTCGATCCGGATTTGCCACTGTCGGCGTAATGGTAGCGGTCAGGCCGTTATAGATCAGCGTGTTGATGTTGTTTGCACGGCGCAGCGTCGTAGTCGTGGAAAGAATGCCGAATGCAGGACCGAGGATCTTCGTACCCGGCACTTCATAAGCCGGCTGGTAATAGCTGAACACCGTCGGCGGTTGGAAGATCGGCTGGTCCAGGGTGAAAGTAAAGCTGCCGCCTCTGTTATCCAGAACGCCGTCGCTGGTGCTCGTCTTGTCAAACGATTTGACGTTGAAGGCACGCAGGAAACCGTTGATGTACTGGGCTGGCTCACGCAATTTGCCGTAGTTTGGATCGGTCTTAACGTCGCCACGTGCTTCCGGATCCAGCAGGATGGCCTGCACCACGAGCTTCAGATTGCCGCGAACATTCGTGCAACCCTGCGGATAAAGCCCGCTACAGTCGTTATTGAAGACCTTCGCAACACGCTCGACGTAAGCAGGACTCGGATTACTGGTGACCAAATGCTGGATCAACTGCTTGCTGATGAATGGCCCAACATTCGGATGATTGGCCAGGTGATTCATCACTGCCGTCATGTCTGACTGGGCACAGGCAATATTCGCGGTGCCATTCGGACTTGGACACGCGGCGATGCTGAAGCCATTCAACAGCGTCTTCGCACCCGCATCGTGGTTCTGGCCACCACGCGGGACCATCGGATCGCGGAAGTTGGTGATGCCGGCGGCGAAAGACGTTGCAAAATTCCAACCTGTAAACACACGCGTAAACTCGTTCACATCCGCCTGCGAGTAGGTGGGAATCGTGTTGCCTTGTGCATCATGCTGCGGTGTGCCGTCAGGGTTCAGCACGTCAGTACCGATCGAGAAGAGTTGCAAGACCTCGCGCGCAAAATTCTCATTCGGACTTGTTCTAGTGCTCAAACGCATGTCGAGATACTCGCCCATCGCGGGTGTGAGCGTGACCTCGTTTAGCAGCGTGCGATAACTACCAAAAGCATTGCGATCCAGCGCCTGCAGGTAAATAGTCATCCAGCTCGGACGATTGACCTCGCTGGCCGCAGAAACAACCATGATCTGGTGCAGCGCAAAAGCTACACGCTGTCGCAGTTGATCGTTACGGTAAAGCGCATTACTGAAGAACGTGCGCTGCAGGGGATAGACTGAGTAGAGATCACGGAAGCAAATGTTCTGGTTGTAGTTCGGATCAATGGAGGTCGATGGACATTGCTGGCTCGAATCGTCGAGCGGGAATGTCAGATCGGGATAATTCGATCCTTTGGCCACATTGCTAGGCGCGAGGCTGAACTGTTCATTGAGATAAGCGATGAAGCCCATTGCTTTCACGCGTGTAATCTCAGCAGAGGTTGGTCCCCAGCTCGCCTGTTCGAGAAAACGTATCGTGTCGGCTTCACTTGCCGGACCGGTAAATGGATCCGGAACTAACGGAGGATCTGCACCCGGCGGAGTTTGCGGAGCGGGGGTCGCGACCGCGCCGGCATCGTCGGCTGGTCCACCACCCGTATGTCCGATTGCAACCCGCACACGATTACTCGCCATGCCGTGCAAATTGAGACGCAGTAAAACGTCGCCTACATCGCTGAGGTCGTCGGCGAGTCTGACGACGATCTGGGTGATGCCGGGAAAGTTCGGAACCTGGTCTACGTATTCGACCCGCAATGGATAAATCTTTCCAGCAGCGTCCTGCACATCGGCTGTAAATGCGTTTGCACCCTCGCCGGGAAGCAGTTCGAGGTCCATTGCGAAGATCGAGATTCGGGTTCGCGTATCGCTATGTGTTAGCGGATTCGAGGCCGTCAAAGGAAAGGGTTCGGCCTTGAATGAAACCGTTTCGAAAGCCACAGCCCGCGTACTTGCGGTCTGGCTAATCAAAACCGGTTTCTTGTTCGTTGCTGCCTTCGCTGGGATCAGGCAGACAAGCAGGAGAAAAGAAAAGATAAAACCCTTAGCAGCACAGCGGAAATAGCTGGTTCTCATAGGGACGGCTCCGACACGATTTCCGAAATTGACTCTGTCTCAGGTGAGTTCTGGCGCTCTTCGCGAGGGGCGACCTTGGTCCGTAACCAGGTTGGGTAAATATACCATTTCAGCTTCGGACCTCAACAAGTCTTTTTGACTTCCCCGATGCTTAGACGAAGAGCCTCGGGGAATGGTCGAAATTTGTCTCCAAAGAGCAAATTTGGAGAAGCAAAGCTTGTGCTTTTTGTGGTTTTTTGTGGCTTACTATTCCTGAGGCAAAACTCAGATGAAAAATCCGTTAACTGACGAGGCACTGGGCCAAATCTTTCTCGAGGCGCGCACGTACAACCGCTGGCTCGACAAGCCGGTTACCGATGAACAGTTGCGACAGGTCTACGACTTGATGAAGTGGGGGCCCACGAGTGCTAATGGGAGCCCGGGTCGGTTTGTGTTTGTTCGTTCACCGGAAGCGAAGGAGCGACTGCGACCGGCGCTCTCTTCGGGGAATGTTGATAAGACGATGGCTGCGCCGGTTACGGTTATCGTTGCTTACGATCTGAGGTTTTATGAGAAGTTGCCGCAGCTCTTCCCGCACAAGCCTGCGATGCGCGAGATGTATGTGTCGAACGCGAAATTCGCTGAGGAGACGGCGCGGCGGAATTCGTCGCTTCAGGGGGCGTACTTGATCATTGCGGCGCGTGCGCTTGGGTTCGATTGTGGACCGATGTCCGGGTTTGATAATGCGAAGGTCGATGAGGCGTTCTTCCCGGATGGTCACGTTAAATCGAATTTCCTCTGCAACCTCGGGTACGGCGACCCATCGAGCTTCATGCCGCGCCTCCCCCGACTCGAATTCAACGAAGCCTGCGCGTTCATTTGAACGTACTGTAGGGGCGGCCCTCCGTGGCCGCCCCTACAGTACGTCCCGAGGCGCATGAGCGTCTCTAAATTAATTGATGCATTAAAAAAGAAAATGATGTCGATTTCGGACCGCGGCATTCGACTTATAGTTGGATTTGATAAGATCCGGTTGGGCATTCAAAAATTTGGGCATTTCTCAGAACCTTTCGGTGGTCGGTGCGTACTCACTTTACCGTCCACAGCTCGGCGCTCTTAAAACGAAGGTGATTGCTTATGAAATATGCAAAGCTGATCTTTAAGAACATCCTGCGAAACAAAAGACGAACGCTGTTGACCATTTCGAGCCTCGTCGTCTCGCTCTTTCTGATCATAAGTTTGGCCACTATCCTTACCGAGTTTGATCGCGGCACCGAAGAAGCGAGTCCGCTGCGGCTCGTGTCGCGTCACGCGGTTTCACTCGGCTTCGTGATTCCCATGGCCCATCTCCAAAAAATGAAAACGGTGCCGGGCGTGAAGGAAGCAATGCCATTCAGTTGGTTTGGCGGAATCTATAAAGACGAGCGCAACTTCTTCGCGAACTTTGCCGTCGACGCACGCAAGATGCGCGACGTCATTCCCGAGATAAAAATGTCTGACGCCGACTGGCAGTCATTTATTAATGACCGGCAGGGAGCGATCGTCGGAGCGAAACTTGTCAAACTCTACGGGTTTACTCCCGGCCAACGAGTCACTCTGAAAAGTCCGATCTACAACCAGGAAGTCGAGTTCATTATTCGCGGCGTCTACACCGGAAGCGATGAGAAGACGTTGTACTTCCAGTACGACTATCTCAATGAACTGCTGCCAGCC